>CAYPGZ010000052.1:0-14177 GCA_964410335.1 uncultured Flavobacteriaceae bacterium | reverse complement strand
TAAACCTTACTAATGAAGAAAATCGCCCTTTGGGGTATTTCCGGCTTTCAGAAGTGGATGCCGCAAAGTATATTGTGCAGTGAAGTTGATCTGGATGTCAAACCGAATATATTTATATAAAAAATAATTCCTATCGTATGAAACTTATTTTTGCTACTCATAACATCAACAAACTCGTTGAAATACAAAGCCTTATACCGAAAAATATTGAATTATTATCCTTAACGGATATCGGTTGTCATGATGAAATTCCCGAAACTGCTGATACTATCGAGGGAAATGCCCGGCAAAAAGCCCTTTATGTGAAAGAGAATTTTGGTTATGATGGTTTTGCCGATGACACCGGGTTGGAAGTGGAGGCCTTAAACGGAAAGCCGGGTGTTTTTTCTGCTCGCTATGCCGGCGAAGACAAGAAAGATGCTGACAACATAAAAAAATTATTGAAAAACCTTTCCGGAAAAACAAACCGACAAGCGCGTTTCAAAACTGTGATTTGTTTAGTATGGAAAGAAAAAGAATATTTTTTTGAAGGCATTTGTCGCGGGAAGATTATAGAGGAAAAAAGGGGAGAAGAAGGTTTTGGTTATGACCCGATTTTTGTCCCTGAAGGCCAGGAAAAAACCTTTGCTGAAATGCAACTTTCAGAAAAAAACAGTTTCAGTCATCGGGGAAAGGCGGTAGAAAAACTTATTGCTTTTCTTAAGAAACAATAGCACAAAACTTATAAGGTTTTTCAGTATAATTCCTTAAAATTCGCCTAAATTAGCGGCTTAATTCATTCTAATTCACAACAATCAAATAATCATGAAATACAAACCGGCCGATAAAATCCAAGATTTACAATACTTTGGTGAATTTGGTGGCGTAAACCCTTCCATATCAGATTCTTCAACATACACATTTCTATCCGCAAAAACCATGTTCGACACTTTCGAAGGAAATGCGGAAGGGTGTTATTTATATTCCCGACATTCCTCACCCAGCAATTTATACCTCGGGCAGGCCCTTGCCGCGATGGAGTCAACCGAAACTGCCAATGTTTCGGCAAGTGGGATGGGCGCTATTTCTACGACCTTGCTCCAATTGTGTAAATCCGGAGACCACGTAGTTTCCAGCAGGACTATTTATGGCGGAACTTATGCCTTATTGAAAAACTTTTTCCCAGGATTGGGCATTTCCACCTCTTTTGTGGATATCACCGATTTGAAACAGGTGGAAGCAGCAATCACCAAAGACACCAAAGTCTTGTATTGCGAAAGTGTAAGCAATCCTTTATTGGAAGTGGCGGATCTTCCCGAACTTTCCAAAATTGCAAAAAAACACAACATTCCTCTTGTGGTGGACAACACCTTTTCGCCTTTGTCGATTACACCCACCAAACTCGGAACAGATATAGTCATTCATTCCCTTACCAAATTTATAAACGGAAGTAGCGATACGGTTGGGGGAGTGGTTTGTGGTACGCAAGATTTTATCGATTCTCTTCGCAATGTCAACGATGGTGCGGGAATGTTATTGGGCCCCACCATGGACAGTTTACGCGCAGCTTCTATATTGAAAAATATGCGCACATTGCATATCCGGGTTCAAAAACACAGCGAAAATGCGCTTTACCTGGCTGAAAAATTTGAAGAATTAGGTTTAAAAACTGTTTATCCGGGACTCAAATCCCACCCGAGCCATGAATTGTTTAAATCTCTGATGAATGAAAACTATGGTTTTGGAGGAATGTTGACTATCGACGCGGGATCCAAAGAAAAAGCCAATGAATTAATGGAGCTGATGCAAGAAAGAAACCTCGGTTATCTGGCTGTTAGTCTGGGTTTTTACAAAACCTTATTTAGCGCGCCGGGGTCGTCCACCTCTTCTGAAATTTCAGAAGAAGAACAAAAAGAAATGGGATTGACCGAAGGACTCATCCGTTTTTCGATTGGCTTGGATAACGATATCGAAAGAACTTTTGAAATGATGAAAAAATGCATGGAAGAAACAGGGGTATTGTAAAATAATATCCCTGTTTACCGGAGGTGTGTTTTTTAGGTTTTGTTGACCCTGTGATCCTTCTATTTGCCCATTTTTCTTGAAAGTTGTATCATTACGGCAATTTTAATAAAAAACAATGGACGATCAATCAAAAGATCCCGTCTCGAACGAGCACGATGAAAAAATAATCCAAAATCCGGAACTCAGTATTTGGGAAGCACTCATCCCGTTGATTGCGCTTATCGGGTTGTTGTCTTACAATGTATATATTTATGGCGAGGATGCTTTATCCGGCTCCAATCAATTTATTTTATTGGTAGGAGCAGCCGTGGCCGCTATAGTTGGTTTATTCAATAAGATTGGTTTTGAGACTATGATTGCCGAAGTGGCTCAAAACATCAAATCTACTGCCGGGGCGATCTTGATTCTGATGATGGTTGGTGCCTTGGCGGGAACCTGGATGCTCAGCGGAATTATTCCTACCATGATTTATTACGGAATGGAAATTCTAAACCCGACGATTTTTTTGCCGGCTTGTGTAGTTATTTGTGCGGTGATTTCTATTGCAACGGGTAGCAGCTGGACTACCTCAGCAACAGTAGGAATTGCTTTGATTGGTATTTCAGGTGCTTTGGGAATTTCCCTTGCCATGACGGCCGGTGCGATTATTTCAGGTGCATATTTTGGGGATAAAATGTCGCCCTTAAGCGATACTACAAATCTGGCCCCTGCCGTGGCGGGAGCAAACCTCTTCGACCATATCCGCTATATGCTGATTACCACAGTACCCACTATGATTCTTACCTTGATTGTGTTTAGTATCATTGGGTTTAATATTGAGGTAGAGGGAACGGCCAGTTCCAAAGCTATGCTAACTTCCATCAGCCAAACTTTTAATATTAGTGCTTGGTTATTCATCGTACCGGTGGTGGTAATTGCACTTATCGTAAAAAAGACTTCACCTCTTATTGCTTTGTTTATAGGAACTTTACTAGGTGCTGTTGCAGCGCTGATTTTTCAGCCGGATTTGGTACAACTTGTCGGTGGAGGGGAAGGTGTTTCAACGCTCGAAGCAACCTACCGCGGAATTATGGATGCTATGACAGTGGATGTTTCCATTCCAACTGACAACGAAATCCTCGCCGATTTGTTTTCCTCCAGTGGAATGGCAGGAATGATGGATACGATTTGGTTAATCCTATGTGCAATGGCTTTTGGAGGAATTATGGAAGCCATTGGCGCTTTGGCACGAATCACAAAAGCTTTACTTTCTTTGTTTCATACCACCTTCGGACTCTTTGCGAGTACCGTGGCAAGTTGTTTGGCACTGAACCTGTCGGCTTCAGACCAGTATCTCGCAATTGTCGTTCCGGGAAAAATGTTTAAAAAAGCTTTTGATGATAAAGGCCTCGCTCCCCGAAACCTTAGTCGTACACTGGAAGACAGTGGAACAGTTACTTCGGTTTTGGTGCCGTGGAATACCTGTGGGGCATATCAAAGTGGAGTACTCGGCGTGCCCACCCTGGCTTATTTGCCTTATGCGGTTTTCAATTATGTGAGCCCTTTTATGACTTTATTTGTCGCGGCAGTGGGATATAAAATTAAATATACCATTCGTGGGAAAGCTTAGTAATAGAAATCCATATATATTATTTAATAAATAAATAAAATGAAAAAAACATTTGTCCTGCTGGCCTTTTTGTGTGTGGGAATTTTGTCCGCCCAAAACACGATGTCTCCTGAGTTGATGTGGAAACTAAAAAGAGTGAGCCCTCTCGGAATTTCCGAAGATGAAAAAACTTTGTTTTATAAAATTTCCATTCCTAATATGGAGGAGAATGATTTTGATTCAAAATATTATAAAATCCCTGTCGAAGGAGGAAACTTTGTCGAGATAGCGAAAAATGAAGTAAAAATCAAGGACAGAAACCTTTCTCCAAACGGAAAATATCGCTTGATGCATAAAGCCGTTCCCATAAAAAAAGTGATGGGAAAAGATATCTATAAAGATTTGCCCAAAAGTGATGCCTATGTCTATACTACCTTGGATTACAGACATTGGGATAAGTGGAATGACGGCACCTACAAACATGTGTTTTATAAAGACCTGTTAACCGATACCGAAACCGATATCATGCCCGGAGAGGCTTATTACAGCCCACAGGAACCTTTTGGCGGGGAAGAGGATTATGTTTGGGGTCCAAAAGGGGAGAATATTTATTATGTGAGTAAAAAAGTAGAAGGCACAGAATATGCGGTCAGCACCAATACGGATATTTATAAATATAATTTAAAGACAAAAAAAACCGAAAATATAACTCACGAAAATAAAGGATACGACACCCGCCCTATATTTTCCAAAGATGGTAAACTGGCTTGGTTGCAAATGACCACACCGGGATACGAAGCCGATAAAAACGATATCATTGTCCTACACAATGGAATAAAACAAAACCTCACCAACAATTGGGATGGCACTGTGTTTGATTTTATTTGGGCAAAAAATAATAAGGAAATCTATTTTGTGGCACCGGTAGCCGGAACCATACAGATTTTTAAAGTTGATTTTCCCGGAAGAACTCGAAAGATGCCGGTAGTGGAACAGCTTTCTGAAGGACAGTTTGATATTACGGGAATTGTCGCCGAAAATAACGGCAAACTGATTGTTACCCGTACCGATATGAACCACGCCACCGAGATTTTTTCTTTCGATCTTAAAACCAAAAAATTCAAACAACTTACGCAAGCAAATACAGAAACCTATGAAAAATTGGATTTGCCCAAGGTGGAAAAACGAATGATAACCACCCAAGATAATAAGGAAATGTTGGTGTGGGTAATCCTTCCCCCCAATTTCGATAAAAATAAAAAATATCCCACTCTGCTCTATACGCAAGGTGGACCGCAATCTCCACTTTCTCAATTTTATTCCTTCCGGTGGAATTTCCAGTTGATGGCTTCTCAAGGCTATATCGTTGTAGCTCCCAATCGCCGTGGAATGCCCGGACATGGAGTGGAGTGGAATGAAGCCATTAGCGGAGATTGGGGAGGAGGAGCCATGCAGGATTACTTGGATGCTATCGATGCGGTTTCTAAGGAGCCTTATGTGGATAAGAATCGTATGGGTGCTGTTGGTGCCAGTTTCGGAGGCTATTCGGTTTTTTGGCTCGCGGGAAACCACGAGGGACGTTTCAAAACTTTTATTTCTCACGACGGAGTTTTTGACACCCGTTCGATGTATGGCACTACCGAGGAATTATTTTTCGTAAACCACGACATGGGCGGTGCTTATTGGGAGAAAAACAATCCTATTGCTCAAAAATCCTACAACCAATTCAACCCGATAAATTATGTCGATCAATGGGATACACCCATCTTTATTATTCAGGGAGGAAGGGATTATAGGGTTCCGATCGGGCAAAGTCTGGCAGCATTTCAGGCAGCACAGTTACAGGGGATAAAAAGCAAATTATTATACTTCCCGGAGGAAAATCATTGGGTTTTGCAACCACAAAATGCACTGGTATGGCAACGGGAATTTTTTGATTGGTTAAAGGAAACACTTTAAATCTTAAAAGGGTCTTCTGAACACGGGACTTTACCACAAAAAATCTTATTCATTGAATATAAACAATATTTTTAAACTCGAGGTTAAAGGCTGATAGCTCTTCTTAAAAGCTTTTCAAATTTGTATTTTTGGCTTTTTCATAGAAATCATATTCTCAATAATTAGTTTCCATTAATGAAATTAGACATACTTGCAATAGGCGCTCATCCTGACGATGTTGAACTCGGTTGCTCCGGAATTCTTGCAAAAGAAGTTTCCCGGGGCAAAAAAACTGGAATTTTGGATCTGACACGAGGAGAATTAGGGACCCGCGGCTCAGCAGAAATTCGTGATCAAGAGGCTGCCGATGCGGCTAAAATCTTGGGGCTTTCTACACGAATAAATCTTGGATTTAGCGATGGATTTTTTATTAATAACGCAGCACATCAACTAGAAATCATAAAAATAATTCGAAAATATCGTCCCGAAATTGTGTTGTGCCCCGCCGTAGACGACCGACATATCGATCACGGAAAGGGAAGCCGCTTGGCGAGTGATGCCTGCTTTTTGAGCGGACTAAAAAAAATCGAAACCACTTTTCAGGAAAATAAACAAGTGGCGTGGCGCCCCAAAGCGGTTTATCATTATATTCAGTGGAAAGACTTGAAACCTGATATTGTGGTAGATATCAGTGGATTTATGGAAACAAAAATGCAAGCAGTTCAAGCCTATAAATCCCAATTTCACGATCCGAAAAGCAACGAACCAGAAACCCATGTTTCCAGTGTGAATTTTTTGGAAAGTGTTTCCTATCGTGCCCGCAACCTCGGCCGACTTATCGGCACAGAATATGCAGAAGGTTTCACCGTAGAACGCTATCCCGCGGTGGACTCTTTGTTTGATTTGATATAAAATCACTTGAAAAATCGACCTTCCCTCTTGATTTTTCTCATCTGAAAACCACGAAAAAACCTTAACTTCGCCCTATGGAATTTTCTTCAAAATTGTTGGAACAAGCCGTGGAAGAAATGGCGAGGTTCCCCGGAATAGGAAAGCGCACCGCACTCCGGTTGATGTTGCATTTGCTCAACCAGCCTGAAGAAAGAACTTCCAACTTAACTCGAGCTTTGCAAAAAATGCGGGAAGAAATAAAATTCTGTAAAAATTGCCATAACATTAGTGATTCCGAACTGTGTCATTTGTGTTCCAATCCGCATCGCGAAAAATCAGTGATTTGTGTAGTGGAAGATGTGAGGGACGTAATGGCCATCGAAAATACAGGCCAATATCGGGGACTCTATCATGTATTGGGCGGAAAAATAAGCCCCATGGACGGCATCGGACCGGGCCAATTGAATATTGCCACTTTAGTGGAAAAAACAAAAATGGGAGAGGTGGAAGAATTGATTTTTGCATTGAGTAGCACGATGGAGGGCGATACCACAAATTTTTATATCTTCAAACAATTGGAAAACAGCGGCGTGAAGGTTTCTACCATTGCTCGTGGAATTTCTGTGGGAGACGAGTTGGAATATGCCGATGAAATCACCTTGGGCCGCAGTATTGTCAACCGCATTCCTTTTGAAGGATCTCTAAAAAATGCCTGAGGTGAAACTGTCGATAGTCATCCTCAATTATAAAGTTCCCTATCACTTGTTGCTGTGCTTAAAAAGTGTAGAAAAAGCACTACAAAATATCGATGCCGAAATTATTGTCGTCGATAACGACTCGCAAGATGAAAGTGCATATTTAGTGAAAACACATTTTCCTGACGTTATTCTGATTCAAAACCAAACTAATGAAGGATTTAGCCGGGGAAACAACCGGGGGGTGAAAGTGGTAAAAGGAGAATATTTATGCCTGCTGAACCCCGACACGGTCGTGGCAGAAACCACTTTTGAAAACCTTCTGAAATTCGCCGAAAAACATCCGGATTTCGGGGCTATTGGCCCAAGACTGATTGATGGCACCGGCAATTTCCTCCCGGAAAGCAAACGAAATTTCCCTACTCCCAAAATTGCTTTTCAAAAATTCCTGGGAAATGGTGAAAATTATTACGCGCATCATTTAAAAGAAGAGGAAACAGGAAATACTCCGGTGCTGACAGGAGCATGTTTATTGATGAAAACTTCACGGTATCGGGAAATTGGCGGATTGGATGAAGATTATTTCATGTACGGCGAAGACATCGATTTATGCTATAGTTTTCAAAAATCCAATTATAAGAATTTCTATTTAGGTTCAGAAATTATTTTGCATTTCAAAGGGGAAAGTAGCCTGAAGGATGCCGAATACGCCAAGCGTTTTTTCGGAGCAATGCAACTTTTTTATCAAAAACACTTTAAAAGCCATTTGTTGATGGATATTGCGGTGAAACTTGCAGTATGGATGGCAATAACTAAAAAAAGGTTTTCCGCACAGCCTAAACAAAATAAAACTCTTTCGGTAAGAAAAACTTATTGGATTACCCGAAATAATACAGAAAAGGCTAGGAACCAATACTCGGAAAATTCCGAAACATTACTTCCTGAAGATTTAAAAACGCAAAGGATTTTAGAAGCGATGCTTATTTTTGATGCGGCAAGTATTTCCTTTGCTGAAATTATTGATTTAATTCAAGTTCATAAAAATCAAAACAACAAATTTAGGATAAAACCTCCCGATTTTGATTTCTATCTGGGAAGCGACAATAGTTTTGAGAAGGGAGAAGTGAAGTTTCCGGAAGCTCTTTCCAAAAAAAATTGATTAATTTCGCAGTCTGAAACAAAAAACACCCGCCGAAAAACATGGCAAAATTTGAACTAAAGCTCCCCAAAATGGGCGAAAGTGTCGCAGAAGCGACAATCACGAACTGGTTGAAAGAAGTTGGCGAAAAAATCGAAGCTGATGAAGCTGTACTCGAAATCGCAACGGATAAAGTGGATAGTGAAGTGCCCAGCGAAGTAGATGGCGTGCTTCTTGAAAAACTCTTTGATGTGGATGACGTGGTTCAAGTCGGTCAGGTGCTGGCCATAATCGAAACCCAAGGAGACGCTCCCGCTGAAGAAAAACAAACTGATGAGCAAACTGCGGAAGAAACTTTAATAGGGGAATCCGAGGTAGTTACCACGGAAGCCAACGTGGAGGCCGTTGCCAAACGCCTTACCGATGCAAAATCCAGTGTGGCAAGTGCGGCAGATTTTTCTTCATCTGAACGCTTTTATTCGCCTTTGGTGAAGAATATTGCCAAAGAGGAGAATATTGGTTTTGAGGAATTGGAAAAAATACCCGGTACCGGAAAAGAAGGACGGGTAACCAAAAACGACATGCTCCAATATTTGGAAACACGAGGGAAGCAGTCTGCTCCTCAGCAAACTCAAATTCCGTCTTCAAAACCTCAACCCACACCAACGCCTGTTAGTGTAAACGGAGAAGACGAAATTATCGAAATGTCCAGAATGGGCAAATTGATTGCTCAACATATGGTACATACCGTGCACACTTCTGCGCACGTACAGTCTTTTATTGAAGTGGATGTGACCAATATTTGGAACTGGCGGAACAAAGTGAAAGACGAATATGCTAAACGGGAAGGTGAAAAACTGACTTTCACTCCAATTTTTATGGAAGCCGTGGCCAGAGCCTTAAAGGATTTTCCCATGATGAATATTTCGGTGGATGGAGACAAAATCATCAAAAAGAAAAATATCAATTTGGGAATGGCAGCCGCTTTGCCCGATGGAAACTTGATAGTTCCGGTCATCAAAAATGCCGATCAACTCAATTTGGTTGGGATGTCTAAAGCCGTAAACGATTTGGCACACCGCGCTCGTAACGGTAAACTAAAACCTGATGAAACTCATGGCGGCACCTACACCGTGACTAACGTGGGGACTTTTGGCAGTGTTTTCGGCACACCGCTAATCAATCAACCTCAGGTGGGGATCTTGGCTCTTGGCGCTATTCGCAAAGTGCCCGCCGTGGTCGAAACTCCGGAAGGTGATTTTATTGGAATCCGACACAAAATGTTCCTTTCGCATAGCTATGACCACCGTGTGGTGAATGGAGCTTTGGGAGGACAATTTGTACAACGTGTTGCTCAATATCTAGAAGGTTTTGATGTAAACCGACAGGTATAGAATGGCCTCAAAAAAAGAAAGAGTAGGTGTGTTTATGTGCGGCTAACGATTGCGGACTTTTAAATTTTTAAATTACTTCAAACATGGACTTAAACCTCTCTCGTCCAATTTGTTTCTTTGATTTGGAAACCACGGGAATCAATATAGCCAAAGACCGCATTGTTGAGATTTCCATCCTGAAGGTTTTTCCAAATGGAAATAGAGAAAGTCATACCTGGCGGGTGAATCCGGAAATGATTATACCACCGGAAGTGATAAAGGTACACGGAATTTCTAACGAGGATGTGGCTGATGAACCCACCTTCAAAGAACTCTCAAAAAAAGTTCACGAGTTTATCAAAGGCTGCGATTTGGCAGGATACAATAGCAATCGTTTTGATATTCCTCTTTTGGCCGAAGAAATGCTTCGCGCAGGTTTGGATTTTGATCTCAAGCATGTTCACGCCATCGATGTCCAAACCATTTTTCATAAAATGGAAAAACGTACTTTGGAAGCCGCCTACAGGTTTTATTGCGGCAAAGAACTGGAAGATGCACACAGTGCTGAGGCAGACACCCTCGCCACGTTTGAAGTGCTAAAATCACAGTTGGATAAATATCCGAGTTTGGAAAACGACACCAAATGGCTGGCAAAGTTTAGTGCACACAAAAAATTTGCAGATTTTGCAGGTTTTATCTCTTACAATCGACAGGGCAAAGAAATCTATGCTTTCGGAAAACATAAAGGAAAACTCGTGGAAGAAATCATGGAAAAAGAACCCGGATATATCAGTTGGATTCTTAATGCCGATTTTCCCTTATACACCAAGAAAGTCCTTACAGCCATCAAAATGCGAAAGTTGGAAGAAAAACTAAATTAAGAATTTATTTATCCGAAAATAATCTACGGGGAGTGTCACGAGATAAATTTGTAGTCAAAATCACATCATGAAAATTATTTGTGTGGGTCGAAATTATGCGGCACATATCCGGGAAATGCAAGCAGAAAAACCACAGCATCCCGTGCTTTTCCTAAAGCCCGAGACTTCGGTTTTATTAAAAAATCAACCTTTTTTTATTCCTGATTTTTCTGATGAAGTACACCATGAAGTGGAAGTGCTCATAAAGATAAACCGGCTCGGAAAACACATTCAACCCGAATTTGCAGCTAAATATTATGAAGATATCGGTTTGGGAATCGACTTTACGGCTCGTGACTTGCAAAGCGAATTGAAAAAAAAAGGCCTTCCCTGGGAAAAGGCAAAAGCTTTTGATGGAGCAGCCGTAATCGGAAGAAAGTGGATAAAAAAAACAGCACTTCCCGATTTGAATAATCTGCATTTCGAATTGAAAAAAAACGGCACTTCGGTTCAAAAGGGAGATACCGCCTTGATGTTGTGGAAAATCGATGAATTGATTTCCTATATTTCTCAATATTTCACCCTAAAAATCGGCGACATTATTTTCACCGGCACCCCGGCGGGAGTGGGAAAAGTGGAAAAAGACGATGTGTTGGAAGGTTTTCTCCAAGACCAATCTATTTTCAAGATAAAAGTGAAATAAATTTTCCTTAATGAAGAGTTGAGCGTTAAAGATTTTTTATTTCTTTGTGTGAAGAGCAACCCGTAATTAAGCATTCGGCATGGAAGCTGAAATCATTACTATTGGCGATGAAATTCTGATTGGGCAAGTCATCGACACCAATTCTGCATACCTTTCTACGGTTTTGGGCGGAATTGGAATAGATATTAGACAAATCACTTCGATTCAAGATGAAAGGGAGCAGATATTATCTACCTTAAAATCTTCTTCGGAAAGAGTATCCTTAGTGATTATCACCGGGGGATTAGGCCCTACACGGGATGATATTACCAAACAAATTCTCTGTGAATATTTTGATGATAAATTGGTATTTCAAGAGGAGGTCTTGGAACACATCAAACGAATCTACACGAGTTTCAAAGGAAAAGAACTTCCGGAAATGGATCGTCAACAAGCCTGGTTGCCTTCCAAAGCCGATTTAATGATAAATCATCACGGTTCTGCATCGGGAATGTGGTTTGAAAAAGACGATACCGTTTATATTTCTCTGCCCGGCGTTCCTCTTGAAATGGAGGCCTTGATGGAAAGAGATGTCCTTCCGCGTTTGCAAAAACGATTCAAAACTCCTTTTATCGTCCATAAAACTGCGGTGGTTTATGGGCTGGGTGAAAGTACCCTAGCTCAAAAAATCAGCTCTTGGGAAGATGAATTGCCTGATTTTTTGAAATTAGCCTATTTGCCGGGTCCGGGTTATGTACGTCTCCGGTTGAGTGCAAGGGGATTGGATGAGCAGGCGCTAAAAATGGAAATCGATGAATGTTTTTCAAAGTTGCACAGGCTTATAGGAAAGTGGGTCAAAACCTATGATGATGGCGAACCGATTCAAACAAAAATCGCTGCCAGACTCGTGGAGATGAAAAAAACTTTAGCCACGGCAGAAAGCTGCACCGGAGGTCGGATATCGGCAATGTTTACCGAAAGTCCCGGAGCTTCAGATTTTTTTAAAGGCAGTATTGTGAGTTATGCCACCGCTATAAAACACGATGTACTGGGAATTCCAAATGATATCATTGAAAAATACTCTGTGGTGAGTGAAGAAGTGGCCATTGCCATGGCCGAAAATGCCAAGAGAATTCTCAAAACCGATTATGCCCTTTCCACTACGGGAAATCTCGGCCCTGCAAAAGGCGATAGCGATGCAGAAATAGGAACCGTTTTTATTGGTTTGGCAAGCCCGGGAAAAACCAAAGCACTTGGTTTTAACTTTGGTAATCATCGAAAAAAAACATTGGGAAAAACCGTAAACAAAGCTTTCGAACTTTTATTTGATGAAATATTCAAAGAGGAATAAAGATTAGAATCAGCTCATTATTTTTTGTCTTTTTCTGCAAAAGAGGGGAGGTGCCAGTGGAATTTTAAGGCCAATATTCGTAAGAGAAAACACACTAAAAATCCTCCAATAAAAACCCAATCGCCGGTGTAACCCCAATGTCGTCCTATTACGACTACACTTGCCCCCAAAATGGTTGTGGAGGCATAAATTTCCTTTTCAAAAATTGCAGGAATACGGTTTAGAAAAATATCGCGGATAACGCCGCCACCCACCGCTGTGATCATTCCCAACAATATGGCCACTTCATTGTTATGACCAAATCCTAAAGCTTTTTCGGCTCCGATTACAGCAAACATAGCCAATCCCACCGCATCAAAAACAATAACAGGACGGTTAAGCAATCTCAACAAAGGCGTAAAACCCATGGCAATAATCGCAGCGATAACAGAAGTGAGGAGATATCGCCAATCGGAAAGACCGGTGGGAGGAATAGAACCAATGCATAAATCCCGGATAATTCCGCCGCCACAAGCCACAGTGAAAGCCACGACCAAAATCCCAAAAACATCCAAGCCTTTTTGTTTAGCGGCAACTGCACCACTAATTGCGAAGGCAAAAGTTCCCGCCAGATCGATAAAAGTATAAAGCGAATCCAATTCGTTCATTGTGGGAGGTCAAAATTTTTTTCAAAACCCGATACTCTCAAAATTAAGGAAATATTCTTTTAAATTTTTTAAATCTATTTATTTGTGACTGCTTTTGATGCCTTCCCTTTTTCTTTATAACTAATGAGGAGTACCAGAATACCTATGATAAGACCTTTGATAAATTGAGCTAAAGCATAGAGAAAAAAATTATTTTCAAATAAACGGTTCTCTCTTAACTCAGCAAAATTTAAATCATAATTCCACCACATTATCAATGACTCAGAGATGAGCGGGTAAAGAATTGAAAATATTAAAACGGCTCTCCAAAATAACGTGGATTTGATTTTTTCCTTTATACTCATCTGTTTATTCTTTATTATTTTCCTTATATCTTTTTTTGAAATTGAAATAAGTAAGCAAGAATGCCATTAAAATCCAGATTAAAACATTGGATATCAAAAACATAAAAAGCCTACCGGAAATTTCGGTTTTCACAAAAGTCGAAAAATCCAATTGGTAAACTAAACCGATTCGGAAGAGGAGCATCACGACGATAAATGCCCCGGAGGTTTGAAAAACGGATTTCCAAAAACCTTTCATTTTAATGATTTTGGGATTGATCATGGAAGAGGCCCTTTTTCTATTTCTTTCAATTTTCTATTGAATTTTATGTAGGTAATTACGAATCCATATATAAACCCACCCACAAAGTTGGCCAACAAAAAACGAATGCTGTTTTGGATACTCGAGAAATAAGTTTGCACATAAGCATCGATGTCAAATTCAAATGAAAAAAACAAATCCAGCAGGTTGTATATAAGCGCAAAAATCAGACCCAGTACGAATACGGATTTCCAAAAGCCGGGATAAGAGATGGTTTTCCTGAAAGCCATTTATTTTAATTTTTCGTTGTTGTGATGACGGTCGTGGTCGCGTTTTGTTTTCAGTGCTAATTTCTTTTGAAAGGCTTCGTCCAGATCTACGCCTGTTTGATTTGCCAAACACAATACCACAAAAAGCACATCGGC
>CAYPGZ010000051.1:0-14569 GCA_964410335.1 uncultured Flavobacteriaceae bacterium | reverse complement strand
AATATCCTCCCCCTCACCCCATCACCCCATCACCCCATCACCCGAATGCCGATTCCAGATTCCCGATTCCCGATTCCCGAATCCCGAATCCCGATTCCCGAATCCCGAATTAACGAATCCCGAATTAACGAATCCCGAATCCCGATTCCCAAACCAAAAAAACCCTGCCTCCAAAAGAAAGCAGGGTCCAAACATTCAGCCTCATGCCTATGCATCGGTAACCTCCAAGAGGGTCAACACATTATGAGCATGATTCTTCAACGGATATTGCTCCCCATTAATCTCCTGAAAAAATTCCAGCAGAAAATAGAAAAACAAATACCCGGTTCCCGTTGGTAGAGCAGCGGGAGCCAAACTAATTGGCTGCGCAGGATCACTCACCGCCAAGTTAGTCTTCGGACTAATGGCCGTGACATAATCCCCGGTCTCGAAATCCACAAGCCCGGCGGCTACGCTTAAACTCACATTCGTGGCTCCTTCCGGTAAACTCAGCATCTCTGAGGCCAGAAAATCGTCCACACTGAAAGTTCCCGTCGTGGTATCCAACGTATAAAGCGAGCGGAATACACGATCAAAACGGGATCCATTGTTGAAATCGAATCCTCTCAACAGGTTTTTCCCCTCTTGATCGGCAAGGCCAATGGCCACTTTTCGTTCCCCACGAGGGGAAGTGGTATCCAAATTCTTCACCTTGCTGAGCACGCTCATCATCCGGCTGCTCATATGCCGGTCTTTCGCTAGCTTGAGCATACCGCCCAAACCTTTGCGGATTAACTGGCCACACTCGGCCAGGTGCGCAAATTCAGTCCCGTTCTCACGGGTACGCTGAAATGCGGGGTCATGTGCAATGCGGTCTTTGCTCACCCCACCCTTGGTGCGGATTAGCATACCGTCTTTCGTCTTGTAAAAGGTCATACCTTTTAACGTACCTTGGATCTCAAAGATCCCATCAAATTTTGCCATATTAAATGGTTTTAAAGATTAATAATACCCCAAAACTAAGGGGCAAATCCATCCCTCACAAACATTTGGTTCGTTTAACGCATTGTTTTTCAGATATTTACATAAATTTTCCGAAAAACGCACAATAGGTTTAAAGCGACACCCTAGTGCAGCGTACCGCAACAAAATGCAGTAAAATTCACTGGATTTTACAATGACATACTAGGGGGATACTTGGGGGATACTAGGGGGATACTAGGGGGATAGTAGGGGTAACTAGAAAATAAGGCTCCTTCCCAAACCATATTCAGCCAAATGTGGTGTACCCTATCACCCTGAGCCTGTCATACTGAAACCGATTCCCGAATTAACGATTCCCGATTCCCGAATCCCGAATATGAAATCGAAACTGAAATCGAAATCGAAATCAAAAACCCACCCAACCCTCGCCCCGAGCAATACAACCGCAAAGTAATATGGCCCGAGAAAGTACGCTCAATAAAGCCTATATCCAAAATTACTCCCTTAGCAGGGACATCAAATTCATTTGGAAAACGCTTTTTTCTTAATCACCCCCTCACCCCATCGCCCCATCACCCCCTCTCCCCATCTCCCAGTCTCCCCCTCTCCCCATCCCCCCTCTCCCAGTCACCCAGTCTCCCCCTCTCCCAGTCTCCCCCTCTCCCCATCACCTCATAGTATTTAACTAAATTTTAGTAAATTGCTCCCGTGACGCTGAAGAGTAATATTCTCCGCCGGTGAAGAAAACCAAGGGCCGTTGAAAAGAAATATATCAGCTATAAAAGACGGGGAGGTTCGTTGATACTAATGTTCTCTGCAAGCTAAAAATTAAATATTAACCCCAAAGAATTTGAAAATGAATAATACTGAATTACGGAAACAAAAATATAAATGTGGAAAATCATTTCAATATTTAATTAAATACTTGGTAGCAGCTATATTTCTCTTACAGATAACGTTTTCTAACTCTGCATTCGGACAGTCCACAAATGATTGGCATGCCATAATAACAGGAAAATGGATGTATGATTTGAATCCCAGTCCATTTGTGTCTTTATACAGAATGAGTTATTTTCTTGACGACACAGGTAATAAAAAGACTGTATCATCTATTTTAAAAGAAGCAAGAATTAATATTGATTCTATGCCTTATGCTCAAATTGAATTTAATAATAATATTTATTTAGCAACTAAGAAAAAAGACAAAGACAACATTAGATTATTTAAAGTTTTGAAAGAAACTGATGATTTTTTTATTTTGTGTAGTGAAGAAGATTCCATTTGTGAATGCAGAGCGAATACTTTTATTTACTATAAGCCAAAATTGAAATTACAAAGAGTACAAAGACTTTTCAGTTTTTCTTTAAAAAGAAATTTAATAAAACGACTTAATGATTTAGAACTAAGCTATCCTGAAGATTATGAAAAAATGAGTTTTTGTCAATTATTGGAGAATATATAACTGCAATGACATATAAATAAGAATTTATAAAAGGGGGAGTTAATCACTTGCAGAAATTAAGAAAGAAAGCCAGCAGAGAACATTGTATAAGCGTAATGCGGGCTAAAGCGCTGAAATCGAACTAATTGAATATTAACAAACATATCGGTAAATTGAAAGTAAAGTGCTTCTAATCCCACACTACGCTTATACTTGACCGTTGCTAGCAAGCCTGAAGAACGACCCTGCTCCGAAAAAGCAGACAGTGGAAATGAGCTCTTTGACGAATTGGCTTCCCGAATCCCGAATTAACGATTCCCGAATTAACGCCTCCCGAGCAGAATGTCATCCTGAGCCTGCGAAGGATCCCGATGCAAAATGCACAGTGTCTCCCGAGCAGCATGCCTGAAACCGAATTCCGATTACGGTTTGTATAGTTCAAATAGAGTGTCGAAATCCATACATTTTTCATCTTGTGATATAGGTTCAGCAACACTAATAGCATTTCGTAAAAATGCTATACACACTTTCATATTTACGGGGTTTGACTTGCCAAACATAAGGGTGCCAACTTTTTCCATATAAGGATAGCAAGTTTCCAACAGTTCCAATCCATCTTTTGTAATCACTAAAAGTCGTGCTCTTTTATCTGATGGGTCGGATTTCTCTTTGATTAACTTAGCTTCTAAAAGCTTTTTTATATATTCCATTCCAGTAGAATACTCGACTTTCATTTCATTTATTAATTCGGTTTTTCGTATTTTATCTCTGCTTTTTATATGGTTCAAAAAAAAGAATGCTGATGAAAATGGTAAAGTTGTGTTGCTCATTGCAGCCTTGAACAAGGAATCAAAAATGTATAATAGATTTGACATAAATTTGAGTATTATCCCAAAATCTGCTATACAATCATCCAAAGTCCGGTCATTGCCTTCCTCTTTTAATAGCATATATCTGCAAAAGTCATCAATTTCAGAATTTGGATACTGACGTTCAAATTCATCCCATTTATTTACAAGGCTCACTAATTTGTTCATATTAATACTATTGATAAAATGCAAATATATCAATTCCGATGTAAATAACATTAATTTTGACATTAATAATTTTGTTATTAAATTTGCACCCTAATACAAATTTTAAAATTATGAAAATGAACATCATTTTAGGGATAATTATTCTATTGCTATTGCTTATTATTTCGACCAATTTCATCTATTTGACCCCAAAAATAGATATGGGTGTTAATACTTCAGTTAGTAATATGGCGAATAAAGCTGACGTAAAACAGATTAAAACATTAATCATTCAACTCAAAGAAAATTGGGATGATGGCAATGGTAAAGGTTATGGTGATTTGTTTGCTAAACAAGCCCAGTATATAACATTTTTAGGGAATAGATTAATTGGAAGAGAGCAAATTGCAGATACTCATCAAAAACTATTTGATGGTGCTCTGAAAGGATCGAAAATGCAAATAAATATAAGGCATATTCATTTTCTCACTGAGAACAGTGTCTATATTATTACAACAGGGGCAGTAAACCCAAATCCGGATAAGAAAGTGAAAGAAAACAGGAAATCAATTCAAACGCTGACAGCAATAAAAGAAGACGGACAATGGATATTTTCATCATTTCAAAATACGCGAATTCAGCGACTTTCTCTATTTGATGCCTTGATTGGGGGGTAAATAAGCGAAAAGCCGAACGCACAAAAAAGGTTTTGCGCAAGAGGGGGTAAAGTGATAAAATTGACGTTTTCGGCTTCGATTGTCGCAAAAAACCGCTTGTTTTTTGCAGAAAAGAATTAAATTAACTAAAACCCAAGCGGTTTTTGCTAAGGTTCAGGGTTAAATGAAGGTTTACGTCTTCGTTCACCCCTCCTGCGCAAAGCCGTAAACCGTTGGGCACATGCTAAAAAAACAACGGATACATTAACAATGACGAGGAATGACAGAACCTGCCTTGACACAGATCGACTCTACGACTGGACTAAATCCACCTGACCGACAAAGTAAACGGACAACAATGTTGACGGTGGACAAAAAAAGAAAAATGAGAAAGCCCCCGCTTCGCATTTTTGAAAATTTCTGCCAGCGCACATTTGGCACATATGCAAAGCCGCACAAGCCATCAAAAGAAAAACAAAATGGAATTTCCATAGTAAATGAACAAATTAGAAAAACTAAAATCAAATGGACTAACAGCAATCCGTTGATAATGCAATATTTTTGACTACTTTCGCACCTAATGAATTCATTTCTATCCTTATCGTTTTCTTTCTTGTTCCTGATAAAAGGAATGATGCCCGGTTTGGATTTAGGTTGTGAATTACAGAAGCTTCCGAATCTATTGGAACACTACCAAGAGCATAAAGCCTGCAACGATAATTCATTTTTAATTTTTTTAATAAATGACTTTTTCCACGCTGATGACCTTGCCCAGGATCATGAAGATTCTGAACATGAAAACCTGCCATTCCATGGAAACCATAATTGCTGCCATCCCACTTCCTTCTATGCCAACCAACAACATTTTTCAATAACTGCATGGGGCTTTAACACGCCACATAATTTCGGTTTCTATAACATCACTTTCTCCACGCTCTTTCTCGATTCCCCCTTCCAGCCCCCTCAGATTTAATTCAACTGCTCTGTCAGGATAAGTCTATCCTGTCCAATTTTTCATTTTAAGTTGAATTAAACGCATTTTCATGATCAATAATATCATTGCTTTTTCTATTAAGAATAAGTTTATCATAGGTTTGTTTACCATTGCCCTTATTGCCGGCGGTATATGGAGCATAACCATAGTACCGCTCGATGCACAGCCGGACATCACAAATAATCAAGTACAGGTCATTACACAAGCTCCCAACCTGGGGACTGAGGACATCGAACAATTTGTAACCTATCCTGTAGAAGTGGCCATGGCCAACCTGCCAGGGGTTGTAGAAATACGTTCCGTTTCACGCTTCGGCCTTTCAGTGGTTACCATTGTTTTTGAAGAGGATATGGGGACATATCTTCCAAGACAGCTCGTTTCCGAAAAACTGGTTCAAGTCAGGGAAGAAATCCCTGAAGGTTTCGGAGACCTTTCTATGGGTCCGATAGCTACCGGCCTTGGAGAAATCTATCAATATACATTGGCAGTTGAACCGGAATATCAGGATCAATATTCATCTATGGAACTTCGATCTATGCAAGATTGGATTGTCCGTAGACAAATGGCCATGGTGCCGGGCGTTGTAGAAGTCAATGCTTTTGGGGGAAACATTAAGCAGTATGAAGTAGCCGTTGATCCTGACGAACTCAAAGCCATTGATCTCACCATCAACGATATCTTTGTTGCCCTGGAGCAAAACAACCAAAATACCGGCGGCGCATACATTGAAAAAAGCC
Source organism: uncultured Flavobacteriaceae bacterium (assembly GCA_964410335.1). Classification (GTDB taxonomy): domain Bacteria; phylum Bacteroidota; class Bacteroidia; order Flavobacteriales; family Flavobacteriaceae; genus DASSWG01. The sequence goes on along the minus strand of CAYPGZ010000051.1, from coordinate 8,762 downwards.
ATATGGCCAATTTTATACGTGGTGAAGGATTAGCACGCAGTATTGAAGATATTGAAAACATCGTTGTAAAAACCTTTGAAGGTATTCCCATCCGCATTAAAGATGTGGCTAAGGTACAATTTGGCTCTGCTGTGCGGTATGGGGCATTTACAAAAGACGGACAAGGTGAAGCAGTAGGCGGGATCATTATGATGTTAAAAGATGCCAACTCCAATGAGGTCATTGAAAACGTAAAGTCCCGGATGGCACAAATCCAGGAATCGCTGCCCAACGGTGTCCGTATAGAATCTTTTCTGGACCGCAGCGAACTTATTGATCGAACCACAAGCACAATTAAAACAAACCTGATTGAAGGGGCATTGATCGTAATATTTGTGCTGGTTTTCCTGCTAGGCAATTGGCGGGGCGGATTAATTGTAGCTTCTACCATACCGCTATCACTGCTCTTCGCCTTTATAATGATGTATGTTTTTGATGTAGGGGCAAACCTGATGAGCCTTGGGGCCATTGACTTTGGGATTATTATTGATGGTGCGGTGATTGTGGTAGAAGGTACGGTTTTCTTCCTGTATCAGCGGATGCTGAAAGGAAATAAAATTACTGCCAAAGAGCGGAACGAAACTACCTACACGGCCTCCAGTAAGATGATGAACTCTGCCTTTTTTGGCCAGCTTATTATCCTCATCGTTTTCCTACCCATCCTCTTTCTGGAAGGTGTTGAAGGTAAAATGTTTAAACCAATGGCACTCACCTTTATGTTTGCCATGATGGGCGCAATGATCCTTTGCCTTACCTATGTACCCATGATTTCATCACTCTTTATTAGGGTTCCTAAAAAAGAGAAAAAATCATGGGGTGACAAGGTGGTAATCTGGGTGGAAGATAAATATGAGAAAACACTTGGCAGAGCCCTTAAAAGATCAGTAATTGTAATCGGCTCAGCCGTTGCACTATTCGCCCTGGCTGTTTTCACCTTTACCCGCATGGGTGCTGAGTTCATCCCGCAGTTGGATGAAGGGGATATTGCTTTTCATGTTATTCTTAAACCTGGGAGTTCCTTGTCGGAAAGTATTAAAACTTCAACCAAAATCGAGCAAATACTTCTTGAAAACTTTCCGGAAGTTGAGCATGCCATGACCCGATTTGGCGTGGCAGATGTTCCAACAGACCCCATGCCTATGGACATTGGCGATTGTTTTGTCATTTTAAAACCAAAAGATCAATGGGTGTCGGCTGAATCCAAGGAAGAACTGATCGCCAAAATAAAAGAGAAATTAAGCATCATACCAGGAGTAAGCTATGAGTTTACACAACCTATTGAAATGCGCTTTAATGAACTGATTTCAGGTGTCCGGGAAGATATTGCCGTTAAGCTTTATGGTGAAGACCTGCAAGTTTTGGCAGAAAAGGCTGAAGAAATGGGAAGAATCATTTCTACAGTAGAAGGTGTCGGTGACATGAAAGTAGAGGCTACTACGGGAATGCCTCAAATGACCATTCATTATGAACGGAACGAGCTGGCTCAATATGGATTAAATATTAACGACATTAACAAAGTAATCCAAAGTGCATTTGCAGGAGGAAAAGCCGGGGTGGTCTTTGAAGGGGAAAGGCGATTTGATCTGGTAGTACGACTGGATTCAGCCCATCGCAGCAGCATTGAAGATATCCAAAATCTATATATCAACACCCCTAACGGTGCCCAGATACCTTTAAAAGAGGTAGCCAATATCAGTTATGAACCCGGCCCCATGCAGATCAGCCGTGACAATACCAACCGCAGGACTTATGTGGGGATCAATGTTCGTGGCCGTGATATAAAATCACTTGTGGAGGAGATTCAGCAGAAACTGAAAGCTGAGCTGGAGCTACCAGCGGGATATTACATTCGCTACGGAGGTGCTTTTGAAAATCTTGAAAGGGCTAGCAACAGATTGCAGGTGGTAGTGCCGATTGCTTTGGCCTTGATCTTCATCCTTATCTATTTTGCCTTACGATCTTTCAAACAATCCGCTATGATCTATGTGGCAATCCCATTGGCGGCCATTGGAGGAGTGTTCTCCCTTTGGCTTAGGGATATGCCTTTCAGTATTTCTGCAGGGATTGGTTTCATTGTGCTCTTTGGAGTGGCCGTATTAAATGGGCTGGTGCTGATCAGCGGATGGAATGAGCTAAAAGAAGAAGGTATAACAGATCTTCGGGAGCGCATAAAACAAGGTGCAAGAAGAAGGATCAGGCCGATTATGCTGACAGCCCTTACCGATGTCCTTGGCTTTTTGCCCATGGCAATTTCAACTTCTGCAGGTGCGGAGGTGCAACAACCATTGGCAACAGTGGTCATTGGAGGAATGATCACTTCTACGCTCCTAACGTTATTCGTTTTGCCAATACTTTATCGTTGGACAGAAACGCGGTCTTTCCGTCCCTCATTGGGAAAAGGCACGATTGCTACGGTATTGATCTTTGGATTTTGCGTTTTCGCTCCAACAACATCACATGCACAACAAACAGATAATTTGCCCACCATTACCATGGATGAAGCAGTGAACAAAGCCATAGCCAACTATCCCAAATTAAAATCTGCAAAATTAGAAATAGAACAACAGGAAGTCCTAAAAAAAACAGCTTGGGACTTGGGAAATACACAGATATTTACAGGTGGTGAAGAACTTGGTGGTAGTGATCGGGGGGTATACACTACTATTGGTGTGCAGCAACAAAATATTGATGTTTTTGGGATTGCTCCTCAACTTAAATTGCAAAACCAAAAAGTGGTTTTAGCCGAAGCTGCTTTAAACCTCAATGAATTGGAGCTTCGCCAACAAGTAAAGCAGGCTTATGCTGCGGCCTATGTTGCAAAAAGAAATCTTGAGCTTTACCTACGCCTGGATTCCATTTATCAGGATTTTCAACGGGCAGCACAGATAAGATATGAGGTAGAAGAAACTTCAAAACTTGCTTTTTTGGCAGCCAGTAACCAAGTGAAACAGATAGTTCTGCAAAAGAAGCATGCTGAATATGATTACATAGCAGCTCTCACAAGACTTAATTTATGGTTGGTGAGCGATACCTTATATGCAGTAGCTTCTTCCAACGAGGAAAAATGGATAAAACCAATAATATCATTGGATTCCATAGAAGGGCATCCTCTTCTGCAAATAGCAGAACAAAGGATAAACCTAGCTAATGCCGAAAAAAAGGCCGCTGCAGCAGAACTGTTTCCAAAGCTCAATGCCCAATATGGTGTACAGGAAATTGCAGGACAATCAGGTTTTTATCAATATCAAGTGGGCATTTCCATTCCTTTGTTCTTCTTGCCCCAACAGGGAAGAATACAATCAGCAAAAATTCAACGTCAGATTGCAGAGCAGGAATACAGACAAACGCAGTTTGAGGTACAGGCAAATTATCAATCATTGCTTCAGGAATACCAAAAGTGGCTGGCATCCTGGCAGTTTTATGAAAACGAAGCTTTGCCATTGGCACGGGAACAAAGGCAGGGAGCTGTCTTTGCATATAAAGAAGGAGCTATTGACTATGTCTCATTCATCCAAAATTTAAAGGAAACAGTACAGATAGAAATTGATGCTCAGGAAGCACTAAATCAATATCTGGAAACCAAGTTCCAATTGGAATATTATCTCAATACATCTAACAAATAAAAAATATTAAAATGAAATTCAATATAAAACTAATTTTCAGCATTATCACAGTTATAGGTTTAATGACTGCATGTGGCGAAAAACAAGAACACGTGGAAGGTGATGGCCACGGACACGGAGAAGAAGCAGCTCACACTGAACATGAAGGGGAAGGTGAAAGTGTACATTTTTCTTCTGCACAATTTAAAGCAATTGATATGAAAGTGGACACACTAATGAAAAGAAATATCTCTGCTGTGGTGCAGGCTAATGGCCAGTTGGAGGTGCCCCCTCAAAATGAAGCCACGGTAACAGCAATTCTTGGAGCCAATATTTCTTCTATTGAGGTAATAGAGGGAGAAGAAGTTAAAAAAGGACAGGTATTGGCTTATCTCTCCCACCCAAATCTAACCCGTTTACAAAATGATTATCTGGAAGCATATAACCGCTTGCAATACCTAGAGCAGGAACATCAACGACAGAAACGATTATATGAAGAAGAGGTAGGTTCAGGCAAAACTTTTCAGCAGACCCAACGTGACTTCCGCTCTGCAAAAAGCACTGCAGGAAGTTTGGAATCACAATTACGCCAGTTAGGTATAAACCCTAATCGTATTCGGGAAGGGAGTTTTTATGATCAAGTGCCACTTGTGAGTCCCATCGACGGATCCATAGTGGGCATTGAAGTTAAGATTGGTCAATATGTACAGCCGGAAAAAGAACTTTTTAAAATAATCAATACTGATCATATCCATGCTGTCCTGATGGTATTTGAATCAGATGTATATAAAGTGAAAAAAGGTCAAAAAGTCAGATTTACAGTAGAAACCATACCAGAAAAAGAATTATACGCTACAATATATTCTGTAGGTAAAAAATTTGAGCAGGATCCGAAAGCAGTTCATGTACATGCAGAGATTGAAAATAAAACAGGTAGATTGATCCCAGAAATGTACATAAAAGGTGAAATACTAACAGATAGCTTGTATGCTTATGCATTACCCGAAGAAGCTATTGTTCGCGAAGATGATAACTACTTTGCTTTTCTGGCTGCAAAGGAAATTGACGGTGAAAAAGAAAATTGGATGTTTACACCGGTAAGGGTAACTACCAAAACAAAGAACAATGGTTGGGTAGCCGTAAAATTTCTGGACAAGGTGCCGGAGAATGCACAGTTTGCTCTTAACAACGCCTATTATTTAATAGCAGAAATGAAAAAAGGAGAAGGCGGGCATAGTCATTAGTAAATGGGAAATTCTTCTTATTTATTGCTTAAATTTTATCCATAATGGAAAATAATCAAAACAATCACAGTAGTTACCTCAAATTCTTTGCAATGATCACCACCTCAATGGTGGCTATGTTTCTCTTAATGTACACCCACTCTTACCAGGTTATTGATCATTTCTGGTTTAGCGAAACAAGGCTTTTCATGACGTTGATCATGGGTGGGGCAATGATCATCATCATGTTTTTGTTTATGCTTAAGATGTATAAAAAGCGTAGAGCAAACATCGCTATTATTGCTTTGGGAGTAGCACTCATTGGCAGTGGTATAGGACTGGTGAGAAGTCAAATCACAGTTTCAGATACGGACTATATGGAAGGCATGATCCCACACCATTCTATCGCTATCCTTACCAGTGAACGTGCTCAGATCAAAGACGTAAGGGTAAGGGAGCTCGCTGATAAAATCATCAAAGCCCAACGTAGAGAAATCATGGAGATGCAGTGGCTGATCAATGATATAAAAGAAAATGGTGTTGTAGAAACTCAAGTAGAAAAGAAAAATCGGCCTGTGCCAAAATTTGAAGGCTCTACTGAAACAGAGACACTAAATCTGAATGAGTAGACTCGATGCGTGGTAAAGGTCGAAAGTACTAATGCATAATAACTTGTGGAGGCCTAAAAAGTAAGATCAATTAATTATTCTTGAAAAAACAAAAAAATGATACACTTAGAGGAAAGCAAAAAAAATATCTATATCGTTGCCACTGGCAAATTGACTGACGATGATTACGACCAAATGCTTCCACTGCTGAAGCGAAAAATTGAAGAGTATGATAAAATCAACTGGTATTTCCAGATGAAAGATTTTAAGGGCTGGACACCTCATGCCTTTTGGCGCGATGTAAAATTTGATTTGCAAAATGCCAATAAATTGAACCGTGTGGCAATGGTGGGTGAAAAGAAATGGCATGAACTGATGACCGATATGATGAAACCATTTACCAGCGCAGAGATCAAATATTTTGATGAAGCGGATGCCGATAAAGCAAGAGAATGGATTTCAAAATCCTAAGTATAAAACATGGCCCATTCTCACGACCATGCGAAAGGTTCCAAGAACCTTAAAATCGCCTTTTTCATCAATCTAGGCTTTACCTGCCTTGAAATTGTAGGTGGCTTTTTTACCAATAGTATCGCCATTATTTCCGATGCCTTGCACGACCTTGGCGACAGCTTATCTTTAGGGCTGGCATGGTATCTCGAAAACAAAGCTTCCAAAAAAGGCGCAACCAGTAAATTCAGTTTCGGTTACGCCCGCTTCCGGTTACTTGGCGCTTTGGTCAATGCCATCGTATTGATAGGTGGGTCAATTTATATCATCATTGAGGCAGTGGGCAGATTTCAAAACCCTGAGCCGGTAAAATCCCTCTGGATGATGGGAATAGCGGTAATTGGCGTGGCAGCCAATGGCTATGCCGCATGGCGCACAAAAGGTGCAAAATCATTAAATGAGAAAGTAATAAGTTGGCATTTGCTGGAAGATGTTCTGGGCTGGATTGCGGTCTTAGTTGTTTCAATTATACTTCACTTCAAAGACTGGTATCTTCTTGATCCTGCCCTCTCCATAGCCATCACTTTATTTATCCTATATGGTGTTGGAAGGAGATTATGGGATACACTTTACCTTCTTCTACAGGGTGTTCCGGAAAATATAGATTTAGAAGAAATCAAATCAAAACTGAAAGATGTTGAACACGTAAAGACCATTCATCACACCCATGTTTGGTCGTTGGATGGAGAGCATCATGTACTGACTACTCATTTGGTGTTAGAGAACATTACCGCATACAACCAGATTGATGAAGTGCGGCAAAGAGCATTGAGAGTCTTGAATGAATTTGACTTTTCTCATCATACCATTCAGATAGAATTCAATAATAAAACGTGTACATTAAATAAAGAAGAATAGACCACGCAACAGCCACACATTGGCTGGTGGACCCTGAAGTGAAATTTTCAAAAACACTCCACGCACGATTAAAAAGAAAGGATAAAAACAATGACATGGCCAAACAAATCAAGACTTCCTAACCGATTGACAATGTGGACTGAAAAGCAAAAGAAAGAATGAAAAGCACGATGCCCCAACATAGTGTATAAGCAATAGCGGGTGAAGTGGTAAATTTAAGGTCAGTGCATATAATCAACTTTGGTGATGGCTGACAGGTAAAAAGCCTTAAAATCCGCTACTGCTCATACACAGAACCGTTGTGTGTAATGCCAAACGAGCAGACTCCAAGAACATAACAAGGGAAATTTTTACACTTAAAAACAAAACGAGTGTAAATTTTTATTATTTTTACACTTGTAAAAGAAATAGAAGTAAAATTTACACTTGATATAATGACAAAATTTGACCGAAAAATCCCATATAATGATTTGCCTTTATTACCACCTAAAACGGAAATAGAAACCAAAAACATACTACGTAAAACGATTTCTGCTGGTCGAGCTTTGGCACAACTTAACGGAACGCTTTTAAATTTGCCTAATCCCACTCTATTTTTAGATACAATCTATTTGCAAGAAGCAAAAGCAAGTTCAGAGGTCGAAAATATAATTACAACCAACGATGAACTATACAAATCTTTTGTAGCAGATAAAAAAGTAGAAAATTTATCGACAAAAGAAGTTTTAAGTTATAAAGAAGCACTTTGGCTAGGTTTGGAAGAACTAAAAACCAAACCTTTTATCACAACAAATCTTTGCATAAAAATTGTACAATGTATCAAACAAAATAACGCTGCTATAAGAGTAACCCCGGGAACAACGTTGAGGAATAATCAAGATGAAATTATTTACACTCCACCAAGTGGAGAAACCGTTATTAGAGAAAAATTAGCCAATTTAGAACGATTTATTAACGAGGAAAATGAAATCGACCCACTAATAAAAATGGCTTTATTACATTATCAATTTGAAGCTATCCATCCATTTGCAGATGGAAACGGAAGAACGGGAAGAATTTTACTCCTACTCTATTTAAAACTTTCAGGGCTTTTGGAAGTACCCGCTATCTATTTGAGTGAATATATAATTCAAAACAAAGCAGATTATTATACCAAACTACGAGGTGTGACCGAAAATGAAAATTGGGAAGATTACATTTTGTATATGCTGGATATGATTGAACAAACTGCCTTAAAAGGACTAGAAAGATTATATCAGATAACAACAGCAATAGAAGAAATGACGACAGAAATAAAAACTAAACTTCCAAAAATGTACTCAAAAGATTTGGTAGAAATATTATTTCGACTCCCCTATACAAAACGTCGAAACCTAATCGATGAAAATCTCGGAAACGCAAAAACTGTAGGGAATTATTTAATAGCATTAGAGGAAAACCATATACTTCAATCAGTAAAAGTTGGAAAAGAAAAATTATACCTAAACCCAAAACTATTGAAAATATTAGAGAACAAATAGGCACTACACACAACAATGCTAACCCTTGCACAACCCCCTTTTTTGAAAAATAGTTTTAAAAAATAAGACCTCCTTTAAGCCCTCTTAAGCTTAGGTTTGTTTTTTAGATCCGGTTTCCGCATAACTCGAAAGGACAAATAACCTCGAAACCTCCTGAAGCTCAATCCTAAATTATCTTGCTATAAAATGAAGATAATCTGCAATATCCGGCCTATCACCAAAAAACACTCAATAATCCCTTGGATATATTGAGGGAAAAAACTAATTTAGACAAAAATTAACAAACCGGACTTGCCTACATAGTAAATATATCAGCTATAAAATGGTGGGGGTTCGTTAATACTAATGTTAGGTGCAAGCAAGACAAAAAACCGTCAAAAATGGGACACATAAGAGAATACT
>CAYPGZ010000050.1:2458-14978 GCA_964410335.1 uncultured Flavobacteriaceae bacterium | reverse complement strand
GCCACAGAAATCCCTTGAGAAATCCTCACTTCTTAAATTCGAGACTGTAAACGCGAGGCACCCAATCCCGAATGAACGAATCCCGATTTCCGTAGTCCAAAACTTTAACCCTTGAACTTTAAGCGGGTTAGCTTGAAATATTGAAATATAAAATCGTATATTTGCGCGTTCAAAAAAATTCAACCTCTCTCCCGTCCTTCTCCGTCATTTCGGAAATCGGATTTGGGAGGATAAAAAAAACAACTTAACCATGACCAAAGCAGATATCGTAGCGAACATTTCGGAAAAACTCGGAATGGAAAAAGGAGATGTCCAAGCCACAGTCGAGGCCTTTATGGAAGAAGTGAAAGGCTCGCTAGAGAATAATGAAAATGTTTATCTCCGGGGATTTGGAAGTTTTATCGTGAAAACCCGAGCCGAAAAAACCGGCAGGAACATTTTGAAAAACACGACCATTAAGATTCCTGCTCACAACATTCCTGCTTTTAAGCCTGCGAAAGTCTTTTCTGAAGGAGTAAAGCACAACGTGAAGGTCAAATAAAAGAAACATCAAGATATTAATTTTTAAAAAAGCATTTTATGCCGAGTGGAAAAAAAAGAAAAAGGCACAAGGTGGCAACGCACAAGCGTAAGAAACGCAGACGCGCCAATCGCCACAAAAAGAAGTAACCCCAGCGTTACTTTTTTTGTTTGAAAGAGTAATTACAGAATTTACGTTCATTGACATCCAGGACTCAACAGCCTGTGATAATTTTTTTGAACTCATTTAGGTTTTAGCGATTCGCAAAAAAGCCTAAAGGAGTTCTTTGTTTAATCCATCTGTACCCTTTTCTCGTGCGATTAATATCGTACAAAGGAGATGGCACGGACTAAAAATCATTACGCATGAATAAGGAATTAATAATCCGAACAAGTTCATCCGCAGTTGATTTTGCCCTTTTAAAAGATGGAAAACTCATTGAACTTCATAAAGAAGACAGTGACAGTGATTTTGCCGTTGGTGATATTTTTCTGGCCAAAGTCAGAAAAACAGTACCAGGGCTTAATGCCGCTTTCGTAAACGTAGGTTATGAAAAGGACGGCTTTCTGCACTATCACGACCTGGGTCCTCAGCTCAGTTCGCTTATGAAGTTCACAAAACGTGTAAGCACAGGTAAATTAAAGGATTTTTCGCTCAAAAACTATCCTTTTGAAAAAGACATTGACAAAAATGGCGCGATTGCAGATGTGTTAAAAGCAAACCAGTCGCTGCCGGTTCAAATCGTTAAGGAACCAATTTCCACCAAAGGTCCGCGGCTTAGCAGTGAAATTTCGCTTCCGGGAAGATTTGTGGTACTGGTGCCTTTTTCCGACCGGATTTCCGTATCCTCCAAGATTAAGAGTAGAACGGAAAAAAGCAGGTTGAAACGTTTGGTAACCAGCATCAAACCGAAAGGTTTTGGCGTTATTGTACGTACAGTGGCGCAAGATAGAAAGGTTGCCGAGCTCGACAAGGACATTCAAAACCTTGTGGGGCGATGGGAGGACATGTGCAAGAAATTGCCCAAGGCCAACCCCCCTGCAAAAGTTCTCGGCGAATTGAGTCGCGTTTCCTCTATGTTGCGGGATGTGTTTAACGACACATTCACGGCTATACATGTTGACGATCAAACGCTTCATACCCAAATAAAGGACTTTGTGGCGCAGGTTTCTCCCGGAAAGGAATCTATAGTGAAATACTATAATTCCAAAGTTCCGATTTTTGAGAAATTTGGAATTGAACGCCAGATAAAAACCAGTTTTGGAAGAACCGTTTCCATGAATAAAGGCGCTTATCTGGTAATCGAGCACACCGAAGCCATGCACGTCATCGACGTGAATAGCGGTAATCGGAGCAATAAAGCCAAAAACCAAGAGGAAACTGCCCTGCAAGTGAATATGATCAGCGCCTCTGAAGTAGCACGACAATTACGTCTGCGCGACATGGGCGGGATTATTGTAGTCGATTTCATCGATATGGGCAAAAATGAAAACCGAAAAAAACTCTACGATCATCTCCGAGAGGAAATGGCCGATGATCGGGCAAAGCACAAAATTTTGCCCCCCAGTAAGTTTGGATTGGTGCAGATTACCCGTCAGCGGGTAAGGCCGGAGATGAACATCAAAACCCGGGAAGAGCACCCGGGAGGCAACGGCGAAATTGAAGCACCCATTGTGGTGATCGATAAAATAAACGCCGATTTGCAAAAACTAATTAAAAAAAACTATAAAAAGTTGTCGTTGAGCGCGCATCCTTTTATAGCAGCTTTTCTTACGAGGGGAATACCCTCACCCAGGGGAAAATGGTTTTTTGACTATAACCGTTGGGTAAAAATACAACCCAGAGATGCTTACACGTATCTTGAGTACCATTTCCACGACAAAAACGGGGAAATCATCATATGAACACAAACCCTTTCGAATTTTTCGGAAGGGTTTTTTTATTTTTATACCCGATGCACACCTATAAAACATATACGCTTGAGGAAGCAAAACAGAAATTAATGCATTTTTGTGCTTATAGGGAACGATGTCACCAAGAAGTGGAAGCCAAACTCAAAGAGATGAGGATGATTCCCCAAGCCCGGGCAGAAATTATTCATGCGCTTATTCAAGAAGATTTTTTGAATGAAGAGCGATTTGCAAAAAGTTATGCCCGCGGAAAATTCCATATCAACAAATGGGGGAAAATAAGAATCCTCAGGGAGTTGAAAAGTAGGGAAATTTCAAAATACAATATTGAATCAGCTTTAAAAGAAATCCATCCGAAAGTGTATGAGCGGATGCTTAGGGAGTTAGCAACCAAAAAAAATGAAAATATCAAGGAGAAAAACCCTTATAAAAGAAAGAAAAAACTCGCTGATTATCTTTTATCAAAAGGTTTTGAGAGCGAAATGGTTTATGAAATCATAAATTCTTTCTAAATTTGAATAAGTTTTATTTTCTGAAAGTTTCTATCTTGTTTCTCTGAAAAAAAATAATTTATGGCAGATATATTACGAAAAATTATTCTTGGGATGCTGTTCTTAGGAAGTATTTCTCACGCCCAGGAAAAAAATCTCACGCCTACTGAAGTACTAAGTGACTATTCGGAATATTTCAACTTAAATCGGGAAACGGTTTATCTCCATCTTAACAAAACTGTTTTTGCTCCTACTGAGGATTTGTGGTTTGCTATTTATGCTTATAACACTAAATATCATATTCCCAATCCGGCGACCACCAATCTAAATGTTAATATTTATGATGTTGAGGGGGATTTAATCGAAGCCAAAACTTTTTTTGTAGGAAATGGAAAAGGCGCGGGTTTTTTAGAATTGGATACCATAAAATACCCTCCCGGGCATTATTTAATGACTGCCTCCACGCGATATATGGATAATTTCTTGGAAGATATTTCCTTTTCAGAAAGATTCACCATCCTGGGACACAACCCACCCAAATCCGATTCCATAAAATATGATTTGCAAGTTTTGCCGGAAGGAGGCCACTTGGTTGAAGGGATTTCAAACACAGTGGGGGTGAAATTAATAAACAGCACAGGAAAAGGAGTGGTTTTTGCTGAAGCCAAAGTGGTGGATGGGGATGGTCAGGTGGTGACCCACTTTAAATCCAATTCGTTTGGACTTTCTAAATTCACTTTGATTCCAACTCCCAATCAAACTTATTCTGTCGTCGTATCCTTAAGCAACGGTCGAGAAATCACACAGAAACTCATGCCGGCCGAGAAAACGGGAGTTATTATGACGGCCAATACCTTACTTCCCGATAAGGTTATTTTTTCAATAAAGACCAATTCTGCTACTTTTAAAAGCATCCAAGGGAATAATTTATTTATAGGTATTGGGCATAAGGGAGATATGAAAATTTTGAGTCTGACGATATCACAAGATTTGGAGACCATCATAAGAATACCAAGAACTGCACTTTCTCCGGGCATGAACCGGGTTACTCTTTTTAATTCTGAAATTCAACCTATTGCAGAACGTTTGATTTTTAATAGGGAAGGCTTGCAACGAAAAGAATTAACCGCTCGATATGAAAAACGAGTGAAAGATTCCCTGATCATTGGGCTTCATTCTCCTGACAGCTTGGGGTTGCATTCTATGAGTATTTCTGTCTTGCCGGCAGGAACTAAAGCCTATTCTCCAAGTAACAATTTGCTTTCAGCATTTTTTATCGAACCCTATATCCAAGGAAATTTGGAAAATGGAGGTTATTATTTTTCCGATGAAAAAGATTTGCGACGACGGGATTATGATTTGGATTTATTGTTGCTTACTCAAGGGTGGAGCAAATACTCATGGAATAATATTTTCAACCATCCTCCGCAAGAATATTTTCCTCATGAACAAGGTTTTACTTTAACGGGAAAGGTAGGCAACCGGAATAAAAAGAAGCAAAATCAGCTATTTGTAAAATCACCTAAGAGCCAATTTTTTAAAATGTTGGAAATAAATGAAGAAGGGGAATTTACGATAGAAAGTATTTATTTATTGGAAAATGACTCTATTTCTTTTGGGTTGATACATGACCGAAAAGGAAAAGTTTCTAAACCGGGAATATATTTCCAACTCTTGCCCTTGAAAAAAGCCGGTAGAATTCCGGCCTGGTCTATGCCGATGGAAAAAACTGAAAGGTTGAATACGCCAACTGGGATACAGGATTCTGTTTTTTCGATGGACTTTTTAAAAAATAGGGTAGCACTTTCTGAAATCGTTCTCGAAGCTGTTGAAGAAATAAAAGAAAACAAGGATATTAAGCATAGTGAAATGTATTTCCAAACCGATTATGGTAGGGATTTTAAGATGTTCACCTATGTTACGGGATATATACGGGCGAACGGGTTTATTGTGAATGAAGGTTTTTCTGATGTTTCTATCTACAACCGCCGTAAATTATCCATTCACGGGTATAGTTCCCCGATTATTTTTTTGGATGGGATGCAACTTTATGACCTTTCGGAACTGCATATGCTTCCCACCTCGGACGTAGAAAGCATAAGTATCAATAAAAGCGGAGCCGGCTATGGAATACGAGGTTCCGGCGGTGTAATTCGTATTACCAGGAAGACAAATTATGGTTCTTCCCGAGTCCGGCAAACCACCAACGTATCGATTTTAGAAAATGGATTTTCGAACAACAGAGAATTTTATGCTCCTAAATATGCATCCTATGAAAATTCTTTCTTTAGAGAATATGGTAGTATTGCTTGGTTTCCGGACGTAAGATTGGATGAGAATGGAAAAACAGCGATAAAAGTGTGGAACACTACTCAACCGAAATTGAAGCTTTTCGTAGAAGGAATTACTGAAAATGGAGGAGTGATTTCGGAGGTTTTAGAGGTTAGCGTGGATTAGCTTTTTACGTCCAGCGCATCGCGAAGAGCATTTCCTATCAACATAAAAGCCATGACCAAGCTCATGATGGCCAGTCCGGGAATAATTGCCAAATAGGCTTTTCCCAGAATGATATAACTGTAATGATCTTTAATCATTGCGCCCCAACTCGGCATAGGAGGTTGCGCCCCGATGCCCAAAAAACTCAACCCACTTTCTATCAAGATGGCCGATGCAAAATTGGCAGCGGAAATCACAATAACCGGTGCCATGACGTTGGGCAAAATATGCTTTAGCACAATTCGGAAATCCCGATAGCCTAAAGCTCGTGCGGCGGTTACGTATTGTTGCTCTTTGGTGGTCATGACCTGTCCGCGAACAACACGCGCCACTTCCACCCACATGGTAAGTCCCACTGCGATAAAAACCTGCCAAAATCCTTTGCCAATGGCCAAGGTAATGGCAATTACCAATAACAAGGTGGGGATAGACCAAGCCACATTTATCAACCACATGATGGCAGCATCAATTTTTCCGCCGTAAAAACCGGCTATTGCACCGAGGCTGATTCCAATTATTAAGGAAATAAAAACGGCCACAAAACCGATAGACAGCGAAATCCGCATCCCGATTAGTACACGGCTCAATAAATCTCGTCCGTATTTGTCTGTGCCGAGTAAGAAAGTCTTTTCCTGAATAAAATTTTCTTTTATTTCGTTGGGGGAGAGTTTATCGGGATATAAATCCATAGAAATTTCTATGGGCATGACCGCGGAAGACTCGGGTGAAGATTCCGGGGAATAGGGGATAGCCATAATTTTTGATTGTCCGTCAGGAAGGTTTACAAAGTTGACGGCAGAAACCGGAATTTCCGTATCGGAATTTACTTTTCCAAAAAAAAGAGATTTCCAAAAGCCTTCTTCCTGTTCAACTTGAGCGGGCACAGTGAGCATGGTTACTTTAAACCCGGGAGATTGAGAGTGTATGGAAAGATGCATTTGATTGGCAAACCGGCTATCATCCGGGGCAAAAACATAGGCAAAAATTGCGAGAAAGGCACAAATTAAGATATACCAAAAACTCAAAACGCCCCAAAAGTTTTTTTTGAACCTTTGGAGCGCGAGTTTTCCCAGGGATGATTTTTTATTATTCTTCGGCATTTTCCCGGGCCTTTGCCACTTTTGATTTTACGAAATTGCCTTCGCTCAAATCTTGTAGCACGTGGATAGCTTCTTCCATATAAAAATCTTTGCTCAAGCTTTCATGCCAGCGTTTTCGTTTTTCCGCCAAGGTGGTATCGGTAGCAAATTGCTCACTGATATAAGGCAATGAAGTATAAGTCAAATCGGTTTGATATTCGGAAATTACGTCAAAACGCTTGGCTTCAGTTTCATTTTCTTTCACCTTTTTTGAATACTCGGGGAAATAAAGCGGATACACATATCGGTCTTGTTGAACTTTGATCCATCTTGCATTTTCTTCAATCAGGTTCACTAATTCATTTTCGGCCATACGCGCTTTGCTTTTTTGGATGGTTTCGGCATAATCGATATAACCTTCCCAAATATCATAAGAGGCAGCATCGATTTTATCCCAGGGGAGGGGATTTTCCATCTCTCGCTCACCGATATCGATATAGCTGTATCGATCGGGGATGACTACATCGCTGGAGACGCCGCGCAGTTGCGTGGAACCGCCATTGATGCGATAAAATTTTTGAGTTGTAATTTTCAAAGCTCCCATATTGCCCAAATCATTATTGCTGATTAAGGCATTTAAATCCAGAAGTCGCTGAACAGTTCCTTTTCCATAAGTTTGTTTACTTCCAATAATCACGGCACGTTTGTAATCCTGCATTGCCGCTGCCAAAATTTCAGAAGCCGAAGCAGAAAGCTCGTCCACCAGAATCACCAAGGGGCCGTTCCAGAGGATATCGGCATCTCTATCTTTTAGGATA
Source organism: uncultured Flavobacteriaceae bacterium (assembly GCA_964410335.1). GTDB lineage: Bacteria > Bacteroidota > Bacteroidia > Flavobacteriales > Flavobacteriaceae > DASSWG01. The sequence goes on along the minus strand of CAYPGZ010000050.1, from coordinate 7,664 downwards.
TCAATGGAACCATCGCCGTATTTCACCTGAACAATAGGTCCTTTTTCGATAAACATTCCGGCAATATCGACCACTGTTCTTAAAGAACCTCCGCCGTTTCCACGCAAATCGATTACCAGACCATCCATGCCCTGTTCTTTCAGGTGGATAATTTCTTTCTTCATGTCGGAAGCTGCATTGCGAGCTTTATAATCTTCCATATCAAAATAAAATTGCGGAAGATCAATGATTCCAAATAGATTTTCGTCTTTTTTAAGCATCGCCGATTTAGCATAAGAATCTTTCAATTCTACCACATCCCGTACGATATCGATTTCTTGAATGGTGCCGTCCACTTTTCTAACGGTAAGAAATACGGTTGTTCCTTTTGGACCTTTAATCAAATCCACAGCATCCGGAAGGCGCATTCCAACGATACTCACCGGTTCTTTTTCATTTTCTTGTCTCACTTTCAAGATTTCATCACCAACTTCCAATTCCTCCCCTCGCCATGCAGGTCCTCCGGGAATAATGCCCGCAATGGTAATGTTGTCGATTTTTTTCTGCAAGCGAGCGCCGATACCTTCCAGACTTCCGGACATTTGGATGTCAAATCGATCTTTGTCTTGTGGAGCAAAATAAAAAGTGTGCGGATCAAATTCCTCAACGATTGCATTCAAATAGATTGAAAACCAGTCTTTTCGTAGTTGGTCGTGCATTAAACTGTAAAAATTCTCCATGGATTTTCGGGTAATGTCCCGGGCTTCAACCTCCAGCTCGGCTTTGGTTTTCATCTCTTCTTCACCGTCAAAAACCTTCATGTCTTCTTGCTCTTTTATTTTTTCATAATAAGCCGAAATGGTGGAAAACTTCAACTGTTTTCGCCAGCGATCCTTTAATTCTTTTTTGTTGGTGACGTACTCCAGGTTCTCATAATCCGTGTTGATTTCTTCCTTTTGATTAAAATTAAAAGGTTTGGAGAGAATTTCTTTATAGAAAGGTTCTGCTTCAGCAATACGCTGCAACAGGCGTTCGTGGGTCAAGTTGAAAAAATTAACTTTCCCTTCGTTAATCTGGTCGTCTATTTTTGTTTTATAAGCCGAAAATTCTTCGATGTCGCTTTTCAGAAAATATCTCTTTAAAGGGTCAAGCGCATAGATATAATCTTCAAAAACTTCTGCTGAAAAGTCATCGTTCAATTCTCCGGGTTCATAATGATATCGTTTCAGCGTCAGGGAAATGAGTTGCACCAACACCTCATCTTTATCCGATCCCGGTTCCGGATCAAATTTTTTGGTGGTAAAACTGCAAGAAGCCATGCCCAACAAAAGCACAAACACGGCTATTTTATAATTCGTTCTCATATATCGGGTTAAAGTCATCTGGGTAAAAAATTTAGTTATGCAAAATACATTAAAAAATCGTGCCAATCCGCATTTTCATCGTAATAGTTTGTTAAACGAAAATATAAAATGAATCTTATATCTTCCTGCTTTCTATCACATTTTCCTGACAAAATGCAAACATAGGGGAACTCGCGCAAGGGAGAATAGGTTTTATTTATTACAAATACCTTACCAAGAACCTTTATTTTTTTATTTTTGGCAAAGAATTTTCTAAGCTATGCCGGCGAAAAAACCCTTGATTTTAGTTACAAACGACGATGGAATTACTGCTCCGGGAATTCGGGCATTGATAAAAGTCATGAAAACCCTCGGAGATGTGGTGGTGGTTGCTCCGGATAGTCCCCAAAGTGGGATGGGACATGCCATTACATTGAGCGATAACCTCTACTGCGATCCTGTTAAACTGAAGGAAACCGAAAAACACAAAGAATATAGTTGCTCGGGAACGCCCGTGGATTGTGTGAAAATTGCCACTCAGGAAATTCTCAAACGCAAACCGGACTTGTGTGTGAGCGGCATCAACCACGGTTCCAATTCTTCCATAAATGTGATTTATTCCGGCACAATGAGTGCGGCTGTGGAAGCAGGAACTCAACAAATTCCTGCGATTGGTTTTTCTCATATGGATTATTCGCTCTCCTCGAATATGGAACCGATTCTAAAATATGTGAAATCCATTACCAAAATGGTGCTGAGCAAAGGCCTGCCAAAAGGAGTAGTGTTGAATGTAAATCTTCCTGATCTGCCCGAAGATAAAATTAAAGGCATTAAAATTTGTCGACAAGCAAAAGCCTATTGGCGCGAGAAATTCGACAGGCGAATCACCCCGCAAGGGCGAGATTATTACTGGTTGACCGGAGAGTTTGTCAATGAGGATCAAGGCGAGGATACGGACGAATGGGCTTTGAAAAAAGGCTATGTTTCCGTCGTGCCGGTTCAGTTTGATCTTACCGCACACCATGTAATTCCTGAAATCAACAATTGGAAATTGTCATAAAAGATTTTTTTTAATAATCCTGCTATTAGCTTAAAACCGGCAAAAAACAATAAATGAACTCAATAGCAAAAGAAATCATCATCGGTTGGTTGATCGGTTTGTTCGCAAATCTGGCGGGAATTTATCTTTATATCACTATTTTTTTTGGTGATGAACTCATGAAAACCATAAACATGGCCATTGGTCAAGGAATCATGGGGAATATAATCGCTTTGGGTGCTATTCTAAATTTTTTGCCGTTTTTTGTGTTTATGAAAAAACGCCAATACTACCGAGTTCGCGGAGTGGTTATTGCCACTCTGATTGCAGCCGGAGCAGTGATTTTTTTCGAATTTTAGAAAATAAAAAAAAGCAATCAAAAGAAAACTCGAGCACAGGTTGATTTTGGGTTGTTCTAATTGCATAAATTCATAGCTTCAGACATGAAATACTACCTCATTGCCGGTGAAGCATCGGGGGATTTGCATGCCTCCAACCTGATGAAAGGCCTGAAAAAGGTCGATTCTGCAGCCGAATTTCGTTTTTGGGGTGGTGACAAAATGCAATCTGTTGGTGGGGAATTGATAAAACACTATCGCGAATTGGCATTTATGGGCTTTGCCGAAGTGGTGATGAACCTTCGCACCATTCTAAAAAATCTCGCATTTTGCAAAAAAGATATCAAAGCCTGGAATCCGGATGCGATTATTTTTGTGGATTATCCCGGATTCAATCTCAAAATTGCCAAATGGGCGAAAAAAGAAGGGTATTCCACTCATTATTATATATCTCCTCAAGTCTGGGCCTGGAAAGAGAATCGCGTAAATTCCATTAAACGCGATGTGGATCACATGTATGTTATCCTTCCTTTTGAAAAAGAGTTTTATGAAAATAAACATGCCTATAATGTCCATTTTACCGGTCATCCCCTTATCGATGCTATTGCCCGACAACCCAAGCCGGATTTAGATATTTTCTTGAAAAACAATACTTTGGATAATCGGCCGATTATCGCTTTGTTGCCCGGAAGCCGTAAGCAGGAAATAGAAAAAATGCTGCACACCATGCTGAAAATCGCTTCAGATTTTTCTGAATACCAGTTTGTAATCGCGGGTGCACCGGGTATTGAGCGAGATTTTTATCATCGGTTCACCCAGCGAAAAAATGTGTTTATGGTCATGAACAAAACCTATGATTTGTTGGCCCTTTCCACCGCAGCTTTGGTAACTTCCGGCACGGCAACGCTGGAAACGGCTTTGTTCAAAGTTCCTCAAGTGGTTTGTTATAAAGGAGGATTTGTTTCCTACCAAATTGCGAAACGCATCATCAAACTCGATTATATTTCATTGGTCAATCTAATCATGGAAAAAGAAGTAGTTACCGAACTGATTCAAAATAAATTCAACCCAAAAAACCTGAAAAAAGAGCTTCAAAAAATCCTTGAACCCACTACACGGGAACGTATTTTTGAAGATTATTTCGAACTCGAACAGAAATTGGGAGGAGAAGGTGCAAGTTTAAAAACCGCCGAATTGATTTATCAAAATATTCCCCAAAAGTAGAGCTTTAGCAATTTTTGGCTTCTGGGAACGTTTTTTTGTTAACCGATAAGACTGATTAACCGATTGCCATGAAAAAATTACCACTTGTTTTCCTGCTCACTTTTTTATTTGTGTCCTGTGGAACTTCAAAAAAAGGCTTCACCCTCGACAATTCAAAAAAGGAAAACTCTTCGGGGATGGTGGCCAGTGAAACGGCTGTAAAGGTCGTGGAAACTGCGTTGGAATATGAAGGAACTCCATACAAATATGGCGGCACGACCAAGCGCGGAATGGATTGCTCAGGCTTGGTTTACGTAGCTTTTCAGGAAGAAAATATTTCACTTCCACGCCGTTCCCGAGATATGTCCTTGCAAGGCCGGCGCTTAAAACTGAAGGACGTCCTGCCCGGAGATCTCCTTTTTTTTCAAACCGATAAAAACCGAAAAGTCATCAATCATGTGGGAATAGTCGTGGAGGCCAATCTGGAAGGAATCAACTTTATTCACTCTTCCACCTCCCTCGGGGTGATTATTTCTAATTTAAAAGAACCCTACTGGAGCGGAGCTTTTGTGATGGCGCGGCGGGTATTATAGGACTGGATGGAAACGTTTGATGATGGTTGATTTTGTTTCAACCTAAATCAAAAATCGTTGCTCCTTACTCATAAACTCCTCCGCTTTTTCCACCATTTTCTTGCTTCCACAAAAGAAAGGTGTGCGTTGATGCAGCGTTTCCGGTTGGATATCCAAAATTCGTTGAGAACCATCACTGGCTTTTCCGCCGGCTTGTTCCACGATGAAGGCCATTGGATTACATTCGTATAGCAATCTCAATTTTCCTTTTGGAGAAAGTTTAGTACTGGGATAAATATAAATCCCTCCCTTGATCATATTTCGGTGAATGTCCGACACCAAAGAGCCAATATAGCGTGAGGTGTAAGGTCTGTCATCCTTTTCTTCCTGACAATATTTGATAAAATCTTTCACCCCTTGCGGAAAATGAGCATAATAACCTTCGTTGATGGAGTAGATTTTTCCGGTTTCGGGGAATTTCATGTTGGGGTGTGACAAATAATAGGTTCCTATGGCAGGGTTCAAGGTAAATCCATTCACACCGTGTCCGGTGGTGTAAACCAACATGGTAGAAGTACCATAAACGATATATCCGGCCGCAACTTGTTTGTTTCCCGCTTGGAGAAAATCTTTCTTGGTTACGGGACTTCCAACGGGGGTAACCCGACGATAAACGGCAAAAATTGTCCCTACAGAAACGTTCACATCGATATTAGAACTTCCGTCTAAGGG
>CAYPGZ010000050.1:0-2358 GCA_964410335.1 uncultured Flavobacteriaceae bacterium | reverse complement strand
CGGATGGAGTTTATCAATCGGGAGAGTTCTCCTGAAGAATAAGGAAAAGCCGATTGGTTTTCAATGATGAATTCACCGAGAGTCTGGTTTTTTTTGGCCATGAGGATAAAAGATTGGTATTTGCGATTGATGATTTATGGGGTTCTGCAAAAATAGCGAAATTACACGAGGGGATAATTGGGAATATATCCATAAAAAATAAGAATGTGAAACCCGATTTTTTTTGTTCCAAAACTAGATTTATAAATCGAAAATCACTTTTTGGTAAATCGTATATTTGCACCGTCTTAGCCGGAAATTAATCCTAAGCAGCAACTGTAATTTGAGGATTAAAAAAACAAAGAAATGGTTCATCCCCACATCCGAAAAGCGCAAAAGGAAGATGCGGAAGAGGTTCTTTCCTTGATCAGGGAGCTTGCTGAATTTGAAAAGGAACCTGAAGCCGTGGATATTAGTGTGGAAGATTTGCAGCGCGATGGTTTTGGAAAAAATCCATTATTCACTTGTTTTGTTGCGGAAGTGGAAGATAAGATAGTGGGAATGGCTCTTTTTTATTTTCGGTATTCCACTTGGAAAGGGAAAACCGTGCATCTTGAAGATTTGATAGTGAAAAAATCCATGCGCGGCATGGGAATCGGGTCGGCATTATTTCGTCGAACCATGGAATTTGCCCGGGAGAATAACGTGAAACGAGTGGAATGGGTGGTGTTAAACTGGAATAAAAATGCAGTGGATTTTTATAAAAAATCCGGAGCGAATATTTTAAAAGATTGGTGGCTGGTGCAATTTGATAAAAACTCCTTGAACGCCTTTTTAGAAAGATAACTCAATAACCATAATTAATTACCCCTTAATGCAAATCCATAAATTTGGTGGTGCTTCCGTAAAAGATGCCGAAGGCGTAAAAAATCTGAGCGAAGTGCTGAAAACAACAGGTACGCAAAACAAATTGCTCGTGGTATCTGCCATGGGAAAAACCACCAATGCCCTTGAAAATATCCTGACTTCTTATTTTTCGATACCTGCTTCAACAAGTGGGGACATCACAGCTTCCGAAGAGTTGAAAAATCTGGTTTTTGATTTAAAAAACTTCCATTTGAATATTGCCAAAGAACTTTTTGAAAATGAGCATCATCCTGTTTTTGGTAAAATACATGAGCAGTTTGAAGAATTGAAGGCTTTTTTTACCCGTAACAAATCCCCAAATTACGATTACGTGTATGATCAAACGGTGGGTTTTGGGGAATTACTCTCCACCATGATAGTTAGTGAATATCTGAATTTTATAGGTATTAAGAATCAATGGCTCGATGTGCGTTCTTTGATAAAAACCGACGATACTTATCGCGAAGGAGTTGTGAATTGGGAAACCACTCAGGCCAATATTACTGCGGGGGTGGATACGGATAAACTAATTGTTACCCAAGGTTTTATCGCTTCTAATGAAAATAATTTCACCACTACTTTGGGCCGGGAAGGGAGTGACTATACTGCAGCGATTTTTGCTTATTGCCTCAACGCCGAAAGTCTGAGTATTTGGAAAGATGTGGAAGGCGTCTTGAACGGCGACCCAAAAACCTTTGAAAACACCCGGCTTTTGGAACAGATTTCCTACACAGAAGCCATCGAGTTGGCATTTTACGGCGCTTCGGTAATCCATCCCAAAACGCTTCAACCCCTTCAAAAAAAGGAAATTCCTCTTTATGTACGTTCTTTTTTACATCCTGAAAAAAAAGGCACTTGTGTGGGACGGGGCAAAAAAATTCAACCCGAAATTCCGTGTTATATCTTGAAAAAAAACCTGTGGCTTCTCTCGCTTTCTTCCCTCGATTTTTCCTTTATCGTCGAGGAGAACATCAGCGAGATTTTCGGGCTTTTTCACAAACATCAGATAAAAGTGGATTTGATTCAAAATTCAGCTATTAGTTTTTGCGTTTGTGCCGATAACAAATACAATACCATTCAAAAACTTATACCGCTCTTAAAAGCGAAATACAAAGTAAAATTCCACGAAAACGTCTCGCTCTACACCATCCGGCATTTTACGGAAAAGGCCATTGCCGAAATGGAAAAAGGAAAAGAGGTTTTGTTGAAACAACGTACCCGGGAGACGGTGCAATTTATTGTGAAAGACCCCTCATAACTTATAGCTTAGCACAAAAAGCATGGTTCTCGGTTGGATATAAATATTTTTGTCCAGGACCAAAAATTGCGAAAAGGAATTTTTGTTTTTGTAGCGCACATCAAACAGGTTTTCGACACGGATTTCAAAACCCCAAGGGCTGTTCTCCTTGTTGTAATATATGGAAGCCCCGGCAATTTGAAAACGGTTTGTCTGTCCGGTGTTTTTATTCTCAT
>CAYPGZ010000049.1:12648-15015 GCA_964410335.1 uncultured Flavobacteriaceae bacterium | reverse complement strand
CATTGGAAATCTCTGCAGACCGCCTATCGAACTTCTCCTTTTTTTGAGTTTTACGAAGATGATTTTGCTCCTTTATATAAAAAGCCTACAACTTTTCTAATGGATTTTAATTATCGATGTATGGAAAAAGTGTGGGAAATTCTGGAGTTGGAAGTCGATTATGTCAAAACAGAAAAATATTCCACCCGGTGGGAAAACCTAATCGATTTGCGACATTTGGTTGATGCCAAAGCTAAAAATCCTGAAGATCAAAATCCTTATCCTCAAGTTTTTCAGGATAAACATGGCTTTTTGAAAAACCTTTCTGTTTTGGATTTGTTGTTTAATGAAGGACCGAGAACAGGAGAATATTTAGAGAATTTTGAGTTATAGCTTAAAAAAAAACTATAACTCCACTTTGGTCATGATAGGATAATGATCTGAAAGTTTCAGGTCATAATTTTTAAAATCCACTACCTGAATAGAAGCTTCCACAAAAATCATATCAATCCGTAAAGGGATAAAATCGAAATCGAATGTTTTTCCAAATCCATTTCCGGCTTCTTTAAAAGCATCTTTGAAACCGTTTTCCTCCAACTGTCGATACACATAGGAAAAAGCACTGTTGTTCATATCGGCGCAGATTATATTTTTGTAAGGCGATTTTTTTACGACTTTCAACAACATTTCCATCTGTTCTTGTTGCATTTCGAAAGAATGCCCCACACGTTTAATCAATCTTTCATTCACTTCTTCCTTTAATATTTTTTCGGGTACGATTTTTAGTGATTCCAGATGTAAATTAAAGATTCGTATTGTATCCTTTCCAAGAATAATATCCGCATAAATCGCATTATTGAATGTATTTGGAAAATCCAGTGAACCTCGGTTAATTATGGGATGTTTTGAAAAAATTGCCTGTCCCAACACCGAGGTTTGATTTTGAGTATGCACGTAGGAATACGGATAATCAATAGAAATAGAATCTGTCTTGTAGTAATCCTGAACAGAAAGTATATCGGGCGAAGCATTTTTTATGAAATCCTGTATTTTTTGATGAACATTTTTTTCCGGAAGCCATTCATAGCGGTTGAAAGACCGTACGTTATAACTCATTATCCTAAACTCATCTCCGGCCGATCCGGAATCGGTTTTAGAGGAAAAATTAAACAAGGAAAAAAAATGGTGCAATCCAATTAGCAAAACGATTAGTGGTAATAAGGCTTGTTTTTTCAACCGAATGACCCAATACATCAGAAACAACAGATTGATCACAATCAGAAAAGGAACTCCCAGGCTGAGCAATGAGAGAAAAGCCGAGGTTTTCGGTGGAATATAAGGCAGCAAATAGGCCAATAACAAGGCTACCGAAAAAATTGAGTTGATAAAAAAAACTATCTTATCAAAAAAAGTAAGTTTTTTCATCGGTCTGGTTCCGCGTTTTTGTCGATTAATTCTAAGGAGGATTCACATTTTAATTGCGACTTCTAAAATACATTAAAGATAGTTGCGTCTTACTTACTTTCCTGCATTAAACAAGAAATCTTTCTCTTCCTTGCTCAAACTGTCATAACCGCTTTTTCCAATTTTATCGAGAATGGCATCGATTTTTGCTTGATGCTCCGATTTGGAACTACCACCGGTTCCAGTCGTAGCGCGTTTATTGCGATGCACTTTTTTAAATGGAGTTTTCTTTTTGGGTGAGAAAATACGAGAAAACCAATCTGCGATCTTGGCAAAAACTTTTCCGATATCATTTCCGCGAGCAATTTGTTTGGTATAGACATATCCCAAAAGTGCACCTCCCAAATGCGCTAAATGCCCCCCTGCATTTCCAAAAGGAATTTGGATTACATCCAAAGCAACCAAAAACGCAGCAATCCACCAAAATTTCAAACTTCCCAAAAACATCAAGCGAATGCGCATATGGGGAATATGGGTAGCAATGCCTACTAAAATGGCCATAACTGCTGCCGAAGCGCCAATCAAGTAACTTCGCACTCCCGCAAAAGCCGGAAAAAGTTGATAACTGACCATAAAGACTATTGCCCCGGCAATAGCACCTAAAAAGTAATAATTTAATAAACGTTTGGGCGAAAAAAAATTCAAGAAATAAATCCCGGAAAAATACAGAATTAGCATGTTTCCGAGGATATGCCAAATTCCGCCGTGCAAAAATGCATACGTGATGATGCTCCAGGGTTTATAGAGGAATTCCATCGGCTCGTTTGGGAAAACAAACCATTGAATGATGCTGATATTTGTTTGAAAAAGAAAGCTAATTGTTTCCAGTAAGAAGAAAAAAATAAACAAAATCACGTTCACGGCGATGAGTTTTTCAAGCACGGTCGCGGTTTTGTATTTGTAGCTTAACTTTTGTTGCCAGTT
>CAYPGZ010000049.1:11421-12548 GCA_964410335.1 uncultured Flavobacteriaceae bacterium | reverse complement strand
TGTCGAAACTGATCTTTTTTCCAATAATAAATACATATAAAACCAATAATTGCTCCTCCGATATGCGCCCAATGCGCGGTATTTTCCGGCCCCAAAATGGGAATTCCGGTTACCGCAGAGAAAACACTCAACACAAAATATGCTCCGATTAACCATTTTGCTTTGATGGGAATAGGAATAAACATAAGATAGAGCGGAACATTAGGATAAATAAAAGCAAAAGCCGCCAAAATTCCAAAAATAGCCCCTGAAGCACCCACCATAGGTGACCAATAAGTGCCGATTAATTTTAAGGTGTTTTCTTCGCCCACCGTGGGGATTAAATGGTATTCGATTTGCGTACTACTGATGAATCTAACCCCGTGCAATACTTGTTGAATTTGTTCGGGTGAAGCTCCTGCTTCCAAAAAAGCCTGATAGGCCGAGTTGAAACTGAAATAAGTGAACAAAATTTGCAAGCCTGCCGCACCAAGACCTGCTGAAAAATAGAGAAACAAAAATCGCGCTTGACCCAAATAATTTTCGAGCAAACTTCCGAATATATACAACAGAAACATGTTAAAAAAAATGTGGATAAATCCACCATGCATGAACATATGGGTGATGATTTGCCAGAAGCGAAAATTTTCGTTTTCAGGAAACCAAAGTGCAAAAAGTTCGGTGGCTCGGTTGTCCAAAAAATAAGAACCAACAAAGAAAATGATGTTTATCGTCAACAGCACCTTGACGGTTTCGGTTATCCTTCCCATTTACATGAATTTTTTATCGAGCTCGCGCTCATCGATGGTGATGAAAATTTTACGGTTTGATGGGGTCAAATCAGTTTCTTTACAGGCAAAAAGTGAGTTGATAAGAGCGATTTGCTCTGTTTCTTCCAGCACAGTTCCTGCTTTGACGGCCATATTTCTTGCCAGGGATTTTGCCAATAAATCGGTTTGTTCGAATCCTGAACCGGGAATTCCGTCTTGAAAATCAGCCAAGAGATTTTCCAATAAATTGGAAGTACTTTCTACCGAAATCGCCGTGGGAATGCCCGTGATGACCACTTCTTTTTTTGAAATTTCTTCAAACACAAATCCTGTTTGTTCCAAATCCGGTTTGAGTTGTTGCAGCAATTCGATTTCTGA
>CAYPGZ010000049.1:0-11321 GCA_964410335.1 uncultured Flavobacteriaceae bacterium | reverse complement strand
GTGAAACCTGAATAAAATTCTTCCCAACCCGATATATTTTCTTTTTTATTGGGAAAGGATTTTTTTTCAATATCATTCCCTGAAGTTTTAAAAGGATTAAAATCTCTATCCACCTCGATATTAGGTGTTTTGACGGGTTTATCCTTAAATGAATAGGGGGTATCCAAATCAGCATCGCGGTCAAAATCCAAAACGGGAGCGACGTTGAATTGTCCCAAACAATGTTTTACAGCACTACGGATAATGGCGTACAGCGCATGTTCATCTTCGAATTTTATTTCGGTTTTTGTGGGATGGATATTGATATCAATACTTTCCGGCTTAACTTTTAAATACAAAAAATAAGAGGGGTGGACTTTTTCTCTCAGGAGACCTTCAAAAGCTGAATTTACAGCGTGTTGCAGATAGGGGCTTTTGATATATCGGTCATTGACAAAAAAGAATTGTTCGCCCCGGGTGCGTTTGGCAAACTCCGGTTTTCCCACAAAACCCAATACGCTTAAGATGTCTGTTTCCTCATTGACGGGAACCAGCTTTTCATTAGTTTTTGCGCCAAAGATATTTACAATCCGCTGACGGAGATTGCTTATAGGAAGTTGAAAAAGTTCGTTTCCGTTGTGATAGAGCGAAAAAGCAATTTGGGGATGTGCCAGTGCTACCCGTTGAAATTCATCAATGATATGACGCATTTCCACTGAATTGGATTTTAGGAAATTACGCCTTGCGGGAATATTAAAAAAAAGGTTTTTTACGCTGATGGATGTTCCTTGCGGTCCGGCCCAAGCTTCTTGAGACAAAACTTCACTGGCTTCAATTTTGATGAGGGTGCCGGTTTCATTTTCAGCCTGTTTGCTTTTCAATTCCACCTGAGAAATAGCGGCAATTGAGGCTAAGGCTTCCCCGCGAAAACCTTTGGTATTCAAATGGAATAAATCATCTGCCGTTTTGATTTTTGAAGTAGCGTGTCGTTCAAAACAAAGTCGGGCATCGGTCATGCTCATTCCTTTTCCGTTGTCGTTGACCTGAATTAGGGTTTTCCCGGCATCTTTTACGACCAGAGAAATTTTGTTTGCTTCGGCATCCACCGAATTTTCCAACAATTCCTTTACCACAGAAGCCGGACGTTGAACAACCTCGCCAGCAGCAATTTGATTGGCAACGTGGTCAGGAAGTAGCTGGATAATGTCCATGGTTTATACAGGTTGATGAGAAAATGTGGTTTTTTTAAAACGGGTTTCTCGGTGTGGAGAATATGGAAAGATCAAAGTCTATAATCCACAGGAAAATAAGAATCAAAATTAAAGCGATATAAATCACTGTACGGTTTATTTCTCGGTTTTTTCGGTTTCGACTTGCGAGGCGGTCTTCCGCCCAATGTGCCCCAAAATCTACCTGATTGGGGGTGTCACGGTATTTCTCAAACTTAGAGCCGAAATCATATATGTTCCCGATATCCTTTCCTTCGTAATAACGAGGAGTATAGTTATAACGGGTGTTTTTTGGTAGTTTAAATCTGTGGAAAAATTTCATCTTCCTTTTTCTTTAATCGTTCAAAATTACGCAAATTGGTTGGGAAAACTGGTTTTTAACTTGAGAAATCAATTTTTTGAGAGCAATAGGAATTTTCAGCTTATCCGTAATATGCGGGGTTAGGTATGGAGAAAATAAAAAAGTACACTACAACCCAAAAAATAAAAATAAATTTTGGCTTTCGGAATCAGAGGAATACCTTAGGATAATCTCAAAAAAGATTTTTAATGCTGAGCATGGATTATTTTCCCAACACTGCCATTTTAATTGCTGCTATGGCCGCTTCCGAGCCTTTGTTGCCGTGTTTTCCGCCGGAGCGATCCAGAGATTGTTGTTGGTGATTATCGGTAAGTACACAAAAAATCACCGGAATATCGCCCTGGACGTTGAGGTCTTTTATTCCTTGGGTTACGCCTTCACACACAAAATCAAAATGTTTGGTTTCGCCTTGGATGACACAACCGATGGCAATAATGGCATCGAATCTCGGGATGGATTCTGCCATTTTCTTACACCCGTAAACCAGTTCAAAACTTCCGGGAACGTCCCAACGTTTGAGGTGGTCTTCTTGTCCGCCACAATCGAGGAAAGTGGTTTTTACGCCTTCGAAAAGTCTTTCGGTAATCTCCTGATTCCATTCGGATACCACGACGCCGACACGAAGATTTTTGGCATCCGGGATTTCAGAACGGTTGTAATCCGATAGGTTTTTTCCGGCTGTAGCCATTTTGATGGTAGGTAATTTTTATTTTATCGACTTGGCAATTCCCATATAAATCGCTGTTTTTTCAGCTTCAGGCGAATCGGGATAATTTTCTTCGAGCTCAGTCAAGTGTTTTTCAGCTTTCTCACCTTGTTTCAATTCGATAGCAGTGATGGCTGCTTTCAAAAGAAATTTCGGGGTCGTAAAACTATTCTCGCGCATGGAAGCGGCTTTTTCATAATAGCTGATGGCTTGTTCGGGTTGTTCCAACTGCATAAAAGCATCCCCTATCGCGCCTACTGCCAAAGGGGCAAGAAGTTCATCGTCACTTTTAAATTGATCCAAATAGGAGATTGCATTTTTATACTTGCCGGTTTTCAGGTAGGCCATTCCCGCATAATAGTGCGCTAAGTTGGCTGCATCGGTTCCCGAATAATCTTCGATGATGTTTAGAAACCCCAAATTGGCGGTATTTCCGTTTAACGCCAGCACGTATAACGAATCCTGAACAGCGGCGTCAGTAGAATCAAGGGCATCAGAAAAATAAACTTGTGCCTGTGCCATTTCGGTGGCCGCTTCGGCTTCCTTAGGTTTTTTGATGAATTGCTGATAGGCAAAAAAGCCTAACACGATTACGGCAATTCCGCCTACTACCCCAAAAATAATGTTTTGGTTTTTGGCGATCCAGGCCTCGGTTTTGCTTGCACTTTCGTCAAGGGTATTAAAAACCCCTGCTGTTGTTGATTTTTCCTCTATGTTTTTTTTGGGTTTCGTTCCCCGTTTTTTGTAGGTTGCCATAATCCAATCTTAATGGGCGCAAAAATAAACTTTTTCTTCATATTTCCTCAAGAAAATAACGGAATTGGTGAGAGAGGTTCGATATATATTCAATTCACAGGCTTTTAATAGGTTATTCCCGCAAAGCAGTATTTTTAAAAATTAATTTTCATCAAAAATTATTCATCCGCCGCATTTTTCAATTGGGGTAAATCTACGGCGTGTATAAAAATCCTGGTGACTGAGGGTTGTTGTTTTTTGATTTCTTCCCGAAGACCGCCAATTGTTTTTTCGACTTCCTCTAATTTCATCCCATCCAGAAACTCGATTTCCAGAGTCAATAAAATATTATGCGGACCAAAATGCATGGTTTGAGGTAATTTCCAATGCTCGACTTTTGGATGATTTTTTAGGATTTCATTGATAGCATCCAAAACCACATCATCGGCACTTTCGCCTAAAAGCAGGCCTTTACTTTCGCGTGCAAGGAAAATTGAAACAGTGAGCAGCACCATTCCAATCAGGATAGAAGCACTTCCGTCCAGGTAGGGATTTTGTAGGTATTGAGACAAGAAAGTTCCGATGAGTGCGATGAGCAATCCAAATACTGCTGCAGAATCTTCAATAATAATCGCAAAGGTGGCTGCATCTTTACTTTTAATAATATTTTTAATCAGATTGTGCGAACCTTTTCTGGATTTGTTGAAGCTTCGCAACGCGATGATCAGGGCAATCCCTTCAAAAATAATGGCGGCTCCCAAAACGATATAGTTGATAGTGGGATCCTCCACGATGCTCGGATTTTGTAGGGCATGTATGCCTTCATAAATAGCAAAACCACCACCCACGGCAAAAATTAGCATGCTCACCACAAAACTCCAAAAATAGACCTCCTTTCCGTAGCCAAAAGGATGCATTTTGCTCGGTTTCATTTTGCTGCGTTTAATGCCCAAAAGAATAAGTCCGCCGTTTCCCGTATCGACTAGCGAGTGAATGCCCTCGGCAAGCATAGCCGAACTTCCCGTGATTGAAGCTCCTATAAATTTTGCAATCGCGATTAGAATGTTGGCCGCAATGGCTCCATAAACCGCTATATTTGATCCACCTGCTGTCGCCATAATTGTTGATGTTAGTAGTGATGATTTTTATATACTCAGGGTCAAATATATTTGGAATTATCGAAAAATATATCGCAAAACAAAAAAACCTTTCTTCATTGATGAGAAAGGTTTTTTAAAAATAATTAATCTTCAAAAGATTTAAAATACAAAATTGCTGATTTTAAACGCTTTTGGTTTTAATTTAAAATGATTTTTTCTGTAGTAGAAAAATCTCCGGATTGAAATTTTACTAAATACACTCCGGTGTCAAGATCCGATAAATCCAAAACCTGATTGTAGAAACCTTCATTCTTCAATTGAGTTTGGAATACTTTTTTTCCGGTTAAGGCATACACGGCCACATTTGCGTTTTCGCGGGTTTGGTTTTTATAAAGAATTTCCACTCGTCCGTCGGAAGAAGGATTTGGAAAAATACTGAAGGAATTTTCTTTATCAAAAACCACGGTGCTCATCAAATTAGTCACCTCTTCATATTCCAATGTAAGATTTCCTGTGGAGCTGCCATCAAAAGAGGTGAAATGAAAACGATAAACCGTTCCATCCGAATATTTTACATAATAATAGGTGTCGGTTTCAATGTCGTAAGCGGTTCCATTGAAGTTTTTCCATTCATAACCAATTGTATTGATATCGTCTGAAAAAGTCAGGTTGGAAGTGTCCGGAGTGCCATTTGGCTCAACATTTTCCGCAACACTTACTTCCGGGTTGTGAAAAACACCGGTAACGGGATACATCATTCCTCCACCCACATCAGTGAGGTATTGAAGAAAAACGATATCCCAAGTTTGAAGAGTGGGAGAAGCATTTACTTCAGCATCTGTTTGCAAGCTGAAATAGTTGAACATATGATCCGGATTGGTGGAATTGGTTAAGGTATAGGTTTCATCTGTTTCCCAAGTGGAAGTGGCTTCATTCCAATCGGCATATTTGATGGTATATCCTCCAAAGAAATCCTCAATCATAAATTTTTTCATACTGTCATCGGGATATTTCAGGACAAAAATCACTGTTCCTTCCACATGATGATTTCCCACATTGTATTCACCCCAGCCGTAAGTAGCGCTTCCATTATCGATTGCACCCACTTCCCAGGTAGTATCACTATTATATAACTGTGTCCAGTTCCCGATATTCGAGGGATCAATCGAGTTCCAGTCGCTTGGGTTATTTGAAGCCTCATAAACTTCGATATTGGGATTTACGCGCGTGCCGATTGCCATGGAACTGGTACGCAAAAAAGCCAGATCCCAGCTTTCCGCCGAAAAGGATTGCGAGGTGTTATTTGAAAACTTATAATATACCCTATCGGAATATCCGGGTTGCATGCTTAGGTTTACGCTAGTCATTTGTGCATTCAGACTAAGACCTAGACTGATAAATAAGAAAAAGAATGTCTGTTTCATGGTGTAATGGGTTATTTATTTATAGTTAATTTGGGATTAGATTTTTTCTGTTTTTTAAGTGCTTAGTTTTATAAAAGCTCATATTCAAATTCCGGATTCCCTCTGGTTCCGTTTTCATCCATAAGGGCGGTGAAACGCAGTTTATAGATATTTCCTGCAGAATCTTGTACCACATAAAAAATATCATGAAAAAGAATTCTGTCCGGTGGCGTCACCTTTCGCCAACTGCTGCCTATGGTTTGCTGATCGATTTCAAAATTAGCTTCGACCACGTTTTCCGCCGTGAAGTTTTTATAGGTAAAATCATCGGTTGAAACGCGATAAGCGCGAACAGGAGCAAGTACGTTGGTGGTCACATAATCTGAATATCCATATGCAGTAAGTTCAGTTGCATTGAGTTCTTCAACTTCGGTGAAAACCGTAAAACACAAATCCCAGTTTTCTTTGATTGGCTCGACAGGGACGATTTCTTCATTCACCAGACTGAAAAAAGTAAAATTGTAGCCCGGACTTTTTGAAATGGTGATTTCCTGATGGGTGGTCGAATTCAGATCGGCATATTGCAAAATATAGTGGTCGCCATCTCTCAAAATTCGGATTTTCATCCAGCCCCGTTCTTCACCGGCAACGTCAACACTTTCGGGGCCGGGCGTTCCGGTTCCGATTTCGTGTCCCATTTTCAAGAGATAAACTTTATTTTCTTCCGGGGTGCTGGAGATTTCTGAGATCGCCGTTTTATTTAGATTTCCACTGGGATGATCTACAAATTCATTGGAACCCGCTACCAAAAATGCCATTTTGGGCTGTAAACCGGAAACGTCGGCAAGGGTTACCTCATCGATATTTGTTGACGGAAGTTGGGCTGCCATCATGTAGAGAGAGTTGTTTAGTTTTACGAGAAATTCATTTCCGCTGTAAAAAGCCAAATCCCACACATCGCGAGAAATTGTGGTTTCGGATTGTGTACTCAAATCGATAAAAACCTGATTGGGTTGGTTGGGACCACCCACATTAGGAGCAAAACTTCCGCCCAAAGAGGCACTTTCAGAATAAGAAATCAACAGGGAAGAGTTTCCCTGAGTTTTTCCTCCGGGCACCCCCACTTCTGCGATGGAGAACTCAATCGATTTTTCGGGTTGTCCTTCTGTGGGATTTGAACTGAGCTTGTTAAAAGTAAAAACCGATTCTGAACTTCCCGCGATGATGGGAATTTCAATCCTCCCTTCGATTGCAGCAGGAGAAGTGGCAAAATCGGTTCCATATTGGACGTTGGTTGAATTAAAAACCATTTGCAACACGCCGTTTTGAGGAGCCGGAGAAGAATACACGAGTTTTATTTCCCGTTCGGTCTCCTCCTCGGAAAACCCGATAGATTTGTGCTCAAAAGCAACCACAAATTCTGAAGTAACCGGATCGTCCTCTTTGCTACAGCCTAAACATACCAACGCGAGAAGAGCGAAAAATGGAATCTTAGATTTAATCATCATATTGCATTTTATGGGTTTGTGTTGTTTTTTTATAAATTCAAATTGAAAAGAAGCTTTAAAAAATAAGATCTTCCATATCCTAAAAGCTGACTGCTCGCGGCATCGGCATGGGCATCCGCAGCTCCCGTGCTGGTATTGACGCGGGTTACATCTAATAGGTTTCGTACGCCGAGGCTGAGTTCCAGTTTTTTATCTAAAAAAGTTTTCCGAATCGAAGCATTCAACCAGCCATAGCCTTCGCGTTCTCCTTTTGTAATTTCTGTATTTCCACTTTGATTTACCGTAGTTACAAATTGATATTGAGGTCCGTTTAGTTTAAAATAGGCCGAAAAAACGGTCTCCCATTTTGGAACAGTGTAGGAGGCATTGGCGTTAAGCTGAAAGGCGTATAGATAATCATCATTGTACACATCAGCACTATTCAAAACCTTGGATTCCCCGGAATAAGCCAACCCGAGTCCGAAGTGGAAATTTTTATATTGAAGTTGATTTTCAAAAGAGAGACCCCAGGTTCGATACAGATCGATGTTGTTATATTCAAAAGCCAGTGGCGATTCGTTGATGACAATCAATTCAATTTTGTCATCCACATCCAAATACCAACCGGAGAGTTTCGGCCGATATTTCAAGGAATAATCCGAAGACCAAAAAGTCTTTTTTAGGTGTAAAAATACAGATCTGCCGTACTCGGGATTAAGGTTTTCGTTGCCTTGCACATTGTGATTTGAATCCACCAAATAGAAATACAATTGTTCAAAATTTGGCAACTTTGGAGCTGTTCCCGCGATTACACGAAATTGATATCCCTTTTCAAACTGATATTTTCCACTGAACGAATAGAGGTATTCCGGAGCGAATTGTGATGAAGTCAACACGCGGGCACCCGGACGAAAAGAAAGTCGGGAACTCACCTCGAATTCGGAAGAAGCAAAAAAACTATAGGAATTCAGTGTGTTGGTCTGTGTGCTTTCTGCTGCGTTTTGTGAGGCAAGACCACTTGCGGAACCTTCGTCCAGATTCAATTCATAACCGAGTTCTAAATTGAAATTCTTAGCCTTAAAAAAATCATTAAAAGTTCCTCGTGAAAACCAGCCCCTCCGAGTGTTGTAGTCGTATTGTTCAATATTGGATTTTTCTCGGGTCTTTAGAATATACGTATAACTTTCCAAATTTCGAACTTGTTCCTGATAGGAAAGTGACACATTGAAATTCACCTGTTTTTTGATTTTTCCCGAAGCATTCAAATGATGATAAAAACGATCGGAACGGAAAATTTTATCGCTCGCCGTAGGATTTACGGTTTGTGTTGCAGAATTGGGGTTTAGGAAAACAATGTCGGCATATTTGTTTGTAAATTCATGAAAATAACCAAATTTATAAAAAGCACGAAAATTTGTCGCTTCATAGTTCAACAAAGCTTTGAGGTTATTCTGTTCTTTTGGCAACCATTCAAAACCCCGAAGACCGTCGGCGGGATCCTCTTCATTATAGTAATCCACCCCTTTTCTATGGTTCAGAAATCCCTGAAAATCATTCCGGGTATAGAGGATATTTCCATAGAGTTTTTCAGAAAAATTATGCCCGATTTCCACTGATTGGATATGACGTCCTTCATCAAACCAACTGTATTCGTCACCGATAGTTTCCTCCTGAAGATAACCCGTTATCTTCCATTTTTTCTTTGCAGATTTTTTGGTGATGATATTGACCACCCCTGTGACGGCATTAGAACCGTATTGCACTCCCATCGCCCCTTCAATAATTTCAATTTGCTCGATATCATCCAGATTGATTTGCGTGATGTCAATAGCATTTCCAAAACCTCGATCGCCGATAATGGGCACCCCATCCACTAGAATTTTTACGTATTCAGAATTAAAACCAAACATTTCGATGCCTGTACTTCCTTCTCCGGCGTTGGGAACAATACTCATATTTAAAGTCTGGGAAAGCACATCCGAAAGATTATTTCCGGCCATTTGCTTGATCTCTCTTTCGGTAATTACCTCCACTTCAAAAACCGATTTATCCACCGATTGAGGATTATATTGACCGGTGATCACCACTTCCTCCAGATCATTCACCCTTATGCTGTCTTTGTTTTGCCCATAAGTAAATGCGGTAAAAACCAATGAGATAAGTAAGATGAGCCGGTGGAAATTCATTATTTGGAATTAGTCTTGATTATTTTACGGCGCAAAATTATAATTTATTTTGAAACAGTCTAAATAAAAACATTTACATTTGCCCAAAATTTTTTTAACACGTCTGTTCACCGACAGGCTTATATATCATCTAAAAAAACCAATAAAAAAATGAGGACCAAAAAACTGCTTATGCTTAGTCTCTTCAGCATTTGCTCTGCTGGAATTTTTGCTCAAGAAGACCACAAGAAACAAGACATTGCCGCAATCATGGACATGTGTGGATGTTATGAAGTTGAATTTAAATATGCCGAAACCTTTGCTCCCGATATCGCCTATGAAAAAGCATACAACTATAATGCAAAAGCACTAGAGTTGGCAATTCCTATTATTGAAAAAGATGATTTTATTTCTATTCAACATCTCTTAGTGGTTAATGACACCATGATTATCAAACACTGGCGTCAGGATTGGGAATATGAAGATGGAGAACGCTATGAGTATGTGGCAGACAGCAAGTGGAAATTTGTAGATAAAGACAATGTGGACGGCACTTGGACACAACGTGTTTTTCACGTGGACGACAGCCCTCGCTATTCCGGTACTGCAACTTGGGTGCATGTGGATGGAAAAAGTTTCTGGGAGGATGATGCCGATTCCCCTTTGCCGCGTCGGGAATATTCAAAAAGAAAAGATTATAATGTAATGGTTCGTGGAAACCGTGTTGAAATCACTGATTTTGGATGGATTCATGAGCAGGACAACGATAAAATCATTCGTGAGGAAGGCAAAGAAGATATTTTGCTTGCTCAAGAAAAAGGAATGAACACCTATATAAAAGTGGACGATAAAGAATGTGAAGCAGCAAAAAAATGGTGGGAAAACAATAAAGATTTGTGGGCCAAAGTGCGCAAAAAATGGGATAAGGTATTTGATAAAGATACCGATATTCAATTGAAAGAAAAGATTGAAGACAAACCTGCTTATTTGCAACTTTTCATGTTGGAACCGGGTACTTCTCAAAAAGAAATCAACAAAATCATCGATAATTTGATGGTTGAAAGCCTTTAGTCATAACTTGACTATCTATTACACGGATATATGAAAATACTCCGCGGGTTTTGGATTTGCACTAAAACCCGCGGATTTAAAAAACATATCATGATATCAAAATCGATTGTTTTTTTTGGATTTCTACTTTCCTTCATTTATATGGGAAATCCAATCCAAGCTCAGAATACGCTACAACAAAAATTCCATAAGGAGATTATCTCGGCTTTTGAAACAGAAGATTATCAATTGAAAGAAATCAAGGTGTCTGAAAATTTGCAAGACCAGATGAAAGTGGAAATGAATAATAAAAATTTCTTTCAGATCTTTACTCAGGATCAACTTTTGGGCTATGCTTATCTCGGGGAAGCGGCGAGCATGAAGAAAATGTTTGATTATGTTGTTTTTTTTGATAAAGATCTCATCATCAAAAAATCAAAAGTTTTAATCTATCGTGAAGATTTTGGTCGTCAAATTGGTACGAGACGTTGGTTGAGCCAGTTTGACGGGATGAATTCCACTTCCAATCCTCAATATGGTGAAGATATTGCGGCCATCAGTGGCGCAACTATTTCGGCAAGTTCCATGACCAGAGCGATGAATGGAGTGCTCAAGAGTTTGGCCGTGTTGCAAAAAAATGGGGTTTTGTAAATTGCATTATCCTGTATTGAAATTTACCTCACAATCAAATAATCTTTCCTTTTGAAAGCTTTCGGACACATACGTGATTTTCCCAAAAACCTAAAAGTATTGACCGGCACTTTTCTCGTGGTGTTAAGTGTAGGTTTCTTCACGGGTATACGTTTTGTGGATGAAACTTCCGGAAAAACCCCACATGGAATCCAGGAGAATTATCTCGGCAACGAGGATGATTTGGAGGCTGAGGTCATGAAATTCAAAAAACCCGAAAAAGGAATGCTGAATATTATTCACTCGCATATCCTCTCCATGTCGCTTATCTTTTTTGTATTAGGTTTCTTGGTTTATTTGACCAAAATTCCCCCCTTTTTCAAAAAATTTCTAATGATGGAACCCTTGCTTTCGGTGCTTTTCACCTTTGGCGGGATTTGGTTTTTATGGAAAGGCATTCTTTGGATGAGTTATGT
>CAYPGZ010000048.1:0-15044 GCA_964410335.1 uncultured Flavobacteriaceae bacterium | reverse complement strand
GCAAATGCTCCCTGCGAATTTCCGGGTCGATTGGAGTTGATGGTTTCTGTATATTGAGCTTGAACCAGAAAATTGCTCGTGAAGGTAAATATCAGGAAAACCAATAATTTATGCATGAAAGGAGGTTTAGAAAACTGTTCAAATATAAGGATTCTAAGAAATTAGACGGGTATTGTTTTTTGCAAATTATAATTTTTTAAATGTCTCCAGAAACTATTTCTGACCTCTTACTTTGGTGCGATAATTGATTTAGAAACGGCTTTGTGAGGTTATAAAATTGTCTAATTTCGCACAATACAATACTTGACCCTTCTTGATTTTTTTGGATATGTTGGAGTTTATCTTGATTTTATTATTGGTTTATTTTGGACTGAAAATTTTTTTCAGGTTTTTTGGTGCCGCGATAATGCGTTGGATGATGAAGAAAATGGGAGAAAAAATACAGCGGAAATTCCAGCAACAATACGGTTTTTCTGAGCAAGAAAATCCACAAGACAAAACATCGATTCATAAAAAACCTGTACGTCGAAGAAAATATCGGCGATCAAAGGCCGAGCGGGACGAAGAATATATCGATTACGAGGAAATTGATTAATTTTCGCCACCAAAAACCAACCTGATGAATCCCAATCTGAAAAAATTTCTTCCCCATCTTTTTGTTTTTCTGGCTTTCACTCTTTTGGCCTTGCTTTATTTTTATCCTGTTTTGCATGGAAAGGTTATTAATCAAAGCGATATCGCCCAATATGTGGGTATGTCAAAACAAGCCAAGGAGTTTCATGAACAAACCGGAGAGGAAACCTATTGGACAAATTCAGCTTTTGGCGGAATGCCGACTTATCAGCTCGGTGCTGAATATCCCCATGAATTGATTCATGAAATAGATGCCTTTTTTAGGTTTTTGCCTCGTCCCGCAGATTATCTCTTTTTGTATTTTGCGGGGATTTATATCTTACTTCTCATCCTAAAAACCGATTGGAAATCCGCATTTTTGGGGGCTTTGGCTTTTGGGTTTTCAACTTATCTCATCATCATCCTCGGAGTAGGTCATAACTCGAAAGCACATGCTATTGCTTATATGCCCTTGGTGGTTGCCGGAGTTTTACTTGTCTTCCGGAATAAATGGCTTTGGGGGTTCTTGTTGCTCGCTTTCTCTATGGCGTTGGAAATAAATGCCAACCATTTTCAAATGACTTATTATTTGTTGTTGCTGGTGCTCTGTATCGGAATTGTTTTTTTAATAGATGCTTATAAGAAAAAAATCCTTCCCCAATATTTCAAATCTGTAGGAATAATGGTTCTTGCCGTGATTTTGGCACTTGGAGCAAATGCCACGAATTTATTGGCAACAAAAGAATATACCGAATTCAGTACGCGTGGAAAATCAGAATTGCAACTGGATAATAATGCGAGGAATAATACCGGATTGGATTATGAATATATTACGGAATACAGCTATGGAAAAATGGAAAGTTTCAACCTTTTCATTCCGCGTTTTATGGGAGGTTCCAATCAAGAGACAATAGATAGTGAAATTTTTGGTGAAGCAGTTGCACTTCCTTTATACTGGGGCGATCAACCTATTGTAGCTGCCCCGGCATATCTCGGAGCAACAGTTCTTTTCCTTTTCTTGATGGCGCTATTTCTCGTGAAAGGAAGATTCCGAAAATGGATCCTTGCCGGCAGTATTTTGGCATTGCTGCTCTCTTGGGGAAAAAACTTCGATTTTCTTACCCGGTTTTTTATCGAATATTTTCCACTTTACGATAAGTTCCGAGCGGTAAGCTCAATTCAGGTCATCATAGAACTCTGTGTGCCGCTGATGGCAGCGGTGGGTTTATGTTGGTTTATTCAAGATAAAAGAACCGATAAAGAAAAACAACACGCCTTAAAGTGGAGTCTCTTCATTTTGGGAGGTTTGGCCGTATTGTTCTTGATTTTTAAAAATTCGTTCGATTTTGTTGGGGAAAATGATGCTATATATCGACAAAATATGGGGGCTGGTTTTGTCGAGGCCTTGATGGAAGATCGTAAGTCAGCATTCACTTCCGATACCATCAGATCCTTGGTCTTGGTTTTGCTGATGGCAGGACTGACATGGCTCCTGTTAAAAAAGAAAATAAACAAAAATTTGGTGATAACCGGTTTTGCGGTTTTAATACTTTTTGATTTGATCGGGGTGAACTTGCGTTATGTAAATGCTGATGATTTTGTTGCTCCCCGCCACATGGAGCAGCCCTTTACGCCAACCGCCGCCGATAAACAAATCCTTGAGGATAAAGAGCATTTCCGCGTGTTGGACTTGAGTGGAAATCCCTTTAACTCTGCGCGCGCTTCTTTTTTCCATAATTCTCTTGGAGGATATCACGGTGCCAAACCAAGACGAATTCAGGATTTATATGAACATCAGATTTCTAAGGGAAATCAGGAAATCTTGAATATGTTGAATACTAAATATTTCATCCTTGAAAACCAAGGACAATTTTTGGCACAACCAAATCCCGAAGCCAATGGAAATGCTTGGTTTGTGGAAAAGGTGAAGTTCACCCAAACTTCAACTGAAAGTTTTTTGGCCTTGAAAGATTTTGATTCTGAAACTACTGCCATAATCAACAAGAGTTTTTCTGATTTAGTGAAAAAAGATAAGTTCGATCCCGCAAAAACCGATACGATTTATCTGAAAAACCATCAGCCGAATAAGATGGTTTATGAATATTCAATAAAAGAAGAGCAATTAGCTGTGTTTTCAGAAATATATTACCCACATGGTTGGAATGCATATATCGATGGACGGAAAACTCCTCATTTTCGTGCAGATTATGTCTTGCGAGCGATGGTTTTGCCGGCAGGAAAACATGAAATTATTTTCAAATTCGAGCCTCAAGTGGTTAAAACAGGAAGCATGATTTCCTTAGTGAGTTGCTTGGTGTTGGGAATATTATTGGTGAGCGGAATTTGGGTTTTTTATAGAAAAAATTGGAATGATAAGTCAGCCTCGGAAATAGATAAAAAGGAAGCTTAAAATTTTTTGAGATGGAGGGTCGGAAAAAAGTCCTTATCATTACCTATTACTGGCCACCCGCGGGTGGTCCGGGAGTGCAACGTTGGTTGAAATTCGTAAAATATCTACCGAAATTTGATATTGAACCGGTCGTGTATATTCCTGAAAATCCCACTTATCCCATTCTGGATAAAAGTCTGGTTTCAGAGGTGCCGGAAAATATAAAAATACTGAAACAACCTATTTTTGAGCCCTATCGTTATGCCCATATCTTCTCAAAAAAAGATACGGAAACGCTGAGCTCCGGGTTGATTGCCGAAGAAAAAAAACAATCATTACTTCAGAAAATCATGCTTTTTATTCGGGGTAATTTTTTTATTCCCGATGCGCGAAAATTTTGGATTGCTCCTTCGGTTAAGTTTTTAAGTAATTATCTTGCTAAAGAAAAAATCGATACTTTAATAACCACCGGACCTCCCCACAGTTTACATCTTATAGGGCTAAAATTAAAAGAAAAAATCGGGTTGAAATGGATTGCCGATTTTCGGGATCCATGGGTCAATATCGGCTATCACGAAAAGTTGAAACTTACCAAAAGGTCCGAAAAAAAACATCGCGCCCTGGAGTTGGCCGTTTTGAAAAAAGCTGATCAAATTATCGTCACTAGTTTTACTACCAAAGAGGAATTTAAACAAAAAACTACCCGGCCCATTACGGTAATTACTAATGGATTTGAGGATAAAAAAGGTGTGAAAATCCTTCCTGATGAAAAATTCACTCTCTCTCATATCGGGTCATTATTGTCGGGTAGAAATCCTGAAAACCTCTGGAAAGCCTTGGCGGAACTCATCACCGAAAATTCCGATTTCAAAGCAGCTTTTCGTTTGCAATTAATCGGAAAAGTATCCCCGTCGGTGTTGGATTCCATTGCGGATGCCGGACTCGAAAATCATTTGGATTTAATAGGATATGTTCCTCATGAGGAAGCCATAAATTATCAACACCAATCCCGGATTTTATTGTTAATTGAAATCGATGATCCAAAAACAAAAGGGATTATTCCGGGAAAACTTTTTGAATATCTTCAAGCAAAAAGACCAATTTTGGCGATTGGTCCTGAGGACTGGGATGTTTGCCAAATCCTTGAGAAAACCCAATCAGGAAAATGTTTTAAATATTCCGAAAAAGAAAATATCAAAAGAAAACTACTGCTGTTTTTTCAGGCATATAAAACGGATAATTTTCAAAATACATCCACAAACTTGGAAAATTATCACCGACGAGAACTCACTCGTGAGTTATCGAGCTTAATAAAAATGGAATTCCCTAATTCGTAAAAGCATATTTGATAATGTTCGCTCCCATTTTCAGGGCTTTTTCGCGTACATTTTCCGGGTCGTTATGCACTTCGGGATCTTCCCATCCATCACCCAAATCTGACTCATAAGTATAAAGAATTATCAATCTTCCTTCATGAAAAATTCCGAATGCTTGTGGACGTTTTAAATCGTGTTCATGGATTTTGGGCACGCCCTTTTCAAAAACAAAAGCCGAAGAAAAAATGGGATGTTCTGCCGGAAGCTCTGTTAATTCTTTTCCGGGAAACATTTTTTCGAGTTCCGGACGAATGTATTGATCCATTCCGTAATTGTCATCGATATGCAAAAAACCTCCGCTAAAAAGATAGTTTCTTAAATTTTCCTGCGCCTCTTCCGAAAAGAAAACATTTCCGTGACCGGTCATATGCAAAAAAGCATATTCAAAAATCGCGGGACTGGTAGGCTCAACAGTACCAGGATCAGGATCGATGGCAGTATGGATGTGGGTGTTGCAAAACTGAATAAGATTAGGTAAAGCCGTGGGATTGGCATACCAATCCCCTCCTCCTTGATATTTTAATAAGGCAATTTGTTGGGCGTTTAACGTGCCGATAAAGAGCAGAAAAAAAATAAAAAACACTTTTTTCATGAATCTTTTTTTAAATGAAATAACGGAATATGTTCCGAAATTTATAAACCTAATTATTAATCAAGGCTACGATATTACAGGCCACAATTGCCGCGGTTTCCGTGCGCAATCTACTTTCACCAAGACTTGCCGAAAGATAACCTTTTTCCAGAGCAATTTCGATTTCATGGCTTGAAAAATCGCCTTCCGGTCCGATCATCACGATAAGGTCTAACCCGGGTTTGATCAAATCTTTAAGATGGTTTTTTTCTTGTGTTTCTTCACAATGAGCGATAAAAACCTGTGGGCTTGGGTGGTTTTCCACAAAATCCATAAAAGAAATTGTGGGGTTTAATTTAGGCATGCTCAGCCGTAAAGATTGTTTCATGGCGCTTTGTAGAATTCGCTCATACCGTTCGGGCTTTATTTTTTTACGTTCGCTGTGTTCGCAGAGTATTGGTGTGATTTCATCCACTCCGATTTCGACAGCTTTTTCCAGAAACCATTCATAACGATCGTTCATTTTTGTGGGAGCCACCGCCAGATGCAGATGATAGTTTTTGGTTTTTTCCGATTTTATTTTTTGTATTTGAGCTGCACATTCACTATTCCCGATGCGGGTTATTTCAGCACTGAATAAATTTCCTTTTCCATCGGTAACATTCAGGACATCCCCTACTTTTTTTCGCAAAACCCGAGCAATATGTTTGCTCTCCTCTCGATCAAAAAGGATTTCCTTATCCGTAACCTCGATGGTGGGATTATAGAATAACTGCATTTTCTATTTGATTGAATTATTTATTCTACACTAACGGCTGTGCCGCTGGCAGTTACCATCAGCATATTGTTGATGGTTTCATAATCCAGATCAATTCCTACCACGGCGTTGGCGCCCAACTTTTGTGCATTGCTGCTCATCTCGTCCAGGGCAATTTGTTTGGCTTCTCTCAGGGAACTTTCATAAGATCCGGAGCGGCCGCCCACCACATCCCGAATTGAAGCAAATACATCTCTGAAGATATTGGCGCCGAGTATCGCTTCGCCGCTTACCAAACCATTGTACTTTGTAATTTTTTTTCCCTCGATATGGTGTGTGGTCGTGAGTATCATATTCGTTTGTATTTAAAATTAGATTTTTAATGAATTGGAAAGAGATAAATCTTCAAACCAAAACTACAAAAAACCAATGAGGCTATATCATAAAAGCCGGGCTTTTGCGGTTACTGATAAATCGGAGAATTTTCCTTCCAGGTATTTATAATATCCAACAATACCAATCATTGCAGCATTATCGGTGGTATATTCAAATTTAGGGATAAAGCTTTTCCAACCGTATTTTTGTTCAGCATCTTTCAAAGCTTTTCGGATTCCGCTGTTGGCAGAAACTCCTCCGCCAATAGCGATTTGTTTGATGCCGGTTTGTTTAGAAGCTTTTTTTAATTTATGCATCAAAATCTCGATGACTGTGGCCTGAAAAGAGGCGCAAATATCCTCGAGATTTTCTTTAATAAAATCCGGATTTTGATTGACTTCTTTTTGAAGAAAATAAAGCACAGCAGTTTTTAATCCACTGAAACTAAAATCCAATCCTGCAACTTTGGGTTTGGAAAAGGCAAAAACATCTGGATTCCCGCGTTGTGCATAGTTGTCGATAAAAGGTCCGGCGGGATAGGGGAGTCCCAACATTTTTCCGCATTTGTCGAAAGCTTCTCCCACGGCATCATCCAGGGTTTCTCCGATGACTTCCATTTCAAAATAGGAGTTTACCCGCACAATTTGCGTGTGTCCTCCACTGATGGTCAAAGCTAAAAAGGGAAACTCGGGCTTTGCCGAATCGGATTCTGAAAATTCTTTATCTTCAATAAAATGAGCCAGAATATGTGCCTTCATATGATTGACTTCAATCAAAGGAATTTTTAGTCCCATGGCAAGAGATTTTGAAAAAGAAGTTCCCACCAGCAAAGAGCCCATCAATCCCGGACCGCGAGTAAAAGCAATTGCTGAAAGTTGTTCTTTTTTTATACTTGCTTTTTTTAGGGCATTATCCACCACCGGAACGATATTTTGCTGATGCGCTCGTGAGGCGAGTTCCGGTACGACTCCGCCGTATTCCTCATGAATTTTTTGAGTGGCCACCACATTTGAAAGCACTTTTTCATTACACAACACTGCTGCTGCGGTGTCATCGCAAGAAGATTCAATTCCTAGAACATAGGTTTTTTGGGAAGTCATTAAGTTATTTTAGGCACAAAAATTGCTCAAAACTGGCTAAATTTGTGCGATATTGCATTGCAAAAATAAGACTTTTATCCAGCGATTACCGCAATTTGAAAAGGGAATAGAAACCGGCCACAGTTATCACAAACCGAACAAAAATTAAAAAGTTTTTAAAAATAATAATACGGGTCGTAGTGGCAATATTGCTGCTCTTTCTGTTATTGATATTGGTTTTCTCTATCCCGGCCGTGCAAACATCCGTCGCCCGAAAGCTTACCGACAATCTCAACGAAAAATTCGGAACGGATATGAAGGTGGAGCGCGTGGCGATAACGTACAATGGAGCGGTATCTCTTCGCGAAATTTTGATTTTAGATTATCGAAAAGATACACTCATAAAAGCAGAACAACTCAACACTTCACTTCTTGGGCTGACCGGTTTTTTTAATGGAAATTTGAATTTCGGCAACACCGAAGTAGAGGGTCTTGATTTTGATATCCGCCGATATAAAGGCGATACGCTGGACAACTTTGCTGTTTTCACACGCAGTTTCGACAGCAATAAACCCAATCCCAAACCTGTAAAAATATCTGTGGAGCATATCGTTGCCCTCAACAGTACTTTTACTTATATCGATGAAAATCTGCCTAGCCCAAATGTGATTTCTCTGGACAACCTTAACCTTGATGCTTCTAATTTTGAAGTTGACGGACCGAATATTTCCATAGAAATGAATTCGATGAAAGCTGATGAATCAAGAGGATTGCGTATTGAGGATATGAGTACAAAATTCAGCTATTCCCCTACGAACATGATTGCGCGAAATTTGGCATTAACCACGCCCACATCCCAACTGAATGCAGAGGTGGTTTTTGATTATGAAGAAGGAGAATTATCGGATTTTGAAAATAAGGTGAACCTCACGGCAATCCTTGACAACTCGAAAATTTCTTTTCAGGATTTGAATATTTTTTATGAAGGTTTTGGCGACGGAAATCATGAAATTAATCTGGATGGAAATCTCACCGGAACACTCAACGATTTAAATCTTGAAAATTTTAAACTCGATGGGATTAACAACAGTATTATCGACGGCGATCTTCGTTTGCAAGGACTCTTTTCGGATTTAGACGACACTTTTACCATCAGCGGGGATTTGAATCAACTTTCTTCAGACTATAATGATCTGGTGAGGTTGCTACCCGAAACTTTAGGTGATTTGCCTCTAGTTTTGCGTGAATTAGGTACGACCTCTTTGAAAGGATATGTGAAAGTGACCCCTTCCACAGTCGAAACGGATTCCCGAATTTCTACCAAACTCGGAACGGCAGTCCTCAATCTTAGTCTGGGAAGTTTAGACGATTCCGATTTTGCCACCTACAAAGGAAATATCCAAGTGAGAAACTTTGATCTCGGGCGCTTGTTGAAAAGTAAATCTCTTGGCGAAACCTCTTTTAACTTGAATGTGGACGGACGTGGTTTTACCAAAGAAACTTTAGACACCAACCTCAACGGCGAGATTTCCGGATTTGTTTTTAATGATTATCGCTATAAAAATATTTCGGTGTTGGGAGTCTTGAGCAATGCCATTTTTAATGGAAGGCTGGAAGGAAACGACCCCAATCTCAAATTTGAGTTCGAAGGAGCTGTCAATGCTGCACGAAAACTGAAAACCTATGATTTTGATCTCAATATTGAATATGCCGATTTACATGCTTTGAACTTTGTGAGTCGGGACAGCTTGTCAATATTCAAAGGAGAAGTTTCCATGGATATGAGCGCCACCGATTTGAATGATGCTGTCGGAACCGTCTTGTTTTATAATTCCTCGTACCAAAATGCGAGAAATACTTATACTTTTCATGAACTGAAAATAACTTCTTCTTTCACAGAGCCCTTCCCCAACGGGAACCTCGAAAGAGAACGAAGGATTACGATAAACTCCCCTGATGTCATAGATGGTCAACTTTCAGGAAGTTTTAAACTGGAAGAAATTCCGGCTTTATTTCAAAATTCGATTGCAAGTTTGTACGCCAATTATCAACCGGAAATTATCACTACCAATCAATACCTGGATTTTAATTTTAATATCTATAACAAAATTGTTGAAGTGTTTTTCCCTGAAATTGAATTGGCTCCAAATACCTTTGTGAGAGGGAGTATGGCTTCGGACGATTCTAAATTCAATCTGCGTTTCAAGTCGCCCCAGATTACTGCTTTTGGGAATTTAATTGAGAATATAAACCTGCAAGTGGACAACACCAACCCGCTTTTCAATACTTTTATTGAGGTGGATAGTGTGGCCACGAATTTTTATAATATTTCTGACTTCAGTTTGATTAATGTCACCATGCGCGACACCCTATTTATCCGTTCGGAATTCCGGGGAGGGGTAGAAAATAATGATGAATTCAATTTAAGTTTTTACCATACGATTAATGAAAGGGGAAATTCAGTAGTGGGCGTGCGCAGATCCAATTTTAAATTTAAAGAAAGCTTATGGTTTTTGAATGAAGAAAAAAATGAGTCGAACAGGATAGTTTTTGACGATAATTTTCGCGATGTCTATATTGATTCGCTGGTCATGAGTCATAAAGATCAGGAAATCCGGATGAGCGGGATTATGAGAGACACCACTTACAAAGATATAAAGCTGGCTTTTGATAAAGTGGATTTAGAAAAAATCACCCCGGATATGGATAGTTTGGATATGCGAGGAACCGTGGATGGTAAAATCCAAATCCTTCAAGAAAAAGGAGCTTATTTCCCAACCGTTGCTTTAGGAATTGATGATTTGTCGATAAATGATATTCCCTACGGGGATTTGTCGCTTCAGGTGAAGGGCAATGAAGACTTGACCAATTATTCGATTTATGCCTTGATGAAGGATGAATATTATGATTATCTGACGGCAAATGGGGAAATTAATGTCAGTGATGAAAATGCACATATCGATTTGGAAATTAATCTACAGAAATTCAAACTCGATGCCTTTAGTCCTTTGGGTAAAGATGTAATCAGTAATCTACGAGGTGCGGCCACCGGCACGGCAAAAATCATGGGGGATTATCGCAATCCCGGAATTTCCGGCAGATTGATTCTGGAAGATGCCGGACTTCGTATTCCTTATCTGAATGTGGATTACGACTTTAAAGATCAAGCGGTGGTAAATCTTGATAAACAGCGTTTTGTGTTTGATAATGTGAAATTACTGGACACCGAATATGAAACAGAAGGTTTACTAAACGGAAGTATTTCCCATAATAATTTTAAAGACTGGAGATTGGATTTAAAGGTTACCACCGATCGCTTGTTAGCCTTAAATACAGAAGCCAGCGAAACAGCGCTCTATTACGGAACCGCTTTTATCAGTGGAAGCGCATCGATTGCCGGTCCTACCGATGAACTGGTGATCAATGTGGATGCAACCACCGAAGAAGGAACGGTTTTTAAAATTCCGTTGAACGATACAGAAACCGTTTCTGATGCCTCATTTATTTATTTTTTAAGTCCTGAAGAAAAAACTGCTCGAGAGGAAGGAAAAGATATTTTTATAGAAGAAATAAAAGGGCTGTCTATTAATTTTGATTTGAATGTAACCAACGATGCCTTGGTGGAAATCGTGGTAGATCAGGTGAGCGGCAGTACCTTACGAGGACGAGGAGCAGGGATTTTACGTATTGAAATTAATACCAATGGAAAATTCAATATGTGGGGAGACTTTGCGGTTTATGAAGGGGTTTTCAATTTTAAATATGCCGGATTGGTGCAAAAGGAATTCGAAGTGCAATCCGGAGGAAGTATCAACTGGAGTGGTAGTCCGGCTCGTGCCGATTTAAATGTTCGCGCAATTTATTACACTACCGCCAATCCTTCGATATTATTGGAAAGCCCGAATTTTAACCGGTTGATTCCGGTGGAGGTGGTCATTTCCTTAAATGGGCAAATTGTGCAACCGGACATTGAATTTGCTCTACAATATCCCAACTTGAGTTCCACCATAAAATCTGAGCTTGAATATCGTATAAACGATCGCAGAAGTACGGAACTTCAAGCATTGTCTTTGATAACAATCCGGCAATTCTACAGCCCGGGCGCCTTGGGAGAAGCCCCGGCAGGAACTCTGTTTGAGCGGGCTTCCGGTTTGGTTAATAATCTTTTTCGTGATGATGACGGAAAATTTTCGCTCGGTTTTAGATATGACCAAGGCGAACGAACGCCCGAGCAGGAAGGCGTCGATCGGTTTGGCGTTATGGTTTCTACGCAAATCAGCAACCGACTGGTGTTTAAAGGGGAAGTGGGCGTGCCCATTGGTGGGGTTTCGGAATCTTTTATTTTTGGAAACGCCGAGCTAAACTTTCTTTTAAATGAAGATGGAACCTTGCGCTTTAAAGTTTTTAACCGTGAAAACGATATACGGTATATCGGAGAAGATATTATTTACAATCAAGGAATGGGGCTTTCCTACACGGTTGATTTTGATACATTTGACGAACTGGTGCGAAAAATATTCAAAGGAGAGATCAAACCCGAAGAAATTCCCCAAGCTATTGAAGAAATGACCGAACAGGAATCCGTAGCGCCGGAGTATGTAAAGTTTCCCGAGGATTGAGAATAATTTTTGCAAAAACTTATTCTTCCTGGATTTTTCAACATTTCATTGTCGGTAAAAGGATTTTTTTTAAAAGATGATTTCACACCACCTTACGCCAATATTTCCACAAAACCCATCCGCAAATCAAGCAGACTAGCCCACAAATCAGTGTTCCCATAATTTCGCCGTACAGCAAAAACCCGGTTCCG
The DNA here is from genome assembly GCA_964410335.1 of uncultured Flavobacteriaceae bacterium. Taxonomy (GTDB): domain Bacteria; phylum Bacteroidota; class Bacteroidia; order Flavobacteriales; family Flavobacteriaceae; genus DASSWG01. Next base: position 3,075 of record CAYPGZ010000048.1, on the reverse strand, counting down.
AATAACAAGGCATAAACTCCAATCGTCCCGGCAAAAAAGGCCGTGGTTTTATAGCCGAAGTTGAAGAACTTTCCTTCTTTATCAAAAACCCGCGCCTCGAATTTGTCGATGACTTCCTTTTTTGAGGGTTTGGTCAAAAGCGTGGCCAACACCCATGCAATTGTAGTGACCACTACACCAATAACCAACTGCCAGTGAGTTTCGAGCTGGAAAAGTGGGGAAGCTATTTTTGAATTGACAAAAAACAAAACGGCTATCAAAAAAGAAACCACCATTGCCGTTATTTCGCTGTAGGGGTTTATTCTTCTCCAAAACCAACGCAGAATGAACAACAATCCCGTTCCTGCACCGATTTGCAAGAGCAGATTGAATGCATCGCGGGCTTCTTCCAAAATCAAGGAAAGAAAACCTGCAGAAAGCATCATCAAAAAAGTGAATACCCTTCCTACGAGAACTTTCTTTTTTTCGGTAGCCTTTTTATTGATAAAACGCACATAAAAATCATTGACCACATAGCTGCTGCCCCAGTTTAAATGGGTGGAAATGGTACTCATAAAAGCAGCAATCAAGGAAGTAAGGGTTAATCCTAAGAGTCCTGCCGGAAGAAAAGTGAGCATCGCGGCATACGAAAGATCATCGCGCACAAAATTTTCACTCAGTCCGGGAAAAGCTGTTTGGAGGCTATCGAGGTTCGGGAAAATAATTAATGAAGCCATCCCGATTAAAATCCATGGCCATGGTCGTATGGCGTAATGGGCTACATTAAAATAAAGTGTGGCCAGGGTGGCATGTTTTTCGTTTTTTGCGGCGAGCATACGCTGGGCGATATATCCGCCACCGCCGGGTTCGGCTCCGGGATACCATACACTCCACCACTGTACAGCCAAAGGAATTACCAAAAGCGGAATAAAAATTTCGGGTTGGGAAAAGTCGGGAAACATCATTGTTTTTTCGGAAACCGCGGGATGGGTCAACAACTTATCCAATCCTCCGATTTGAGGCATGTTTATAATATAAATAGTGGCCCAAATACTTCCTGCCATTGCGATGAAAAACTGTATGAAGTCGGTAATCAAAACACCCTTTAAACCACCGAGCAGGGAATAAAAAACCGTGACTAAAGAAGCGACTATCAAAGTTTGAGCAGCATCAAAACCAAACAGGACTTGCCCTATTTTTATAGCTGCCAAACAAACGGTAGCCATAATGACAATATTAAAAAATACACCGAGGTAAATAGCTCGGAATCCACGAAGAATAGCGGCACTTTTTCCGCTGTAACGCAATTCATAAAACTCCAAATCTGTGGTAATATCGCTTTTTCGCCAGAGTTTAGAATAAAAAAACACGGTCAGCATACCGGTTAATAAAAACGCCCACCAGATCCAGTTTCCGTAAACCCCGTCTTTTCTTACAATTCCCGCTACTAACCCGGGAGTATCCACTGCAAAAGTGGTGGCTACCATCGAAGTCCCTAAAAGCCACCACGGCATGTTTCTGCCGGAAAGGAAAAAATTTTCTGAACTCTCTCCGCTTTTTCGGGAAACGATAATTCCGATGAGTAAACTAACTAAAAAAAATGCGGTGATGATAAGCCAGTCGATTGAAGATAGTTCCATGGATGGGGTGGGGTTGGTTACTTTAGTTGATCCGGAATGTCGGTTTTTTTGGAGCCCATTTGCACTTGGTACAAAAAGGGTGATTTCGTTGTTCCAAATATATATAAAATCAGTCTTGTTAAAGAATATATAATCGCCTCCGGAAAAAAAACAGATTCAAGTAATTTTAGAGTTTAAAAAAAGATAAAATGGAACTACATGACTTTGTATTGCGAATTGGAGCAGCGGCAGTGGCGGGGGTACTTATCGGAATCGAGCGGGAATTTAAAAATAAACATGCCGGATTAAAAACCAATACGCTGGTGTCTTTGGGAGCAGCCGTTTTTATGATAACTTCATTGGAATTTACGGGATTTAAAGATGCAGATCTCACCCGCGTGTTAAGTCAAATCGTTGTGGGAGTGGGTTTTCTGGGAGCCGGAGTGATTTGGAAAAGAGAAGGGGAAATAGAAGGACTTACCACTGCAGCCACAATTTGGTGTAGTGCCGCTGTGGGGTGTTTGGCTTCCCTGGCTATGTATAGGGAACTACTTATTATTACCGCATTGATTATTGTCATCAACCTACTTTTCGGAAAAATAGACAATAAAATTAAAGAAGAGGTTCAGGATGATTGGAAAGAGAAAAAAAAGGAATAAAATTAATTTTAATTGAATTTACTAAATTTTTATCCTTGCCTTTTTTATAGTTTTATACTCCAAAAGTTAATTGTGATTTCGTATGTGCAAAGAGTAAAAAAATAATGTATCTTCGAAAGCGAAATTAACTCCTAAAACTTGTATATGAATTGAAAGACTACCAAACTATCAACTAAAAATCATTCGACCATGGCGAGAGCAATGTTTGAATATACCAAAACAATACTTGAAAAAGTAAGTTTTGATGTAGTCTTGTTTTGCAAAGAAGTGGAAAAAGCAATCACCAGATTGTTGCCCCACGAAATTGAAGAATTGAAATTATTTATTTTGACCCTAATAAAGGATAATCCTGATTTGGGGCAAAGTCTTGCCTATCTCAAGGAAAGATCTTAAATCTTTAAAGTGAGATACGAGACATGGAGTTTAAGGTGGTGGAATAGGTTTATTACCTATGATTCTGCCATTTCGTCGTCGTCTTCATTTGCCCTTGCAAGCAGTTTGGCATCCATTTGCTTGCTGGCTTTTGCTCCCAGTTTTTTCAAGCGTTCTACACGTTTGATAAGGTTTCCTTTTCCGGTGAGTTTTTTCATGGCTCCTTCATAGGTGTTTTGCACCGTTCCTATTTGTCGTCCTACCTTCAGAAGTTCTTCGGTAAGGTTGGTGAATGAATCATACAAAGCTCCGGCCTGGGTGGCAATGTCGATAGCGTTTTGTTTTTGTTTTTCGTTTTGCCACATACTTTCAATGGTTTTCAAAACAGCCAATAAAGTTGTGGGTGTTACGATAATTATATTTTTATCAAAAGCATCGGCATACAA
>CAYPGZ010000047.1:0-15170 GCA_964410335.1 uncultured Flavobacteriaceae bacterium | reverse complement strand
TATTTTCGCCTTCGTGAAAACAGCCGTAGTCATACTCAACTGGAATGGAAAAAAACTGCTTCAAGAGTTTCTTCCTTCAGTCATCGAGAATTCGAAAGAAGCTACTGTTTATGTGGCGGATAATGCTTCCACAGATGATTCGATATTGTTTGTGAAACAGACTTTTCCGCAAGTTCGCATCATTCAAAACCTTCAAAACAGCGGTTATGCAAAAGGCTATAACGATGCGCTAATCGGTCTGGAGGAAGAGCTTTTTATTTTATTAAACAACGATGTGGAAACTCCGTCCGGCTGGCTTCAACCTCTCATCCAATGTTTTGAAAACCAACCCAATACTGCAGCTGCTCAACCCAAAATATTGGATTATACCCAAAAAGACTTTTTTGAATATGCAGGGGCAGCAGGCGGATTCCTGGACAAATTTGGTTTCCCCTATTGCCGCGGTCGCATTTTTGACCGAATCGAAAAAGACCGCGGTCAATACGACGATGAAATCCCTATCTTTTGGGCCAGTGGCGCTTGTCTTGCGGTGCGGCGTTCTGTTTTCCACGAGAGCGGTGGTTTGGATGAGGATTATTTTGCCCATCAGGAAGAAATCGATTTATGCTGGCGAATAAAAAACCTCGGCTATATGATAAAATATGTCGGTGCAAGTCGTGTTTTTCACAAAGGTGGATCTACGCTCAGTAATTCCAGCCCCCGAAAAACTTTTCTAAATTTTCGGAATTCTCTTTTTAACCTACTAAAAAATACCCCGGGTTTTAAAACCTGGATTTATCTTTTCTTCCGATTGATGATGGATGGGTTGGCAGGGATTTTATTTCTTGTAAAACTCAAACCCAAACACACTTTTGCCATTCTAAAAGCGCATATTTCCTTTTATGGCAAACTTCCAAAAATGGTGAAAAAAAGAAAAACCATCACCAAGAAAGAGCAGCCTCTCCCCTTCTCTATTGTTTATCAATATTTTATCCTTGGAAAAAAGTTTTATACAGACTTAAACAAAATCGACAATAAATTAAGCTAAAATCTTGTTAATAGCTTCTATACAGCCCATATTTTTAGTAGTTTTGGGCTATCAAACAAATACATTCAAACAAACATTATGAAAAAAATCGTTTTGTTATCTGCCGTGATGATTGCTATGGGTTCTTGTGTTTCACAGAAGAAATATGCAGCTCTCGAAGCTAAACAACAAGAAACACAAGCCTTGTTGGATGATTGTACTACTCAGTTGCGTATTTGCGAGCGCGACAAAAACTCTCTCCAAACACAAATCCGGACCTTGGAAAACACCAACGAAGCCCTGCTGATGGCTCAAGGGAATTTGGCCACCTTGTCCGAACAGGCTGCCAAAAACCTAAACGAATCCTTAAAGCGAATTCAAGAGAAGGATTTGCAAATTCAGGCTTTGCACGAAGCCATGGATAAAAAAGATAGCGTTACTCTTGCTTTGGTCACCAGCCTCAAAGGCGCCTTAGGAAGCCTTGACGATGAAGACATCCAAATCAGTGTAGAAAAAGGAGTGGTCTTTGTTTCGATTTCAGATAAATTACTCTTTGACAGTGGAAGTTATAAAGTTTCCAAAAGAGCAAGACAGGTTTTGGAAAAAGTAGCGAAAGTGGTTAAGGATAAACCCGATTTTCAGTTTATGGTTGAAGGACATACCGACACTAATCCAATTCACAACAGTTGCATAAACGACAACTGGGATTTGAGTGTTCACCGAGCCACTTCCATCGTACGCATTTTGCAAGATGATTTTGGCATAGAACCCGAAAGAATGACTGCCGCCGGGCGTGGAGAATATATTCCCGTTGCCACCAACTCTACGGCTGAAGGTCGTGCCAAAAACCGCAGGACCCGAATTGTTATTCTGCCTGAACTTGGTCAGTTCTACGGGATGATTGAAGAAGGCATGAAAGAAGCTGCAAAAGCCTCTGACAGAATGCTGGAAGGTGATATCAACACCGACGTTCAAACCCCGGATCAAGGACAAGACGAAAATCCCGATGGCAATTAACAAGCCTTCTTTTTAAAATAAACAGATACCCTGAAGCTGCCAAAACTTCAGGGTATTTGCTTTTAATATACTCTATTCAATTTATAATAATTAACAATTTTCGGAGACAAACTTCTCCCACTTTAAGAATTTTTCCTCTTTCATTACTTTCTCTGTTTTCACTTGTCCTCCTTTTTTCTTTTGAAAAGCATTCCATTCATAAAAAACATTAACGGGAATAGTCTTTACTACAACTCCTTTTAGGGATTTGGAACGGGCAACAGCATAATTTTTATTCGCTTCTTGTAAAGATTTATCCAGAATCTGTGCCAAGGTTTTTTCCTCCATTTCATCCGGAGAATCCATACCCAAATACCATTTATGATAATATTCGTCATTTATTTTCACAGCCGAAACCACAAATTCCGGGATTTTTAAATTGAATTGGTTTTCCAACCCCAAAATTGCTTCATTCATTTTGTTTACCGAAAGTTGCGAGCCTACCACATTCAGGAAAAACTTTGTCCTACCCGTAATTTTGATTTCGGCTTTATCCACATCACTAAACTCGATGGTATCGCCGATTAAATAACGCCACGCTCCTGAAACAGTGCTGATGAGCAATACATATTCCTGATTAAGCTTTACGCCTTCAAGATTTGTGCAGGGAGCATTATCTTTTAAAGAACCATCCTGATGTATGTATTCCGGTTTAAAAGGTACAAATTCAAAATACACTCCGTTATCTGTAAGCAGTTGCATTGCCGTAGTTTCCGGCCGGGTTTGACATGCCAAAAAACCCTCTGAAGCAAGATAAGTTTCAATTACGGTAATGGGTTTTCCCAACAAGGAAAAAAAGCTTTTTTCATACGCTTCAAAAGCCACTCCTCCGGAAGCGTAAACTTGTAGATTTGGCCAAATTTGATGAATATTATCCACGCCATGGTACTCGATTACTCTTTTCATCATCAGTTCCATCCAAGAAGGAATTCCGCTGAGCGCACCAATATCCCATTCCTTTGCATTTTTGGCGATTTGATCCAGCCGCTCATCCCAATCATCTATTTTGGCAATTTCATTCCCGGGTCGGTAATATCCCCGAAACCAAAAAGGAATGTTGCTCGCTCCTATTCCACTGATTTCACCTTCCCACCTTCCGGAATTTTCTTTCAAGTTCGTGGAACTTCCGAGCATGAGGATCTCTCTTTCAAAAAATTCCGGGGGCAAGTCAAAATTTGAAAGGGCAGCCACTTGTTTTATTCCCGCTTTTCGAATGGCATCCAACATATCTTCCGTTACCGGAATGCGTTTACTTTTGCTTCCCGTGGTTCCCGAACTCAAAGCAAAATAAGAAGCAGTGCCCGGCCATGAAATATCAGGAATTCCTTTTTGAGTTTGTTTCCACCATTGATTCTCCATTTTGTTATAATCAAAATAAGGAACCCGATTTTTAAACTCCTGTGAAGGATTTTTTGAGTTTAAAATTTCATCGAAACCATAAAACTTCCCAAAAGCCGTTTCCTTTGCTCGTTCGAGTAATTTGGTCAAGGTTTTTGCTTGTGCCGAAACATGATTGGCTTCCGAAACCAGGCCTTCTCCAATCCCGATTAAATTTTTGATGAGTGTTCCTTTAAGCGACATTCAAATGAGTTTGTGATTTCTTCAAAGATAATTTCAACTCGCTTTGTTGTGGAGGCTTAGGTGTATAAATATTCGTTAAATATTTTTTTTGGTGAGGGATATGCTTCAAATACGAGAAATATTTTAGAATTATTTCAAAGGGTCTCCATATACTTTCTCTCCTCCGATATAAGTGGCCAAGACTTTGGTCTGCGGCACTTTATCGAGAGGAATTTCCATAATATCTTGATTTAGGATTATGAAATCGGCAAATTTGCCTACTTCCAAACTTCCTTTTTCATTTTCCTCAAAATTGGCATAAGCTGCCCAAATAGTCATTCCCTTTAAGGCCTCCTCCCTGCTCAGTGCATTTTCAATCTGGAAACCCTCCCGGGGAAAACCGGATAAATCCTTTCGGGCAGTAGCGGCATAAAACGTGTAAAATGGATTGGGGTTTTCTACAGGAAAATCGGTGCCAAGTGCAATTTTACCGGCTTGTTGCAATAATTTTTTCAAGGCATACGCATTTTTTAGCCGCTCTTCTCCCAACCTGTCTTCTGCCCAATACATATCGCTGGTCGCATGGGTGGGCTGCACAGAAGGGAGAATATTTTTTCCGAAATAAGCAAAGTCTTTTTCATCCACCACTTGGGCATGTTCCACCCTCCAACGCCGATCCTCGTTTTCGTTCAATAATTCATTATAGGTTCTTAGCACCACAGCATTGGCGGAGTCTCCAATCGCATGGGTATTCATCTGAAAATTTGAGTTGTGAATTCGTTTTGCCATTTCTTTGAAATCTTCAATTCCAATCAATAGGCTACCAAAATGATCCGGTTTGTCGGAATAGGGTTCCTTCAAAACCGCCCCTCGGGAACCTAAAGCTCCGTCGGCATATACTTTAAAAGAGGAAACATGAAGTTTTTCTGTTTTTAAAATGCCGTTTTTCAAATAATAATTCAGGTTTTCAGGACTTGCTGCCGCCATGGCATAAATTCGAATTTTTAAATCTCCACTTCTTTGCAGCTTATCAATCTCCTTTATTATCTGTCTATCTAAACCGGCATCCACCACAGTGGTCAACCCATATTGAAGGCTTATTTTCTGGGCATTCATCAAGGCCTCAATAACCTGAGAAGTTGTGGGATTAGGCATAGAATTATAAATCAAATCCATAGGATTATCGATTAAAATCCCGGTTAATTTTCCATTTTTCTTTTCAATTTCACCACCGGTAACTGCTGTATTCTCATCGATTCCGGCCAACTCCAAGGCCTTCTGATTTGCGAGTAGTGCATGACCATCAATTCTGGTAATTGCCACGGGAGTATCAGGAAAAATACTGTCCAGAATCGCTTTGTTGGGAAATTCTTTTACTTGCCAATCATTCTGATCCCAACCGCGCCCTTTGAGATAGGAAAGTTGATTTTTATTTTGAAAATCCACCAATCTCCCCACGACTTCTTCAAAACTCCCGGTGCCGGACAAATCCACTTGTTGAGCATCAAGGCCCAACCCAAAAAAATGGGCATGAGCATCGATAATACCGGGAAAAACCGGATTGCCTTTCACATCGAGGATATTATCTGAGGAAAATTTATTTTTTATCTCTTCCTCTTTTCCGGTCATTACCACCCGACCATTATTTACGGCTAAGGCTTCAACCACCGAAAAATCATCATCAACAGTATATATTTTTGCATTAAAGATTAATAAATCCACTTTTTGTTTATCCGAACAGGAAAACATCACTAAGGAAAAAAGGAAAAGACTAAATATTTTTTTCATATTTTAGGGATTTTATCCAACAATAAATATAGGAATTACGATTTCATTGATAAACCTGAAACCAGAAATCATATTATTCGTTTTAAGTTTTTAACAAAAATTAAACATTATAGTTTTTAAATAAAAATAAAAAATCAATTACTTTGTAAACCATTAAAAAAATAGCTTTTTCGAGATTTTGATGGATATTTGGGATACTTTCCTGCAGAATCTCTACACAAGACAAACCTACACAAAATACCAATAAAGAAATATGGAAAAGTTAAACAAAATTGGGGATTACATAGTTTATTACGCTGAACAATTCATCGCTTATTTGCCGACTTTGATCGGAGCTTTGATTATGTTGGTGGTAGGATGGTTGTTCATCCGCGTTATCCTCAAATGGCTTAACCGTTTTTTTGAAAAAAAGGACTACGACGAAGCTCTTGAAAGGATTTTGGTAAGGCTCACTAATATCGGTCTAAAAATATTATTGATTGTCTTGGTTATCTCGCAATTAGGCGTGGAAACTGCTTCGTTGATTGCTTTACTGGGTGCGGCAGGATTGGCAGTAGGCTTGGCCTTGCAGGGTTCGCTTTCCAATTTTGCCGGTGGAGTCATCATTTTGGCTTTAAAACCTTATCGTCTGGGGGATTGGATTGAAGCCCAGGGGGTTTCAGGAACGGTGACGGACATTTCATTATTCTATACAAAATTGACCACTTTCGGCAATCAAATGGCAGTGATTCCCAACGGTCAAATTTCGAATGAAAATATCGTAAACTACACGGTTTTGGGAATTCGACGCGGACAATTTATTTTCGGGATTTCTTATAATGATGACATTCAACTGGCAAAAAAAATTCTCTTAGAACTGGCAAAGGAACAAGAAGGCGTGATGAAAACCCCGGAACCTGAGGTCATGGTTAGTAGCCTGGAAGACAATGCCGTGAATATTTCTCTCCGATTTTTTGCGAAAAACGAAAATTACTGGCCTTGTCATTGGTACACCATCGAACAAGGAAAAATACGGCTGGAGAAAGCCGGAATGGAAATTCCTTATCCGCAAAGGGATATGCATGTGTATTATCACAATCACCCCCCCAAGCTAGACGAAGATGACAAGGATGGGAAAAATAAAAATATTCCTTAGACTTATTTTCCGGCTACGAAATCTTTCAGATAGAAAGGCTCAAAATAAGCTACATCCTCAAATTTACCTTGGTTGAAAATTTCTTCAGAGAGTGCAACCATTTCTTTTGCCGAAGGAAATTTTCCTTCGATAAATTGAGCTGAGGATCCGGAGATTAACGGCTGTAGCTTTTGGGCACCATTGCCTAAAAAATGAACCTTTCCGGCGTGAAGATATTCCGAAAAAGAATGCTCATTGAGAATTTCTGCACGGGTTTCTCGAATTTGTGTTCCGCGGTGATCAAAAACTGCGGAATAAACTTCCATTCGGCGGGCGTCCAACATGGGAATCACCACCTCAGACGCTTGGGCTTTTATTTGTTTGGCCAACATAGAAAGCGTGGGGACGGAAATCAACTTTTTGTCCAAAGCAAAACACAAGCCTTTGGCTGTGGAAACTCCAATGCGTAATCCCGTGTAAGATCCCGGACCTTTTCCAACGGCAATAGCATCAAGTTGTTCAAGGTTTATTTCCGCTTTCCTTACAGCTTCCTCAATAAAAAGATGCAGGTTTTCGGAATGGGAATAATGCGGGTGATTTTCTTCCTTAAGGGAAAGTAATTTTCCGTTTTTTCCTATCGATACAGAACAGTTTGTGGTGGAGGTTTCTATGTTGAGAATTAATGCCAAATCTGCTTATTTTGTAGCGGTCTTTTTGACTATTTCAATTTTATCTCCATCGTCAAGAGTTTTGGTGACTGTGCTGTAAGGTCCTGTAATCACTGTATCTCCTACATGCAGACCCGAAAGGATTTCGATGTTTCTGCTATCTTGAATTCCCGTTTCAACAACTTGCAATTTGGCTTGATTTCCTTTTTTCACAAACACACATTCAAATTGTTGTTCTGTATTGAAATTTCTTTTGCTTTCGGAATTTCGAGTGGACGTGGTATCGCTTTTAATAACAATCGCACTGATGGGCACTCCGATTACATTTTCTTTATCATTGGTAATGACATCCACCGTTGCAGTCATTCCGGGTCGGAAAGGAGAAACCTGAGTGGAATCGTCTTTGATTAAATCGGCATAGGAAGATTTTAGAATACGCACTTTCACTTCAAAATTCGTAACCTGATCGGCGGTGAGATTTTCCATTGCGGAACTGGAAATTTCGGTTACTACACCTTTAAATTTCTTTTTCAGATATGCATCTACTTCTACGATTGCCGAATCTCCGATGGATACTTTCACGATATCGTTTTCATTGATATCCACCAAGACTTCCATATTTCCCATATTGGCCACACTCATCAAAGGAGTTCCCGCCATTTGTTGTGTTCCCACGACGCGTTGTCCCACTTCTACATTCAATCGGGAAATTGTTCCATCCATGGGAGCATAAATACTGGTTCGAGCAAGATTATCATTGGCTTCTTTCACTCGGGCTTGTGCACTTTCAATGTTGAAATAAGCTCCACGTAAATTTGCTTTTGCCGATTCAAAAGCAGCAACAACTTCATCCCATTTTGCTTGGGGAACCACACCTTGTTCAAACAAAGTTCTATAACGTTCATGGTTTAACCTTGCTTGTTCAAAATTGGCCTGGGCCTGAGCATGAGCTGCACGAATATTCTTTAAGCTCGCCTCACTTTGGGTGAGCATCGAGGTGTAAATATCAGGATTGATTTTTATCAATAAATCCCCTTCTTTGACCTGCTGTCCTTCAACAACAGGCAAGTCGATAATTTCTCCGGAAACCTCCGAGGAAAGTTCAACCTCTACCTCGGGTTGGATTTTTCCTGCTGCAGAAACGGTTTCGGTTATGGGAAGTTGATCAATAACCAATACCTCAACTTTTTCAAAGTTGCCTGATTTTCCAAACCATCCGGCCTTGCTGCCACCTATCAACAGGACGATGATAAAAAGGAAAACACCAATAATTATTAATAAGGTTTTTTTGCTCATCGATTATAAATTAATATTGATCTTCTATGGAATATATTTTTACTTAAATCACAATCTAATTTGGTCAACCGGTATTCCAAAATATAATTCGAGGACTTTTACTTTAAAAATATAGTCATATTTTGCCTGAATCAACTTGCTCTCGGAATTTGTCAATTCGAATTGCGCCTGACGTAGTTCAAATGCGTTCGTAAGGCCTACATCATAGCGTTCTTGTGCATATTTGAAAGCGAGTTGTTGGGCTTCTAAAGCTACTTTTGCTGCGTCATAAGCTTTCGCCGCTCCTTTGGCATCCACGAAAGCCTGATAAACGTTGGATTCTAAATCCAGTTTGGCTTGCTCCAATTGATATTCAGCCCGCATCACATTCACTTTTTGACGTTTCACGGTATTGCGGGTGGATAAACCATTAAAAATAGGTACATTCAATTGAAAGCCATAAGATATTCCATCAAACATATATAATTGTTCAAAGAAAGGCAATGGGGGCAAAGTGTTCACCTTAAAATTAGGAGCAACCACCACTTCGCCTGTGCTTTCTACATACCCAATCGGTCGGGAGGGAAAATCAGGGTCTATTTCTCCCTGAGTAATTCTTTCGGCACCGGATTCCCGGGTATTATAGTTGAAAAAACCACTTAAAGTCGGGTAATAAGCAGCGCGTGAAATCTGAACATCTTTTTGGGCAAGTTCCACATTCTTTTCAGCGATTTTTACTTCTGCTCGTTCCTCCATCGCAAATTTGATAATTTCGTCCACCGATCGGCTCATAATTGCATTGGGACGTACTTCGTATTCTCTTTCGGCAATATCAAAATTTTCATAATCTTCAATAAGCAAGGTTTGTGCTAAGCTTACTAAAGAAAGGTGCACGGCATTTTCTGCGGTGATGATTTGTTGTTCTTCTTCGGCACTCAAAGCTTTTATCTGCAATAAATCCCCTTGAGGAGCAACTCCCTGATCCACAAGTTTTTGTGTGCGATCCAGTTGATCCAAAGTGACCAAATGCTGCTCTTCCAATACCTTTAGGGTTTCTTTGTTTACAAGCACTTGCAAATAGGAATTGGCCACAAAAAGCGCAATATCATCTTGCATTTGTTCCAGAGAATATTGTGCCGCCAAGCCTGAAAGTTTTGCTCGTTGTAGTTGTCGGAGGTTTCGAAGTCCCGAAAAAAGAGTCAGATCCAGTGTTACCCCCGCTGAAAAATTTCGAGTGGTTTGATTTTGCAAAACCCCGGTGGTTACATTTTGTGTAAGTCCGGTGTTCCAAGAGTTTGTGGCAAATCCATTGATACCCGGCAAATAATTACCGATAGCCATATTTTTATCGATTTCCGCCATTTCTAAATCCAATTCGGATTGTTTGATGGAAATGTTATGCTCCATGGCGTGTTCAATGCATTCTTGCAAGGTCCAGGCTTGTTGTTCTTGGGCATTCACCTTTAGCCCAAAAAGTATTAAAATAAAAAATAGAATTGATTTTTTCATATGCTTTTGGTCTGTTGGATAGGTCTTATGTTTTTTAAAAATGTTACGTTCGAAATCACTTTTTGTTACAATTGAGATGGTTACCCCATAGTTCGGGCAGGTTTAACGGGATTCCAGATTTTGATTTCATCCTCTTTCTTCAAGCCGCTTTTCACCTCCACATAAATCCCGTCACTCACTCCGAGTTCGATATCTTTTCTTTCAAAACCCGCACCGTTTTTCACTTCCACAAAAGCCTGTTTGGTTTTATTGTCAAACTGCACCAGTGCTTCTTCAATGGAAAGCACTTCTTCGGCTTTTGCAAGAATAATTGAAGCATTTGCACTCAATCCGGCACGAATAAAGATACTGTCTTTCTTTTGAATCGTTCCTTCAATTTCAAATTGAACTGCGCCGTTTTCCTCGATTCCTTTGGGAGCAATATAGTCTAACACTGCATCAAAATGCATATTTTCGATGGCTCCCACTTGAATTTCGAGTGGCAATCCTTCTTTTAGTTTTCCCACTTCCGACTCGTCCACTTTTCCCTGAAAAATCATTTCCGACACATCAGCGATTGCGGCGATGGTGGTTCCTTCATTAAAGTTATTTGCCTGAATCACTTGGTTCCCGGCTTTTACGGGTACTTCCAAAACCATTCCGGCAATTGTGGCCCTGATTTTAGTATTTGCAGCATTTCCCACACCGGAGCTGGTGCCGGTTTTGATAATATCATAATTTTCCAATGCCGATTCATGCGTGAGTTTGGCCTGATCGTAAGCGGTTTTTGCATTGTCGAAATCATTGGCAGAAATCACTCCTTTTTCATAAAGTTCTTTCTGTCTGTTGAAAATTTTTTGCTCATTATCCAAAGCGATTTTTGCTGCCGAAATTTGATTTCTCGCTTGCACAAGGTTTTGCACATTGGGCACCACCTCGAGTTCTGCGATAAGATCACCGGCTTGAACGATTTCGCCTGCCTCCACGTATATCTCATCAATAATTCCCGAAATATTGGGTTTAATCAAAATCTCCTCTTCCGGAACTATACTTCCTGTGGCCACGGTCTTCCTAACAATGGTACGAATCTCAGCAGTTTCGGTTTTATAGGTCACCGGATCTTCTTGGTTTTTTTTATAAAAATAATAGAGTGAACCCGAAAAAAGGATTGCAATTAAAACCAGGATTGTGATTGTGATTTTTCTCTTCATTTGATTGTTGATTAAAGCTGATAATTAATCCAAATCGAATTAATTTGAAATTATAATTCTTCTTTTTTATATTGTATTTATCTGTATTTCAACTATATACACATTTAATTATTCTGTTCTCAAGGCATCTACCGGTTTTACGCGAATTGCATTTTGGGCGGGTATCATGCCTGCCATCAATCCGGAACAAATCAAAATAAATAAAGCCACGGAAACCACCCCGAGGTTTACACTCGGATTAAGAAACATCATTTCCGAAGTATCCACTGATTCCAAATAAGCATTCACAGCATACAGCACCCCGCAAGCCATGATGATTCCCACCATTCCGGAAATAATGGTCAAAAAAACCGATTCCAGTAAAACCTGTCCCCGAACCGCCCACGGTGTGGCCCCGAGAGCTCGACGGATGCCGATTTCTTTGGTTCGTTCGCGCACCACAATGAGCATAATATTACTGATGCCGATAATTCCTGACGATAAAACCATAAATCCCACGAAATAAGCCACGAAATTCAGGGCAATAAACAAACCATTAATTTTGTTGAATTCTTCATATAAATCGAAATATCCCACTGCACTATCATCTTCCGGGTGGATTTTATGACGTTTTTTGATGACGCCCATCACTTCGTCTTTCAGGTTAGTAATCGAAAAACCATCCTTTGCGGTAATCGCCATCCAACCTACATCATTGCCTCGATTAAAAGCCTGCGAAAAAGTGGTAAAGGGAACATAAATTTCCTTCTGAGCTTGTTCCCCCTGACCTTGTCCTCCTTTTTTCATATAGGTGCCGATAACCATAAAATTCACTCCACTGATTTTTACATAGCTACCCAAAATTGTTTCTCCTTTTTCATAAAGTGCATCCACAACCCCTTGACCGATGATGGCTACCTTTCTTTTTTCCTCGATATCGTTGTGATTAATAAATCTACCGGAAGTGATATCCAACGGCTGTTGATTGATAATTTCCGGATAATCCCCATACACATTAAAAGCACCATTTTTAAGACCGCGTACCACGTTGTTATCGCCCCCAAAACCACCCAATTGATTTCGTGGAGAGACATATTGCAATCCCGGCACATTCTTTTCTATGGCAGCTACGTCGTCCAATTGAAAATTATATCTCCTGCCTTTTGGCATACCTTGATAGGGAAAAGTGGTCGTTTGAGCCCACATAAACATCGTGTTGGTAGCTAAGCCGCCAAAGCCTTGTTTTACTCCATTTTCAAGGCCTTTTCCCGCTGCGAGCAAAATCACAAGGATGAAAATTCCCCAAACCACACCCACCGCCGTGAGCACTGTCCTGACCCAATTTGCAGTCAGTGACTCCATAATTTCCGTCCATCTATCGCGATTAAACATGGTTTTTATTAATTTTCATTTTACTCCTGTTAACATAGCATACAGCTCGTGAACCTATTCATCTTTCAAGGCTTCAATCGGTTTGATTCTCGCTGCACGCCATGCCGGAACAAATCCTGCTGCCGCTCCTGCAATCACCAAAATAAATACTGTGGTCAGCGCCACATTAAAATTGACAGATGGATTAGTTATAAATTCAGTTTGTACTTTCGGACCGACGGTTTGCAGAAAAAACATACCCAAAATCAGTCCTAAAAAACCGGCCATCAAAGTGATAAAAACCGATTCCTGCAAGATCATTCCCACGATGGAAAGGGGTTCTGCGCCTAAGGATTTCCTAATTCCGATTTCACGGGTGCGCTCTTTTACGATAATCAACATGATGTTGCTCACTCCCACAATTCCAGCAAAAATGGTAGCAATTCCCACACCCCAAAAGAATAATTTAATTATATTCATCAAAGTGTAAAAGCGCTTGGCATTTTCCAGTTGGTTCCAAACCGTGATTGCACTTTCATCTGAAGGAGCAACGTTGTATTTTGTTTTTAAGGTTTTTTCTAAATCGGCTACAAACGCCAAGGAAGCTGCAAGAGTCTGATCGAAATTATCCTGTGCGGGAAGGGTAAAGCTCAGGTTCCCGATTTTGTCTCCTCCATTAAAAATGCGTTGGGCAGTCGTTACGGGAATAAAAACACGACTCTCTTCCCGGTCGCCGCCCGGATCCGAAAATACTCCGATTACTTTAAAGTTTAAGCCTGAGATTTCAATTAATTTGCCGATTGGATTTTCCTCATTTTTAAATAAATCTGTCTTTACTTTATTACCAATCACGGCTACCTTATCATAATTTTTCAGGTCATTGTAATTAAGATAACGTCCCAACACCATGCTTTCATTTTCCAAAAACTGATAATCAGGCATTACTCCTTCGATACGATAGCTGCCGGTTTGGTCCAAATAGTTCACCATCCCGCCCCAAATTCTATAGCGTGTAGAGGAATATTCCAACTCCTCCCCGTGTTTTCTCATCGTGAAATCATAATCCGAATTTCTCAACTGGATGTGTCTTCCGGGATTCATGCCGTTGTATTCCACGGAAGTCATGCCCGTCCAAACTGATATACGGTTGGTAGCATCCGTAGCAAATTGATTGGAAATACCGTTCTGCATGCCCTGCCCCACGCCGAGAAGGATGACCAGAATAAAAATTCCTGAAAGCACAGAAAAACCCGTGAGAATAGTCCGCAAGGGATTTTTACGGATGGTGTCGAATATTTCTTCCCACCGTTCCAGATTAAACATTGGCCAATGCTTTTTGTTGTTCCACTATGGAATCGTCGATAATCACCCCATCTTTCAAATGCACAATTCGTTTGGTCATATGTGCAATGTCTTCTTCATGAGTGACGACCAAGATGGTTTTTCCTTCCTCGTTAATGCCTTGTATCAAATCCATCACCTCATAAGAGGTTTTGGTGTCCAACGCTCCCGTGGGTTCATCGGCTAAGAGGACTTTGGGTTCGCTTGCCAGCGCTCTCGCAATGGCCACTCGCTGTTTTTGTCCTCCCGAAAGTTGGTTGGGTAAATGATCGGCCCAATCCGCAAGACCGACTTTTTCAAGGTATGACATCGCCTTTTCGGTTCGGGCTTTTCTTTTTAAACCTTGATAATAAAGTGGCATACCCACATTTTCTACGGCATTTTTATACCCTATAAGGTTAAATGACTGAAAGATAAATCCGAGAAATTTGTTACGATATCGAGCAGCGATTTTTTCATTTAGGTTTTTGATGGGAACGCCGTCCAAAACATATGAGCCTTTATCTGCTTCATCCAACATTCCTAATATGTTAAGCAAAGTTGATTTTCCGGAACCGGAAGAACCCATTATGGAAACGAGCTCGCCTTCAGAAACATTGAAATTAATTCCTTTGAGTACATGGAGCCAGTTTTCACCGGTGCGATAGGATTTATGCAAATCTTTGATTTCAATCATTCGGTTAGGGGATTTTCAATTATAAAAGCAGATTTACCCATAAGACTGATGAATAGAAAGAATGTTACAGCATAGTTTGCAGAAAAATTGGAATCATCTACTGTCCTGCTCCACTATCCAACACAAAATCTAATACCTGAAAATTTGTGAAAACTTATTGTTTTCAAGCTTTTTTCACAAATTCGGATTTGAGTGCCATTGCTCCAAAACCGGGGATTTTACAAGAAATATTATGGTCGCCATCGGTCAGCCTGATATTTTTGACCTTCGTACCGGCTTTAAGGGGTTTGGGCGCTCCTTTCACCGGCAAATCCTTAATCACGAGAACTGTGTCGCCATCGTTGAGCACATTTCCCATAGAATCCAAAACCTCGTTTTCATCAGCCTTTTCATCCTGTTGATGTTCCTCGGAGGGGTTCCACTCGTAGAAACACTGCGTACAAACCATTTTATCTTGATTTTCATAGGTGAATTCAGATCCGCATTTTGGACAATTGGGTTGTGTACTCATGATGAAAAAAATTTAAAAATAGAAAGCCCAAAAATACTGCTTTTACCCAAACGGCCACTTATCAAAACTCGTTTGTCTTAAACAAGTATTCAATCCCTCAAAAAAAGTGTTGACCTACATCCCGGG
>CAYPGZ010000046.1:10864-15416 GCA_964410335.1 uncultured Flavobacteriaceae bacterium | reverse complement strand
AATAATGTTTCACCCGTTCCGGACATTCTTATTTCGGAAAACATCATTCAAAACGGCGCCGATGCTGCTGCAATTTATTTAGGAGATGCTTCAGATTTTCCTGAAGGAACCAAAGCCACGACAAACAATTTAATCGACGCTTTGGTTTACGGCACTAACGATTCTGATGATACGGTATTGATGTCTTTGTTGGGAGTTTCCATTCAGGTTGATGAAGATCAAAACAATAACAAAGACCATGAATCCATACAGCGAAATAATGACGGCACTTATTTCGTGGGAACGCCCACCCCCGGAATTTTAAACGACGGCAGTGGCGTGGATTTAAACGGAGTAAGTTTTTCAGTTTCTCAAAACCAATACCACGAAGGAGACAGTTTCAACATCGTTTTTACTACTCAAGAAAATGTAAGTTCGCCTATAACCATCAATTTCACTTTGGATAATGGTGGATTTGATACCGCCGATTATACCGGAAATACTTCGGTAACCCTCCCTGCGGGAAACAATACCGCATCCACAACAATTACTACGATAGACGATAATATCGACGAGGGCGATGAAATTATCCTAATCAGTATGGATGTTCTTCCGAACACGTTTATGAGATTGAATGACAATATGAAAATTAGGCTTATCGATAATGATTATACCGTTGCTCCTTATGGAACACCTCTTTCCCCAACTTACGGAATAGTAGAAAGTACTGCTCCATCCGGATATTACAACAGTTTGGATAATTTATCAGGAACGAATTTGAAACAAGCAATTCAAGATATTATTGCCGATGAAAATGTGGTTCGCGCGCAAACTTATGCCGATGTGATTGATATTTTGATGGAAGCTGACCAAAACCCTGCCCATAGCAATCAGGTTTGGCTACTCTATACCGAACAGGGAAGGCCTAAACTGGATTATGCAGGCTATGAAAACGAGAATGCCACTTGGAACCGAGAACACACTTATCCGCGTTCCCGTGGAGGTTTTTATAGCATCAAAGAGGATGGCGTTGCCGACGGACTCCAGGTTTTCTGGAATACCAACGCCGATTCCCTGCGTCATGGAAATTCTGATGCACATGCACTTCGCGCGGTGGATTCGGGAGAAAATAGTTCTCGCGGGAATCAGGATTATGGCGAATACAACGGTCCGGCCGGAAATGCAGGAAGTTTTAAAGGCGATGTGGCGCGAAGTGTTTTTTATATGGCTGTCCGATACAATGGATTGGATGTGGTGTCCGGAAATCCACCAAACAATACGGTGGGACAATTTGGCAACTTGGACAGTTTGTTGGTTTGGCATCGAAATGACCCCCCCGACGATTTTGAGATGAACCGCAACAATGTGGTTTATATCTGGCAAAAAAACCGCAATCCTTTTATCGATTATCCGGATTTGGTAGAATATATTTGGGGAAAGCAACAAGGAAACACCTGGAATCAACCCATGAAAATAGAAGAAAATAATCTTTCTTCGATGTGGCTTTATCCCAATCCAAGTTCAGGAAAAATAAATATTTCCGGAATTGAGGGAAAAGCCTGGTTTGTGTTGTACAACCTTTCCGGAGAAAAAATATTTACCCGAAATATTAAGGAAAAAGCCAGCTTCAATATAGATTTACCAACAGGGATTTACCTTGTGAAAATCGTGGGCGATAAAACCACACAGACCTCAAAACTCATTATTCGTTAAATTATTATTTTTTAAAACTCATCAATATTCATATTCACGTATCGCCTCGGTAGGGGCCAAAATATTGTAGTCTTTCCAGATTTCCGGATCGTATTTTTTTACTTTTTGAACTTCCACCCCCTCGTTCTCTTCAAAGGCTGCGAAGGCTGTTTCATTAATGGGTTTATTCGAAACCACCAACCATTCCTGTGTTTCTTCCTGTTCCATTTCGATAGTGACCCTAAATTTTATTTTCATTCGGTCTTTTTTATTATCGTCATTCTCCTTAAACACGAAAGGACGCTTCATAAAAATATAAAAAGCATTTTCCTTCTTTATATATTTGGGAATATATTTTCCATAGTCGTTTTTCTGAAAAATAATTTTTCCCGATCTTCCCTTTTCCTTAAAAGCAACGCCAAAAAGAAATTTCAAATTTAGGTTGGTGCCGTGTTTCCCCTCGGCAAATTGATAATCTGCCATCAGCACTGCAAATGTTTCCGCTGAAACATACATATTTCCCGACATCTTACCGTTTCCGGAGAACAAACCTGTGTCAGGCTTAAAAGAAATTTTATAAACCACTTCTCCATTATAAAGAGAAATATCATCGATGGTGTAATTGTATTTTTTTAAATCGGTTACAAAACCCATTCCTTTTTTTTGGTGAAAACCAAAATTGCTCAAATTATAGCGATAGGAGCGAATTGAAGCTTGAGTCGAATCAATTTCGTCTTCCTCCACTATCATTTCATTAGCTTCTATCGAATCGGCAATTCCAATTATGCCTGTTCTCACCTTAAACGTGTTCGAACTTTTCATTTTTTTCAACAAGGTTTCAAGAACAGTGTCTTTCAGATTGTCCATCGAGGTGCTTTCCTCTTCGTTTACCAGACGTGTGGCTTTAATCATGCGAGCTTTTGCTGTGTCTTTTTTACCAAAATAAATCTCCACAAGCTCGGATTCATAATAACTGGAAGTCTTTCCTTTGTTGGCCTCATTTAGGCTGTCCATAATCCGGTTTAATTCTTCGGTTTCTTTTTTATCGAGAAAATCTTTTCGCTTATTCTTGAATTCAATCAACAACTGCTGGGGAGTATTGAGGAATTTATTTCGATTGAAAACCGTAAATCCGGTGAGGGAGTTGTCGTAGTTTTTATCCAAATTCTCTACGACTTTTTGCATGACTTCCATTGCCGTTAATTGTTGAGTCATCACCAGCACTTCATCCAATTCCTGAACATTTTTTTCGAGATAAATCTCTTTTTGAGTAAAATCCTTGATGGCGATAGCTTTTCTTTCGTAACCCATAAAAGAAAAAATCAGCGAATCCGTGGGAGAAAAACCTGCTGTTTTGATTTCAAAATCTCCTTCTTGATTGGTAACCACCCCATAGTTTTCTCCAATTTGAACCGTAGCAAAAGGAATGGTTTCCCGGGTTTGCTTGTCCAATACCGTTCCCGAGACGGATTGCGCCTGAGAAAGTGGGATAAAGGAGAGGAATAGGATTGCAAAAATAATCGCTAGGGAAAATTTTTTATGAAGCATACTCAATTGGTTTTTTTAAAATTTAAAAAGCACAGGAACCCAAAAACGCTTTAGTAAAAGGACGAAAAAAATCGGAATTTGTTACATCTTATTCTTCGGAGAAGGTTTTGTCCGAAAGTTTTTTAGGCGGAACGGGGTCATATCCGGATCCACCCCAGGGATGACATTTCAGTATTCTTTTTGCTGCCAATGCTCCCCCTTTCCACAGTCCGTGTTTTTGTAGCGCTTCCACGGAATAATGAGAGCAAGTAGGTTGAAACCGGCAAGTAGCGGGAAAAAGTGGAGATATATATTGTTGATATAGTCGAATTAAAAAAACAAAAGGAGAAACCCCTGCATGGGTCCTCCTTTTCTTATTTTTTTTTGAAGTGGTCACAAGCTTCTATTGTTGCGATGACAGCATGTTTCAATCTTCATCAATGCAGTTCAGTAAAATGATGATCGGATTGTACTTTATTCATTATAAAGAAAAAGTCGTGCCTTCTTTTCCGTCTTTCAATTCAATTCCCATATCGGCAAGTTCATTTCTAATTTTATCGCTCAGGGCAAAATCTTTATTGGCTCGTGCTTTATTTCTCAATTCCACCAAAAGTTCCACGGTTTGAGAAAGGCGATTTTCCTGAGTTGCAGTTTTGGTTTCGCGTTGTAATCCAAGCACATCAAAGCAAAAATCATGGAAAGTTTTCTTTAATTTTTCCAAATCTGTTTTCGAAATACTTTCTTTTCCTTCTTTTATAGAATTTATATATTTCACTGCTTCAAACAGATGTGCAATCAAGACCGGACTGTTAAAATCATCATTCATCGCGTCATAGCATTTTTGACGCCAGACTTCCACATCAAAAGATGACGTGGTTGAAACGGAAAGTTCATCCAACAAATCAATGGCTTCCATCAATCTTTGGAAACCTTTTTCTGCTGCAGATAAAGCCTCGTCGGAAAAATCGAGCACACTGCGATAGTTGGCTTGCATCATAAAAAAACGCGTCACCGTGGGCGAAAATGCTTTGCTCAAAATATTGTTCTCACCGGAAAAAATTTCTTCGGGAAGGATATTGTTGCCCGTGCTTTTGGCCATTTTTTTTCCATTCAGAGTAAGCATATTGGCATGCATCCAATAATTCACCGGGTTTTTTCCATTAGCGGCTTTTCCTTGGGCGATTTCGCATTCGTGATGTGGAAATTTTAAATCCATTCCTCCGCCATGGATATCAAAAGTTTCGCCCAAATATTTTGCACCCATAACTGAACATTCGAGATGCCATCCCGGAAAACCTATACCCCAAGGCGAAGGCCAGCGCATTATATGCTGCGGTTCAGCTTTTTTCCAAAG
>CAYPGZ010000046.1:0-10764 GCA_964410335.1 uncultured Flavobacteriaceae bacterium | reverse complement strand
GTGTATTTTTGCACCACTTCCATGGGTTCGATTTCTTCGAGACGGGCTTTCTTGGCAATGCGATCTTCCCCGGAATCGGCATCGTTTTCCAAATGCCCGGCATCGGTGATGTTTCGTACATAGCGCACTTTATACCCCAGGTGTTTTAAATATCGGAACACCATATCAAAAGAAATAAAAGTACGACAATTGCCTAGATGCACTTTACTATAAACTGTGGGTCCACAAACATACATCCCCACACGACCTTCAGTCAAAGGTTTGAAAGTTTCTTTTTCGCCACTGAGGGAATTGTATATTTTTAGATTTTGAGTTTTGAAAAGTTCCATTGTAGAATGAAGAATTCGGGGTTTGCCAATTTAAATACCGCTTCTTATTGCGGGTTAAAATTCTGTTTCCAGCCGGATGTAATCCAAAAATTCACGTTTTACAGGAGCATTTTTAAACACTCCGCCAAATTCGCTGGTCACGGTGCTGCTATCCACATCGCGGATACCACGACTATTTACACAAAGATGCTTGGCATCAATTACGCATGCCACATCTTTTGTGCCCAATGCTTTTTGGAGCTCACCCACAATTTGCATGGTCATGCGTTCCTGCACTTGAGGACGGCGTGCATAATAATCCACAATCCTGTTCATTTTTGAGAGACCAATTACTGTGCCGTTGGAAATATAAGCAATATGAGCTTTCCCAACAATGGGCAACATATGGTGTTCACAAGTTGAATAAACCGAAATATTCTTTTCCACCAACATCTCACCATATTGGTATTTATTATCAAAAACCGAAGCTTTTGGTTTGCGGTCGGGGTGCAGTCCTGCAAACAATTCGTTGACATACATTTTTGCCACTCGCAATGGAGTGCCTTTCAAGCTGTCATCGGTAAGGTCCAGCCCAAGGGTTTGCATGATGCGGGTCATGTCTTTTTCAATTAAAGCGATTTTTTCCTCATCGCTCAGTGCAAAAGCATCTTCGCGAATAGGATTTTCTGCATTGGAAAGCACATGATCGTCTCCTGTTTCGTTTATTTGATCTAAAAATTTATCCAATTTCATCTGTTTCTTCTTTGCATTTGGCCGGACAATCCCTTGATAATCCTATATGATTATCGCAAATTTTACGGTTTGTGTAGCCTGTTGATAAAGAATTGCAAAGGTAGGTATTTCCTTTTTTTTATTCATACTTTTATAAGATATGCCAAAAAAAGGCATGAGCAAGTTTTAATCAACACAACAGATTGTATGGCAATCAGTTAAATACAGACCCTAATAAAAAAACGGCTTTATCCAATTTTTCCAATTCTCCATTCACATTTTTTTATTAATTTTCCCGCTCAAAATTTTCGACCCCAACTGAAAAAGTTCATTCGGTTTTTGGGGTAGGAAAATAAATTTGAACAATTGACCGTTTAACACAAAAAACCCCATGAATTTGAACAAAGCTTATTTCGCCCTAATAATAATGCTTTTGCCGTTTTTTTCTCAAGCCCAAGAAAGGGGCATCCCGGTTTATTCTGATTATCTTACCGATAATTTATACCTCCTCCATCCTTCGATGGCCGGTACGGCAAACGCTAATAAAATCCGTCTAACTGCCAGACAGCAATGGTTTGATGTGGATGAAGCTCCCAGCCTTCAAACCCTGAGCATAAACGGTAGCCTGACAGACAATATCGGAGTTGGAGCGATTTTGTTCAATGATCAAAACGGAAGATTTTCAGAACAAGGCGCTTATCTGACTTTCGCTTATCAATTAAAATTTGCCGGAGGAGATGATCTCAACATGCTCTCCTTTGGTTTAAATGCAGGTGTGGGACAAGAAAAAGTAGACATGACCGATCTGGTGGGGGGCACTAACCCCGGTGATCCCTCCATTCCTGGAGGAGTGCAAAGCGATGCGTATTTCAATGTAGATTTTGGGTTGTCCTATTTCTATTATGAATTTTTCGCTCACTTCACCGTTAAAAATATTATTCCTCAGAGCAGGGATATTTTCTTTGCCGATGACGATACAGATGAATTGACCAACCAACGACAATATGTGGGTTCATTGGGATATGTAATTGCTCCTTTCGGATCAAAATGGAGCTATATTCCTTCGGTGATGGTGCACATGAAGGACCGTACACAGGAAACTAATTTCGACATCAATTTCAAAGTATTCCGCGAATTTGATTTTGGTGCATTGTGGGGCGGTTTGTCCTATAGACGCAGTTTGGATGGAGCCGAATTCACCGAGGACGGCACTAGTGTGGAAAACCAAAAACTGCAATATATCACTCCATTTTTAGGAATCAATTATAATCAGTTTATGTTTGCTTACACTTATTCCTATCAAGCAAACTCAATAGTTTTAAGTAATTCCGGTTTTCACCAAATCACATTGGGATATAATTTTGGAGGCACCGGCGAACGTTTCGAATGTAACTGTCCGGCAGTTAATTTTTAATAAAAAACAATTTTTCACAAAACCTCGATTTTTTATATCGGGGTTTTTTTATGCCGGTATAATAAATTTCAATGCCAAAAAAAGCTTTGAATTATTTGTTATTTTGTAAATTAGCGACTCTTTTAAATCAACATAAAAAACCTCCAATATATGTCAGGAACGGCCACAATAGAAATTAACGGCGAAAAATATGAATTCCCGGTCATCACAGGTACGGAAAACGAAACCGCTATTGAAATCAAAACATTACGCGGCAGCACTAATGGAATCATCACTCTGGATCCCGGATATAAAAACACAGGCGCTTGTCAGAGTGCCATCACTTTTTTGGATGGTGAAAAAGGAATTTTGCGCTATCGCGGATATTCCATTGAAGAATTAGCCGAAAAAGCAGATTTTCTCGAGGTTTGTTATTTGTTGATTTTTGGGGATTTACCCACAAAAGAGCAACTACAGAAATTCTATTCCGACATTAAAAAAGAATCCACCGTGGATGAGGAAATGAAAAAAATCCTCGATGGTTTCCCAAAATCTGCCCATCCGATGGGGGTTTTGTCTTCGCTTACCAATGCCTTGATTGCTTTCAATCCGAGTGCCGTAAACGTGGATTCTGAGCAAGAAATGTATAAGGCTATTGTGAAATTGCTCGCCAAGTTTCCCGTTCTTGTGGCCTGGACCTTGAGAAAACGCACCGGGCAAGCTTTGGATTATGGAGATAGTGCCCTCAATTATGTTGACAACCTTTGCAAAATGATGTTCAAAAAACCTCATGAACATTATGAGGTAAACCCAAAGGTTTCCGCTGCTTTAAACAAACTTTTGATTCTTCATGCAGACCACGAACAAAACTGCTCTACCTCTACCGTAAGAATGGTAGGTTCTTCTCACGCCGGGTTGTTCGCCTCGATTTCCGCAGGAATTTGCGCTCTTTGGGGACCTCTGCACGGGGGGGCAAATCAAGCTGTGATTGAGATGCTCGAAAAAATTCGAGAAGACGGTGGAGATACAAAAAAATATATGGCCAAAGCCAAAGATAAAAACGATCCTTTCCGATTGATGGGCTTCGGACACAGAGTGTATAAAAATTTTGATCCTCGTGCAAAAATCATCAAGCGTTCCGCAGATGAGGTTTTGGATGATTTAGGCATAGAAGATCCGGTTTTGGATATCGCCAAAGGACTTGAAAAAGAAGCTTTGGAAGATGATTATTTTGTAAAAAGAAAACTCTATCCAAACGTTGATTTCTATTCCGGAATCATCTATCGCGCTTTGGAAATCCCCGTGGAAATGTTCACGGTCATGTTTGCTATGGGAAGACTGCCCGGATGGATGGCACAATGGAGAGAGATGCGCTTGAGGAAAGAGCCCATCGGTCGTCCGCGCCAAATCTATATCGGCGAAAACCTTCGCGATTTCGTGCCGATTGATAAACGTTAAGCTTTTGGATTTATGTTGAATTTGCATGTAACGGACGAAACCTCGCCCTTGAAAAGTGTGGTTTTGGGAATAGCCGACGGGTCTGGAAAAATCCCCAAACTCGAAGACGCCTACGACCCAAAGTCTCGGGAACATATCAAAGCGGGAACTTATCCGAAAGAAAAAGATATCGCAGAAGAACTCCATCATGTAGCGGAAGTTCTTCAAAAACACGGCGTGGAGGTTTTACGTCCTAAAGACATCCCGAATTACAATCAAATTTTCACCCGTGATCCCGCTTTTGTCATCGATGACAAATTTGTGATTTCCAATATTCTACCCGACAGGGAACGTGAAATCCACGGCATGGATTTCATTATTGAGCAAATCGCTCCGGAAAATGTTTTGCGCCTCTCCAAAAAAGCTCACATCGAGGGAGGCGACGTGATGTTGGCCGGAGATTATTTGTTTATAGGCACTTATCGCGGTAAAGATTATTCGGATTATATTACTGCACGCACAAATCCGCAAGCCGTGGAGGAATTAAAAAACCTGTTCCCACATAAAAAAGTGAAATCTTTCAACCTTCGGAAATCAAATACCAATGCTCATGAAAATGCCTTGCATTTGGATTGCTGTTTTCAACCCGTAGGAAAAGACAAAGCCATAATCCATAAAAATGGATTTTTGGAAGAAGAAGAATACAATTGGTTGGTAGATTTTTATGGGAAAGATAATGTCTTTGAAATTTCCAAACAGGAAATGTATGACATGAACAGCAATATTTTTTCCATCTCGGAAGAAATCGTCATTTCTGATCCCACTTTCACTCGGCTGAACTCATGGCTCCGCGAAAAAGGAATTAAAGTGGAAGAAGTCTCCTATCGTGAAATTGCAAAACAAGAAGGTTTGTTCCGATGCACCACTTTGCCTTTAGTGCGCGAAAAATAAACGAAACATTATTCCCTACTTCTATCTAATCGGAAAATTGAAAGATTATTATCCGAAAGGATGATTATCAAATTTATTAATATAATTACTCGACAATGAATTCCTCTTCCATGATAAAAAATCCACTACTTCAACCTTTTGATGCAGCTCCTTTTTCAAAAATAAAAAATAAGCATTTTGAGCCGGCTTTTAAAGCATGCATCGAACAAGCAGAAGCCGAAATCCATGCGATTGCATCCTCTCCTGAGGAACCCACCTTTGAAAATACAATTGAAGCAATGGCTTTTTCCGGAGAGCAACTCGACCGGGTTTCGAGCATATTTTTTAATCTAAACTCAGCTGAAACCAATGAGGAAATTCAACGAATCGCACAAGAAGTTTCCCCATGGCTCACCGAATTTCAAAACAACCTTCTCCTCAACGAAAAGCTTTTTGAAAGGGTGAAAAAAGTTTTTGAAGAAAAGGAGAATCTCCACCTTACCGCCGAACAAAAAACCTTACTCGAAAAAAATTATAAAAGTTTTGTGAGAAATGGAGCAAAACTCTCTGCGGAAGGCAAGAAACAACTTCGAGAAATCGATAAGAAATTGGCAAAGCTTTCATTGACATTTGGAGAAAATGTTTTGGCCGAAACCAATAATTTCCAACTTCATTTAACCGATGAAAATGACCTAAAAGGCCTCCCTGAAAATGAAATCGAAGCTGCCAAAAAGCTTGCGGAAGAGAAAGGCAAAAAAGGATATATCATCACCTTACATTTTCCGAGTTATTTGCCGTTTATGAAATATGCCGAAAACCGGGAACTTCGAAAAAAACTCGCAACAGCCTTTGGTTCTAAGGCCTTTCATGGTGATGAATTCGACAACCGGGAAAATGTCATGGAAATCGCAAGGTTGAGGCATGAGCGTGCCAAGCTTTTAGGCTATAAAACTCACGCTGATTTTGTTCTCGAAGAGCGGATGGCAAAAAGTCCGGAAAAGGTAGAGGATTTCTTGAAAGATTTACTCCAAAAGGCCAAACCCGCTGCCAAAAAAGAATTTGAGCAACTGGAAAACTTTGCCAAAAAACTCGACAAAATTGAGCGTTTGGAAAGTTGGGATTCGGCTTACTATTCAGAAAAACTCAAACAAGAACTCTTTGAACTGGACGATGCGCTACTCAAACCTTATTTTGAACTGGAAAACACCATTGAAGGTGCTTTCAAAATAGCCGGAAAACTATATGGTTTGCAGTTTGAAGAGGTTTTTGATATAGATAAATATCACGAAGAAGTACGAAGCTATAGGGTTACGGACAAGAATGGAAATTTCCAGGCTCTATTCTACGCTGATTTTCACCCACGAGAGGGAAAACGCAATGGAGCCTGGATGACCGTTTATAAAAATCAATATAAAAAAGAAGGTAAGAATCAACGACCGCATATTTCCATCGTATGTAATTTCAGTCGTCCCTCCGATAAAACACCGGCATTGCTCACCTTCAACGAGGTCACCACTCTGTTTCATGAATTTGGTCATGCCCTACACGGAATGTTGGCAAACACAGTATATCCCACTCTTTCGGGCACTTCGGTTTTTTGGGATTTTGTGGAACTTCCCAGTCAGGTTTTAGAAAATTGGTGCTATGAAAAGGAAGCATTAAACTTGTTTGCCAGACATTACGAAACTAAAGAACCCATTCCGCTGGATCTCATCGAAAAAATAAAAAAAGCAGGAAAATTTCAGGAAGGTATGCAAACCTTACGTCAATTGAGCTTTGGAATGTTGGATATGGCTTGGCATGCTGATGATCCTAGCAAAATCAAAAGCGTAAAGGATTTTGAAGACGAAGCATTTGCCCCCACACGACTTTTTCCTTCAAACCCCAAAACCTGTATGAGCACATCGTTTTCACATATATTTCAAGGAGGTTATTCAGCGGGATATTATTCTTATAAATGGGCAGAAGTGCTGGATGCGGATGCTTTTGAAATGTTTAAAGAAAATGGCATTTTCGATCCCAAAACAGCAGCAGCATTTAAAGAAAATGTTCTCAGCAAAGGCGGAACAGAAGATCCTATGCTTTTGTATAAACGCTTCCGCGGAAAAGAACCCGAGCCCGAAGCTTTGTTGAGAAGAGCGGGATTGTTGTAATTTGCAGTGAGCCGGGTAACGTGAATATCCAATAAGATTTATCGCTCGTAGATTTCCAATCGATTTCGTAAACGATTGATTTCTTCCTGCAGGGAATCCACTTGCTCCAAAAGCCTGAAAATTGCAGCGATACCTTCACTATTTATGTGCAAATCTCGGTGCAATCGAACGGATTTTTCCAAAGCAGGAAGTTGAGTTTCCTCAATAAACTCATCCTCTTCCTGTTTGATAATTTCAATCAGTCCGCTTTCGTAAATCGAATACACAAAATTCACATCAATTTTGTGGCTACTGCAAAATGTCCTTATTGCAATCAATTTTTCCATTTTAGCGCAGTTTTGAAAGTTCAGTAAACAACTTCTTTTCCTTTTCGGAAAGGCGGGATGGAATGTTCACTTTATAAGTTAAGTATAAATCACCGTATTGATTTTCTTGTTTGTATTTCGCAAAACCTTTCCCTTTCAATTTCACCTGAGTATCATTTTGAGTCCCGGGTTTAACTTTCAATTTCACCTTACCATCAAAAGTATCTACGGTAATTTCTCCACCCAAAACAGCAGTGTATAAATCCAGTTCCACATCTTTGTATAAATCTGCACCGTCACGACGGAAGTTGGTATTGTTAATAATATTAAAGGTAATAAACAGATCCCCTTTCGGGCCGCCGTGCATTCCTTCTCCTCCGTGTCCCTTGATTCTGATGGTCTGTCCGTTTTCAATTCCGGCGGGGATGGTCAACCGGATTTTTTTTTCATTAATCGTTAAGGTTTGTTTTTGTGAAGTATAAACATCGCGCAAGTTCAGCTGCAATTCTGCGTTGAAATCAGGACCTTTAAAACCGGTTTCTCGACGTTTAAATCCACCCGAATCAAATCCTCCTCCGCCAAACATAGAATTGAAAAAATCCGAAAAATCACTTTCCGAAAAGCCCCCACTGTAGGTTTGTTGACGATAATTTCCTCTAGATCTATCTTGATATTGGTGCTGCCGCGGGTCATAGCCGGCTTTTTCAAATTCTTCGGCATGTTCCCAGTCCTTGCCGTATTTATCGTATTTTTTCTTCTTTTCGGGATCACTCAAAACGGCATGAGCTTCATTGATTTGTTGAAACTTTGCTTGTGCCTCTTTGTCATTGGGATTCAAGTCCGGATGATATTTCCGTGCCAATTTTCGATAGGCTTTTTTTACATCCGATATCGAAGCGGATTTGTCCAGACCGAGAAGTTTATAATAATCGATGAACTTCATGATGACACACTTATTTAAAAACTAATATAAAAATTTTTTCTGTTGAAGTGATTTAAACTTTTCTTAATTAACTGCAAACGTCCTGACCTCTCAGAGGAAAAAAATATGTATAATATTCTTTATTTGAAGTTACTTGAATTTTAAAACCATTTCACACCACAGCTGTTCCCACTCCAACTTTTAAAGCTACTATAAAACCTTCGTGTCGCCGCACATTAAAGACCCGACCGTCTTCAAAAATCAAATACTGTCCTTTAATTCCTTTTAAAACTCCGGAGTAATTTTGGGCTTTTGGAAAGTTTAGCGCCACCGGTTTTTTGGGATATTGCAACACAGGGAATTTCAAAATAGTGTATGGGTTATTTTCGAGAAAATAAGGCTTCACCTCTTCGGGAATATAGTTTACCAATTGGGCACGTGTTTTTGCCAAATCTCCCGGATCCACATGGTTAAGCAACATTTTTCGCCAACTGGTCTTGTCAGAAATATGTGCTTTTAGAGCCACCTCAGCCACACCCGCGAGATAACGATTGGGAACTTCTGCAATTTCCACCGCCTCATGTGCTCCCTGATCTATCCAACGCGTAGGAATTTGCGATTTGCGCGTCACGCCCACTTTCACATTGCTGGAATTGGCAAGATATACCACATGAGGTTGCAACTGCACCTTTTTTTCATATTCCAAATCGCGGTCTTGTTTATCCAGATGTGCCGTACTCAATTCCGGGCGTATAATCCAATCTCCGGCTCGGGGACTTCGGTAGAAACAATCGTAGCAAAAACCTTGTCTAAAAATCGTCTTGTCTTCTCCGCATTCCAAACATTGATACCCCAAAAAACTGAGCTCTATTTTCTTATCTAGTAGCTGGTTAACATGAATAAAATCATTTTCGAACATTATATAATATTGTATCGGATCCGAAAACTCACTTTTCATTTTTTTTATAACACCTTCGTATTGCATATTTTTTTAATTTTACGTGGCTGAATTTTCTCGTAGATATTGACGAGAAATAATATTCCAAAGGTAAATAAAATACATGCCAATCCCCATCATCATCAACTCAGTTGCCTCGTGGTTTTTGAAAAAGCGAATCCACCAAATGGAGCTTTTTTTGAAATATCCGCACGACGTACAGTTTGAATTGCTGAACCAATTGGTGTTACAGGCAAAAGACACCGAAATCGGAAAGCGCTACCGGTTCTCCGAAATAAAAACCCATCAAAGCTTTGCCGAACGCGTTCCTATTCATACCTATGAAGATATCCAAGTCGAGATTGAACGCAGTCGGCGCGGAGAATCCAATATTTTTTGGCCCACCCCCATCAAGTGGTTTGCAAAATCCAGCGGAACGACTAACTCCAAAAGCAAATTTATTCCGGTAAGTTCCAGTTCGTTGGAAGATTGTCATTATGCCGCCAGCAAGGATTTGCTTTGTATGTATTTGAATAACAACGAAAACTCGCATCTTTTTAAAGGCAAGAGTTTACGTTTGGGCGGAAGCAAAGAAATTTATCGCGAAAACGGTACTTCCTTTGGGGACTTGTCGGCGATATTAATTGACAACATGCCTTTTTGGGCTTCTTACAGCAGCACTCCGGGAAATGAGGTTTCCTTGATGAGCGACTGGGAGCGTAAATTACAGGCAACTGTTGATGAATCCATAAAAGAAAATGTCACCAGCCTTGCGGGAGTGCCCTCCTGGATGTTGGTTTTGTTGAACCGTGTTTTAGAAACTACCGGCAAAAACAACCTCCTTGAAATCTGGCCGGAACTCGAGGTTTATTTTCACGGGGGAGTAAGTTTTGAACCCTATGTGGAGCAATATAAAAAAATCATTCCCTCTGAGAAATTCAATTATTACGAAACCTATAATGCCTCAGAAGGATTTTTTGCCATACAAGATCAAAATAATTCCAAGGAACTCTTGCTGATGTTGGACTACGGGATTTTTTATGAATTTATTCCGATGGACACCTACGGTACAGCCCGAGAAAAAGCAATTCCTTTAAGCGAAGTTGAAGTGGGAAAAAACTATGCCATTGTCATCACCACCAATGCGGGCCTGTGGCGATACAAAATTGGGGATACGGTAAGATTCACCTCAGTATCTCCTTATCGGATAAAAGTTTCGGGAAGAACAAAACACCATATCAATGTTTTTGGAGAGGAACTCATCATCGAAAATGCCGAAAAAGCCTTGCGAAAAACCGCCGCAGAAACCCATGCTGAATTAGTGGATTACACCGCCGGTCCTATTTTTATGGAAGGAAAAGAAAAAGGAGCGCACGAATGGATTATTGAATTTAAAACTCCTCCTAAAAATCTCGAAGAGTTTGCGGAACTTCTGGACAAAAATTTACAAAATCTCAACAGTGATTACGAAGCCAAACGCCATAATAACACGACTTTAAATCGCTTAAAAATCCATCAAGCCAGACCAAAACTTTTTTATGATTGGCTGGAAAAAAACGATAAACTCGGGGGCCAGCATAAAATCCCGAGACTTTCCAATAGCCGGGAATATTTGGAAGAATTGTTGAGGATGAACCGGAATTCCCC
>CAYPGZ010000045.1:12078-15493 GCA_964410335.1 uncultured Flavobacteriaceae bacterium | reverse complement strand
AGGTCTTTCAATTTTTTCTCCAAAGTTATATAACGGCTAAAACCGATAATCAAAAACAGGATACATAATCCCAGAGAAACATAACCCACCCATTTTAGGTTGTCATGTCCTTCGAGTTCCAACAAAGCGATTCCCCCTATAAGCAAATAGAGCGAGGCGCGAATATAGGAAAGCAAAGTTCTTTCGTTGGCCAGTTTGGTGCGTTCAAGCGCCAAATGCTCCCGCAAGCGTTTTTCGTTGACAATACGAGGTTTGAAAGGATTGTGCAAGACCAGTTTTTTCATGTTTGGGGATAAAAAGTTTTGACAGGGAAAAGATAAGAATTTTTTTTATAGTGGAAATACAAGCAAAAATCTTCTATCCCCTTGCTATTAATTTTTTTTGTGTAGATTTGTGTCCGAATTAACAACTTTTGATAACCCTAAAAAAATAAGACATGAAAAGATTTACTTTATTGATGCTTGCCTTTGTGGGAAGTATTGCAATGCAAGCGCAGAATCCAGTTCCTTGTTCACAATCACAGCCAACCGATGATTTTAATGGGGGGGCTTCTGTTATTGACGGCGAAGCGAATGGCGGTCAAACAGTAGCAAATGATTTTATTGTAACTGCAGGAACAACTGTATTTACAGTAGAAAGTATTTCCGCTAGTCTTTTGACTCCAGATAATATTGACCTTGCTTCAGTAGATGTTAGTTTTTATGACAATACTACTGATAGTAACGGGGGAAATGTTCCTGGAAATCAAATAGGAACCACCTTAACTATTGTCCCAACTAGTCAAAATATCACATTAAGTACCACCTTAGGAGATGGAACCCCGGTTGCATTGAGAGAGGTGATTCTTGATTTGCCTACTCCTCAACCCTTTAATGGTTCTGGAACTAGTGATGATGTTATTTATTGGGTAAGTATGGTAGCGAATCCAAGTACTGCCACTGGATTGTTGGGCTGGGAGAATATAAATTCAAATGATGTTGCAGTTATTGGTAGCCCATTGGCATTTATACAAAGTGGTGGCAGTTGGACAAGCAGTCAAAACCAAGATGGATCATTTAGTGATGGTGTTTTTACTATTTCTGGAATGTGCATGGGAGAACCTCTTTCTACAGAAGATCAAAATTCAGCAACTTTTGAAGTCTCTCTTT
This sequence comes from uncultured Flavobacteriaceae bacterium, assembly GCA_964410335.1. Taxonomy (GTDB): domain Bacteria; phylum Bacteroidota; class Bacteroidia; order Flavobacteriales; family Flavobacteriaceae; genus DASSWG01. Next base: position 14,345 of record CAYPGZ010000045.1, on the reverse strand, counting down.
TCCCCAACCCTGTTGTAGATGTGGTGAACATCACTTTGCCAAGCTCTGTTGAGTTGGAATCTGCAACCATCCACAACCTTTTGGGCAAGCAAACTCAAGTAAACCTTGGTGAAAACAACAGCATTGATATGTCTCAAATGGCTGCCGGGGTGTACATCTTGAAATTGGAAACCAATCAAGGAAGCTTGACTAAGAAAATTATTAAGCAATAAAATTTAGGATTATTTATAGCTTAGTTTTTAAAATGAAAAACGCTCCTAATTTTAGGAGCGTTTTTTTTTCTTCCTACAAGCTATTTTATTTGCGACCACCCGCCACAACAGAAAATGGCACCAAACCACTATAATCCCCGCCATTTCTGATAACATCCCGAACAATAGACGAAGAGATATAGCTTTTTCCGCTTGAGGTCAATAAGAAAACGGTTTCTATTTTTTCCAGATGCCTATTGGTGTGAGCGATGGCTTTTTCAAACTCAAAATCGGCAGGGTTACGCAACCCTCGTAAAATGAAAGAAGCATTTTCGGCTTTACAAAAATCCACGGTTAGTCCTTCGTAGGTCTTCACACTTATGCGTGGTTCGTTTTTAAAAGTTTCTTCAAGAAATCTTTTTCGTTCCTGTAAAGAAAACATGTATTTTTTTTCTGCATTCACGCCGATGGCAAGAACAATCTCATCAAACAAAGTAAGGCCGCGGGTGATGATATCGTAGTGTCCTAAGGTGATGGGGTCAAAAGAACCGGGAAATACTGCTTTTCTCATCTTTTAATTTTTTCGATAGAAATCGGAAATTTCATCTTTTTTAAGACTAACTTTTGTAAAGTTATTATTTTTCATGGAATAACCAAATATCCCTTCCCTACCTATTGATGTACCACAGTAGAATCCAGCGCCAGTTCAATTTGGTTTTCAAACAGTTCCTTCAAGCTTATTCCGGCTGCCAAAGCTTGTTGGGGAACGATGCTGGCTTCGCTCAAACCGGGGATAGTATTGACTTCAATAAAATGAGGTTCCCCTTTATGAAAAATAAACTCTGTGCGGGTTAGGCCTTTTAGTTTTAAATGTTTAAAAATCCGAATGGCCAAATTCTGAACTTTTTTGGTGTCGGCATCAGAGAGACGTGCAGGAGTTATTTCCTGAGATTCACCCAGGTATTTGGCTTTATAATCAAAAAATTCGTTTTCTGAAACAATTTCCGTCACAGGCAAAGCTTGGATTTTGCCCTTATGGTTAATAACACAAACATCTACTTCCATACCTTCCAAAAAAGACTCGATAATAACTTCGTTGTCTTCACTAAAGGAATTTTCGATGGCGGGAAGCAATTCGCTTTCTGTTTTTACTTTGGAAACTCCAAAACTACTGCCGGCTCGGTTGGCTTTCACAAAACAAGGAAGTCCGACTTTCTCAAGAATTTTTTCAGGAATAATTTTGTCTCCTTTGTCTAAGGCAAAATTGATAGCAGTTTTTATTCCATAAGCCCGCAAAACACTAATGCAATCCCGTTTATTAAAAGTCAAAGCCGCTTGATAATGGTCGCAGGCAGTTTGTCGAATTCCGATACTTTCAAAATATCCCGCCAATAAACCATCTTCCCCGGGAGTTCCGTGAATAGCATTAAAAACACAATCGAAATTAATTTTCTCTCCGGCTATATTAGTCGAAAAATCGGCTTTATTAATGGGATACTCCGTTTGGTTTTCATCCAAAGCCACCCATCGATCTTTCAAAATAAGTACCCGATAAAGCGTGTATTTATTTTTGTCCAGATGCCGGTAAACCAGATTTCCACTTTGAACCGAGATTTCATATTCACTGGAATAACCTCCCATTACGATAGCAATTTTCTTTCTAGAGGCAGGTGTTTCCTTGATGGAATTATTTTTCATATTTTTATATGATTTTCCCAAAGTTGGGAACTAAGCATGTAAAATTACCGATATTCCCGAATCCCACAAAAAACAAAACTTGAATTTTATATCTTTGCTCGATTGGGACGTTTAAAAAACCCATAACCCTGAACTCATATTTCCCATGAGCATATTCCGATTTATTTTCAGTAAGACCTTTTTAATTCAACTGGCCATAGCTGCTGTTGTGTTTGTGATATTGGTTTTTGTAGCTTTTCAATGGCTGGACAGCTATACCCATCACGATGAACTGATCGATGTTCCGGATTTAACCCGTTTGGAACTTGACGAAGTAGAGGAAAAACTGAACGCCCTTAATTTGCGTTATGAGGTAATTGATTCAGCAAACTTCAATCC
>CAYPGZ010000045.1:0-11978 GCA_964410335.1 uncultured Flavobacteriaceae bacterium | reverse complement strand
GTGAAAAAGGAAGAAGAAAATTTTGAAGGCAGTGATGATTTATACGAACATTACTCCTTTGTTGCCGGAAAAGGACAGGAACCCCTAAGAGTGGATAAATTTTTGATGAATTTTATTGAAAATGCCACACGAAATAAAATTCAACAGGCAGCAAAAAACGGAAATATTTATGTGAATGGAGTGCAGGTAAAACAAAACCATCGCGTAAAAGCAAATGATCAGGTTAAAGTCCTATTCGAGCATCCGCCTCACGAATTTTTGCTCACTCCTGAAAATATTCCTTTAGATATTGTTTTTGAGGATGAAAGCCTTTTAGTGGTCAACAAACCTGCCGGAATGGTGGTGCATCCCGGACACGGAAATTATTCCGGAACCTTGGTCAATGCTTTGATTTATCATTTTGAAAATACTACTTCCGAAGCGTCTGTTTTACCCAACAATTCCAGTGGACGCCCCGGATTGGTACATCGCATCGACAAAGACACAAGTGGGTTGTTGGTAATCGCAAAAACCGAACACGCGATGTCTCATCTGGCAAAACAGTTTTTTGAAAAAACCAGCCAACGAGAATATGTAGCCTTAGTATGGGGAAACCTAGAAAATGATGAAGGCACAATCGAAGGAAATATTGGACGTCATCCCAAAAATCGTTTACAAAATATGGTTTTCGAGGACGACGAAGCCGGAGAGCGAAGCAAACCTGCCCTTACACATTACAAAGTCTTGGAACGTTTGGGCTATGTGACCTTGGTTTCCTGCAAGTTGGAAACCGGGCGCACACACCAAATCCGTGTGCATATGAAGCATATCGGGCACACACTTTTCAATGACGAACGCTATGGCGGCGACCGGATTTTGAAGGGAACAACTTTCACCAAATACAAACAGTTTGTCGAAAATTGTTTTAAAATTCTTCCCCGGCAGGCTTTGCACGCAAAAACCCTGGGTTTTGAGCATCCCGTTTCCGGCGAATGGCTCGCGTTCGATTCGCCCTTGCCGGAAGATATGCAGCTATGTATTGAAAAATGGCGGGGATATTCACAGCACAGATGATTGAAAAGGAAAATTATTTTTTAAAAATTCAATTGTATCTTCGCAATAAATCCGCCTAATCCGCTATAATACGTGCTAATCAATTTACAAATAAAGAACTTTGCCCTCATCGACAATCTCCAATTGCAACTCGACGATGGCTTCACCACCATTACGGGCGAAACAGGAGCGGGAAAATCGATTTTACTGGGAGCCTTGTCCTTGTTGTTGGGAAAACGTGCAGATTTATCCAGCGTGAAAAATCCTGAACAAAAATGCGTGGTAGAAGGGATTTTTGCCATTGCGGATTATGGTTTTGAAGGATTTTTTGTGGAACAGGATTTGGATTATGAAGAACGGAGCATTGTCCGCCGTGAAATCCTTCCTTCGGGGAAATCGCGCGCGTTTATCAACGACACCCCGGTGAAGTTGTCCGTATTGGAAAATTTTGGAAACCGATTAATCGATATTCACAGTCAACACGAAACTCTTTCGGTGGGCAACCCGGATTATCAATTTAAAATAATTGATGCTCTTGCGGGAAATCATTCCTTATTGAAAAACTACCGAGAAAATCATGCTCTTTTTTTGAAGTTAAAAGGGGATTTGGAAAAACTGAAAGCCGAACAAAAAGAAGCCGATGCGGCTTATGATTACAACCAGTTTTTATTAAAAGAACTTCAAGATGCCGATTTGAGATCGGGAATGCAGGAAGAGCTGGAAGAACAATACGAACGGCTGGCCAATGTGGAAACCATCAAAGAAAAATTGGGTGAAGCTTCAGAACGTTTACGACAGGAAGAACTGGGCGGATTAGAAATTTTGCGTGAAACACATAATCGTTTATCCGATATAGAAGGTTTTTCTGCTGCATATAAATCTTTGAAAGAAAGGTTGAACAGTGCTCGACTGGAGCTGGAGGATGTCGCCAATGAAATGGAAAACGAGTTGGAAAAACTTGAAGACGATCCGGAAACCTTACAATTCACCAACGACCGCTTGCAGGTGCTGTACACTCTTCAAAAAAAACACGAGGTTTCTTCGGTGGAGGAACTGATTTTGATTCGAGAAAATTTATCTGAAAAAGTGGCTGTTACCGAAAGTGCTGAGGAAAGCCTTGCAAAGCTGGAAAAAGAGCTTTCTGTTGTTGAAAGCACAACAAAAGAAGCAGCGATTCAACTTCACGAGAGCAGAAAGTCGGCAATTCCCGGATTTGTTTCTTCGGTGGAAAAAATCCTTTCAGAATTAGGGATGTCCGATTCCCGTTTAAAAATCGAATTGAAACAGGAAAAACATTTTTATTCTCGCGGAATGGACGAGATGAACTGGCTTTTTTCGGCAAATAAGGGCAGTGAATTCAAGGTTTTGAAAAAAACAGCTTCCGGAGGAGAGCTTTCTCGAATTACGCTGGCTATCAAAAGTATTTTGGCACAATACAGCAAACTGCCTACGATTATTTTTGATGAAATTGACACCGGAGTTTCGGGTGAAATTGCCCAAAAAATGGGGGATATCATGGCTTCCATGGGCGAAAATATGCAGGTGATCTCCATTACACATTTGCCACAAATAGCAGCAAAAGGCAAACAACATTTTAAGGTTTACAAAGAAACGGAAGAGAAGGTTACACGAACAAAAATCATAAAATTGAATCAGGGAGAACGCATCGCTGAACTCTCGGCCATGCTGGGCGGGAAGGAAAATCGAGAATCCGCCGAAGCGCATGCAAAAGCATTATTGGGCTAAACCAAACCAAACCTAACATATTAGTTTCGACTGAACACTGCCCCTAAATTCCCTATCTTTGCCCTCAATACTATCTCAAATCTCATATCTCTATGTACAATTTACTCAAAGGAAAAAGAGGAATTATTTTCGGTGCCCTCGATGAAAATTCCATTGCCTGGAAAACCGCTGAACGCGTTCATGAAGAAGGCGGAAAATTCGTTTTGACCAATGCGCCTATTGCCATGCGGATGGGAAAAATAAAAGATTTGGCTGAAAAAACCGGTGCCGAAATCATTCCCGCCGATGCCACAAAAGTGGAGGACTTGGAAAATCTGGTGGAAAAAGCCACGGAAATATTGGGTGGAAAACTGGATTTTATTTTGCACTCCATCGGGATGTCCGTAAACGTACGCAAAGGAAATCACTATACCGACATGAACTATGATTTTACCGAAAAAGGTTGGGATGTTTCCGCAGTTTCTTTTCATAAAACCATGCAGGTACTCTACAAAAAAGACGCCATGAACGAGTGGGGAAGCATTGTTGCATTGACTTATATGGCAGCACAGCGCGTTTTTCCCGATTATAATGATATGGCAGACAACAAAGCCTACCTCGAATCCATTGCGAGAAGTTTTGGCTATTTCTTTGGAAAGGATAAAAAAGTACGTGTAAACACCATCTCACAATCTCCCACACCAACCACGGCCGGACAAGGCGTAAAAGGATTTAGTGGATTTATTGCCTATGCCGACAAAATGTCGCCATTGGGAAATGCTACTGCCGATGATTGTGCTAACTATACCGTTAGTCTTTTTTCTGATTTGACCAAAAAAGTCACCCTCCAAAACCTTTATCACGATGGAGGATTTTCCAATATGGGAATCAGCGAAGAAGTGATGGAGAAATTTGACGACTAGAAAGCCGGGTGAGAAAATAGTTTTTGAATCTTGAATTTTAAATTTTGGAATACGCTAAAAATATATTGGAAACCATCGGTCACACTCCTTTGGTAAAAATCAACAAATTGACTGCGGAAATCGATGCTTTGGTTTTGGCAAAATATGAAACTTTCAATCCCGGAAATTCGGTAAAAGACCGGATGGCCTTAAAAATGATTGAAGATGCCGAAGAACAAGGGAAACTCAAACCCGGCGGAACCATCATCGAAGGAACTTCGGGAAATACCGGAATGGGGTTGGCATTGGTGGCCATCATCAGAGGATATAAAATGGTTTGTGTGATTGCGGACAAACAAAGCAAAGAAAAAATCGATATCCTCAAAGCTGTCGGTTGCGAAGTGCATGTTTGTCCAACCGACGTTGCTCCGGATGATCCACGGTCTTATTATTCCACGGCAGCTAGATTAGCAGAGGAAACGCCAAATTCTTGGTATGTCAATCAATATGATAATTTGTCCAATTCAAAAGCGCATTACGAATCCACAGGACCTGAAATTTGGAAGCAAACCGATGGGAAAGTCACCCATTTTGTTGTGGGCGTCGGTACCGGGGGAACGATTTCCGGAGTAGGAAAATTCCTCAAGGAGAAAAACCCGAATATAAAAATATGGGGTGTGGACACGTATGGTTCGGTTTTTAAGAAATATCACGAAACCGGCGAGTTTGATGAAAATGAGATTTATCCATACACTACCGAGGGAATAGGTGAAGACATCCTTCCCAAAAATGTAGATTTTGATATCATCGATGGATTTACAAAAGTTACCGATAAAGACGCAGCGGTTTTCACACGAAGATTGGCCTTGGAAGAAGGCATGTTTTTGGGAAATTCAGCAGGAGCAGCCATCAAAGGAGTACTTCAATTAAAAGAACATTTCAAAAAAGAAGATGTGGTTGTGGTGCTCTTCCATGACCACGGAAGTCGGTATGTGGGCAAAATCTATAATGATGAATGGATGAAAAAAATGGGTTTTTTGTAATGAAATATTTTTTTGTACCTTGCTGTTCAATTGAATAGCATTGATGAATTCGATTCTTAAATAAATTTTTATCGAAAAAATCTCCGTTTAAATATCCTTGAATGTAAAAAAAACCATTCGACGAGGCTTATTTTCTTTCAGGAAAGTCTTCAATGAAAGTTTCCGGTTTCTGATTCCGGTCTTTTTTTTCTTGATATTAATCGGATGTGGCTCACAAAATATGCAAAATAAAGAGAGCATCACTTATTTGGCCCTGGGCGATTCTTACACCATCGGTGAACAGGTGACCGAAGAACAAACTTGGCCAATCCGGTTGACAACTGAATTGAACAGCCGCGGACATACACTCGAAAAACCAAAAATTATTGCCGTGACCGGATGGACCACCCAGGATTTACTGGAGGCAATGGCAAAAAAATTGGATAATAATGAAAAATTTGATTTGGTTTCGGTGCTTATCGGAGTGAATAATCAATATCAAAAAAAAGATATCTCTATCTACAAGGAGGATTTGCTCAAGATTCTACAAAAAGCAATTGAGCATTGTTCGCAAAGAGAAAAAGGAGTGTTTGTGTTGAGCATTCCTGATTATAGCGTAACTCCTTTTGGGAAAGAAAAAACCGAGGATTGGGATATTTCGGGCGAAATTAGAAATTACAATAGGATTTGTAAAGAAATTTCCCAAAACCTGGGACTCGCTTTTTATGATATTACTCCAATTTCATTAAAAGCGGAAAACAATCCGAACATGCTGACAGCAGACAAACTCCATCCTAGTGGAGAAATGTATAGACTTTGGACGGAAAAAATCCTGAGCGAAGTCGAGGCAAAACTGCCTTAAATATCCCTGTTGCACAAGGGGGTCAAAATATCAAACATGCGTGAAGATTTCCTACATTATCTGTGGAAATACAAGAAATTTCATTGGCAAAAAGCCCAAGCTGTCGATGGAAAAAATCTGGTTTTAATCGACACGGGAAAACATAACCAAAACCAATCCGGTCCTGATTTTTTTAATGCCAAAGTGAAAATCGGAGAACAACTTTGGGCCGGCAATGTGGAAATCCACCTTCGATCTTCCGACTGGTATTTTCATCAACACGAAACCGATCCGGCTTATGATAATGTGATTTTGCATGTAGTCTGGGAAAATGATGTGGAAGTTTATCGGAAAAACAACAGTCCTATTCCTACCTTGGAACTCAAAAAACTCACCGAAAAAAACACCTTGGACAATTACCAAAAATTGTTGGAAAACCCAAGTAAGAAATGGATAAATTGCGAAAATGATTTTTCCGGTTTTGATGATTTTACGGTTGATAACTGGCTGGAGCGCATATTTCTGGAACGTCTTGCTGAGAAATCCGAAAAGGTGTTGAACCTGCTCGAAAAATCCAATAATGATTGGGAATCGGTGCTTTTCAGGATGATGACCAAAAATTTTGGATTGAACGTAAATGGGGAGGCTTTTTTATCGATTGCAGAAAGTATCCCTTTTTCGGTAGTCAGAAAAATGGCGCATAATCGTGAACAATTGGAAGCACTTTTTTTTGGACAAGCCGGACTGCTTTCGGGAAATATTCAGGAGCCTTATTTTCAGAAATTGAGCAAGGAATACGCTTACCAAAAAAACAAATTCAAATTAGATAATAAGAATGTGTTACCGGTGAAATATTTTCGGTTACGCCCTGATAATTTTCCCAATATCCGACTGGCTCAACTTGCGGGACTCTATGCTTCACATAAACAATTATTTTCGAAGATCATTAGAACCAAGACCATCAAAAGCTTGCGAAATATTTTTCAGACCGATGTTTCGGATTTTTGGCAATCCCATTATACCTTTGAAAAGGAAAGCAGAAAAAGAGCAAAAAAACTCACTCCCGGTTTTGTGGATCTACTCATCATCAACACCGTTGTTCCTTTGATTTTTTGCTATGAACGCTTTACGGGAAGCCTCGATCCGGAAAAGATTTTTGCTCTGATGCGCAAAATCGAATCCGAAAAGAACAGTATTGTTTCCAAATTTGAATCCCTCAGAAAAAAAACGGCACAAAACGCATTGGATTCACAAGCTTTATTACAACTAAAAAAATATTATTGCGAACAAAACCGTTGTTTACATTGCGGCTTGGGAATAAAGCTGTTGAAAAATTAGTCCTAAAATTAGTTTAAATCCTCTCACCATTTTGTTTCATGAAAATCATCTATAACATCCGATATTTTTTTGAGCGCAACGGATTTTATGTAAGCTCCCGGCTCGGTGATCGGTTGGGAATCAAAGCCCGAAGCATACGTCTTTTTTTCATTTATGTTTCCTTTGCCACACTGGGAGTTGGTTTTGCGCTATACCTCACTTTAGCTTTTTTATTGAAATTAAAAGATTTAGTACGGACAAAAAGAAGCTCTGTATTTGATATGTGAAAGAATTATTTTTTTTATTTGCTAAAAAAAAGAAATAGATCACTCGCATTTTCCCCCTTGTAATACTTTCGGTTTAAGGAAAGAAAAAAAACTAATTCCATTGTGCATTGGGTTTTTTTTAAGATATTGCCGTCCGTTTTCTAATTTTCGATTAAAAAAATCACTAAAATATCTTTCATGAAGAAGCGATTCCTTTTTTTATTACTGCTAACTGCTTTGGTAGCAAAGGGTAATGAAAAACAGACGAACTCAACAACTGATACCGCTCAGATTCAAACGGAGTCCTTTAGCGTAAAAGCTGAAATCGGAAACCTGTCTAATGTGATTAATGATGGTTTTATTAAATTGGAGGTTATCGGGGGACAGCCGCCTTACACATATAAATGGTCGAATCAATCGACTTCTTTGAAATCCAATACGGCAGTCAATCTTACCGAAGGCGTACCTTATCAAGTAATTATTACGGACGGCGCCGGAAATTCTGTTACCCGTGCTTTTAAGGTAAAGGCAGAAAGTATTACCGAACATTTCAACGGAATTTTTACGCCCATTGTGAACACTATGGGGGAGGTGCTTTTTTGGGATCCTTTTGCGGCCTTGGGAATACACGATCCGGTGGTGTATGCCGAAAATAGTTTTGAAGCTGCACCGGGTTGGACAGCTACCACAGATAAGGTTTTCCGATTAAAGGAATGGACAATAGCCGAAGGTGTACATGTGCAAAAGGGAGATCAAATTGCAGTGATTTCTATGGAGCCCGGTGGTGATGTGCCCATGTATGCTTCAACAAATGGAATTTTACAACATAATGTGGAAGAAGGCCAAGTGTTTTTTAATCCTCAGAATACCATACATCTGATCGAGGAAGGCTCCCAATATGTTGCTTCAATAAAATATGATGAACCAATTCCGTTGAAACATCCCAATGGTGATGTCCAGACCAGTGGAATTCCCTTTATTGTAGTGTGGCTTATTCTCGGAGCGACTTTTTTTACTTTCCGAATGGGGTTCATTAATATTCGCGGATTTAAACATGCCATCGATTTGGCAAAAGGAAAATATGACGATCCTAATGCTCCTGGGGAGGTCACCCATTTTCAGGCCTTGGCCACAGCAGTTTCTGGAACAGTTGGGTTGGGAAATATTGCCGGAGTTGCCGTTGCAATTTCCGTTGGAGGTGCAGGGGCAACATTTTGGATGATCCTCGCAGGTTTGTTGGGAATGTCTTCCAAATTTGTGGAATGTACGTTGGGTGTTAAGTACCGTAGCATCAGTGAAGATGGAAGAATTTTTGGGGGGCCTATGAGCTATCTCCGATATGGTTTGGAAAAACGAAATCTTTACGGATTGGGTAAAGTTCTCGCCATGTTATTCGCCCTCCTTGCGGTACTCGCTTCATTTGGAGGAGGAAATATGTTCCAAGCAAACCAAGCTTTTAAAGTACTCGCAACACAATTTCCTGCAATGGAAGGAAATGGTTTCTGGTTTGGGGTAATTATTATGTTGTTGGTAAGTGTGGTTATTGTTGGCGGAATTAAAAGCATCGCAAAAGTGACAGACAAATTGGTGCCCATGATGGCGCTTCTTTATTTTTTAGGCTCGCTGACGGTAATCTTTTTTAATATTGAAAACATTGTACCTGCCTTTTCAGCTATTATCAATGGAGCTTTTGAAGCTACAGCACTAAAAGGAGGAGTGATTGGTGTATTGATTGTCGGTTTCCAACGAGCTGCTTTTTCTAATGAAGCCGGGGTGGGATCTGCAGCAATTGCTCACAGTGCCGCGAAGACCAATAATCCTCCTTCCGAAGGTTTTGTTTCTTTGCTGGAGCCTTTCTTGGACACGGTGGTTATTTGTACCCTTACCGCCTTAGTGCTAATTTTCACGGGAATGCATGAAGTGCCGGGGGTAAGTGGTGTTGAACTTACCTCTCAAGCCTTTGGGAGCGTGATCTCCTGGTTCCCTTATGTCTTGGCTGTGGCCGTTTTTCTATTTGCTTTTTCCACCATGATTTCGTGGTCTTATTATGGAATGCGGGCTTGGACTTATCTTTTCGGAAAAAGCAAACGCACGGAAATTGTATACAAAGTGATTTTCTTGTTTTTTGTAGTTGTGGGCGCTTCTATCAGTCTGGGCGCTGTGCTGGACTTTTCTGATATGATGATCTTGGCAATGTCCTTCCCCAATATAATTGGTTTATATTTGATGTCCGGTGAAGTGAAAAAAGACCTGAACGAATATTTGCGAAAACTCAAAAAAGGAGAGCTCTTCCATACACCCGAGCCGGAAAAGAAGAATTAGAAACTATGAAATCTTTTAAATCCCATTTCGTTTTTAATCCGAGCCAACGAAATGGGATTTTTTTATTACTGATTATCATATTTATTCTTTTAGGCATCTTGTGGTTTTTTCCTTTTCAACCATCAGAACCCTTGCTTTCTCCACAGCAAGAAGAGGAAACCCGTCATTTTCAATTGAAAATTGATTCGATGAAATTGGCCAATAAAAAAGAAAATCAACCGGAAATTTATCCCTTTAACCCCAACTTTATTACGGATTATAAAGGTTACCGACTTGGGATGTCCACCGAAGAAATCGACCGATTGCACGCTTTTCGTGCACAAGGGAAATGGATTAATTCCAAAGTGGATTTTCAAAAAGTTACAAAGGTTTCGGATTCTTTATTGAAAAAGATTTCACCTTATTTCAAATTTCCCGAATGGGTGACCAATCGGTCTGTTGAAGGAAATAGAAGATATAGTTCCTCTAAAGATAAAGACGAAAAAAGTTTACCCTTTCACCTCAAAAAAGATTTGAATACCGCTTCTGCGGAAGACTTGAAGGAAATAAACGGAATTGGCGATAAACTTTCTCAACGAATAATCAGATATCGAACAAAAATTGGGGGATTTATCAGTGATATTCAGCTTAAAGATATTTATGGACTGGATTATGAGGTAGAACAACGCATAAAGAATCAGTTTGCCGTGAAAGATACTGCGTTGGTTAAAAAGCTGAATATCAATACGGCAAGTCTTGTGGAGCTTTCAGAAATTCCTTATTTTGATTATGAACTCGCACGGAAAATACGAGATTATCGAATTGTGCATGAAGGGATTGAAAGCTTCGAAGAGTTGGCGAAAATAGAGGGTTTTCCTGCCTTTCAAATCGAAAGAATTAAGCTATATTTGACCCTTTAAAATACAGATTAAACCGATTTTATAAAAAATAAATCCGTATTGATTCCGAGATTTGGGAACTGAGGTTGCCATTTCCATCTTAAATCGTTAATCTCCAATCGTTAATCGTAGATTTCAATGGACAATAGATATTTCACAGAAGAACACGAACTATTCCGAAAGAGCTTCCGCGAATTTTTACAAAAGGAGGTGGTGCCGCATATCGAAAAATGGGAAAAAACCGGGACAATTGAACGTTTCATCTGGGAGAAATTTGGCGAGATGGGCTATTTCGGTTTGAAATATCCCGAGAAATATGGAGGATTAGATTTAGATTTGTTTTATACGGTGATTTTTTTGGAGGAACTTCAGAAAATAAATTCGGGAGGTTTTGCCGCGGCCATGTGGGCACACACCTATTTGGCTTTGACTCACCTGAATAAAGAAGGAAGCGAAGAAATAAAAGAGAAATATCTCGCTGCGGGAATTTCCGGAGAAAAAATAGGTTGTCTTTGCATTTCCGAACCCTTTGGCGGCTCGGATGTTGCCGGAATGCGAAGTATTGCAGAAAAGAAAGGGGACAAATATATTCTTAACGGATCCAAGACTTTTATTACCAATGGGGTTTATTCGGATTTTATGGTTGTTGCCGCCAAAACCGATCCCGAAAAAGGAAACAAAGGCATTAGTATTTTTGTGATTGATAGTGACTCTCCCGGAATTTCCACAAGCAAATTAAACAAACTCGGTTGGCGGGCTTCGGATACTGCAGAAATAGCTTTCGATAATGTAGAAATTCCGGCAAAAAATCTGATGGGAGGTGAAAATAACGGGTTTTCGTTTATCATGCAACATTTTGCCCTCGAACGTTTGATTATGGGCATAAACGCACATGCCCGAGCAGAATATGCCTTGGATTATACTATGCAATATATGTCGGAAAGGGAGGCATTTGGAAATACTATCGATCGTTTTCAAGCTTTGCGCCATCGTGTGGCAGAAAGGGTTGCGGAGGTCGAAATGTGTAAAGAATTCAATTATTCCGTTGCGAAACGTTTGAATGAGGGTCAATATGTTGTAAAAGAAGCCAGCATGTCCAAACTACTTTCTACCAAAATTGCCGACGAAGTAATTTATGATTGTTTGCAATTTTTGGGCGGTTATGGATATATGGAAGATTATCCTCTCGCTCGTCTATTCCGCGATAGTCGTCTTGGACCAATTGGAGGAGGCACTTCGGAAATTCTGAAAGAAGTTATAGCCAGAATTGTAATTGATAAAAAAGAATATAAACCCCGAGAGTAAGAGAGAAAGTTTTATTGAGGATTTCGGAGTCCTACTGCTTTCAAAATCAGAATTTTGTGAGGTGAGTTTTTAGAATTTACGAAGGCATAAAAAATATTTTTCAATCCCTTCCATTCACAAAAGAAATTATTCTATATTTGCGCCTTCAAAATCCCAAAAGAAAGGAGGTTAAAAGCTATGTTGATTATACCGGTAAAAGAAGGAGAAAATATAGATAGGGCGCTAAAGCGTTTTAAGCGCAAATTCGACCGCACGCAGACCATGCGTCAGTTGCGCGCACGACAAGCCTACGTCAAGCCTTCCGTTGCAAAAAGAGCTCAGATGCAAAAAGCTCGATACATTCAAAGTTTGCGTGACAAAGAAGGAAT
>CAYPGZ010000044.1:12229-15811 GCA_964410335.1 uncultured Flavobacteriaceae bacterium | reverse complement strand
TCACGATAGCGTGCAGACTTTTTGAGAGCATCTTCAAGGATTTTATCATTAACTATCCAGGGAGCATTTTTTCCGTAGGCATTTTCAAATTGTATTTGCAATTTGGACATGTGTTCCCGCATCGCCTTTTCGGCTAAAACCTGCATTTTAGCATCAAGGGTGGTGTAAATTTTTAATCCATCGGTGTAAATATTATATTCCATTCCTTCCGGATTTTTCTTTCCTTCAAGGATTTTTAAAGCTTGTTTTTTTACTGCTGTCCGAAAATAAGGAGCAATTCCTCGATTGTGATGAAAATATTGATAATCCAACTCCAGGGGTTGCTGCTTGGTGATTTCTCCCCGGGCTTTGCTGATATATCCATATTTCATCATCTGGTTCAGTACCGTGTTGCGCCGCCGTATGCTGTTTTCCGGAAAAAGTTTTGGATCATAACTGTGGTTGGCTTTCAAGGTCCCCACCAAAGTGGCGGCTTGTGCCAACGACAATTTTTTAGCGGGGATATTGAAAAATTTTCTTGAGGCACTTTCAATGCCATAGGTATTTCCACTAAAGGGAACTGTATTGAAATAAAGTTCCAGAATTTCTTCTTTAGTGTAAATCTCTTCAATCCGTTCAGCGATAATACTTTCTCTTAATTTATTGATAACAATACTGCCATAACCATAATCTTTTCTTCCAAACAGATTTTTTGCCAGTTGCAGGGTGATGGTGCTGCCTCCGCCGGCCGACTCATCCGAAAGCAATATTGTTTTGAAAAAAACCCGAAGCAAGCTGACATTGTCCACCCCATCGTGTTCAAAAAAACGAACATCTTCCGTGGCGATTAGCGCATCGATCAAATGTTGAGGAAAATCTTCATACGAAATCGACTGCCTGTCGAGGAAATAATATTTTCCGATTAGGTTTCCTTGATGACCGACAACCACGGTGGCTTGACTTTGTTTTAGGGAAGCGAGTCGCTTTTTGGATGGAATTTCCCCAAAAGCACCCAGATAAATACTGAGATAAAACAACACAGAAAACACCAACAAACCGCTTATGACGATCAGTGGCCATTTTACCCATGGTTTGCGGATGGCTTTTATGAATTTCAAAAAATCAGGATTTGAAAAGCAAGGTAAAATTGCAAAACCTATACCAAACTAAATTGAGCCTACTTGCGGGCTTTTGATGAATTCATGATTGCTGTAGAAAAACCTCGGCCATCATACAACGCGCGCTTCCACCACCACAATTTTCGATGATTTCCAAACTGCTGCTCAGGATTTCTCCGTGTTTTTCGAGTCTTTCGATTTGATTTTCGGTAAGGCTTTTTCGGGCGCGGTCGCTCATGACGATTAAACTCTTCCCAAAAGTATTTTTCACCTGAAGCATATTTCCGGCAAATTGATGCATTTGCTCTTCCGTTATTTCTATGATTTCTTTCTTATCCTGCTTCAAATGGGCAATCACATTTTTTCGTTCTGCTTTATCATCGATGGTGTCCAAGCAAATCACTGCAAAATTTTCGCCCATGCACATCAATACATTGGTGTGATAAATCAATTTTCGTTCACCATCCACATCTTGATAAGCATTGAAAATCACAGGCGTATATTCAAAATCTTCACAAAATTCGATTACCAGACCTTCTTCCGCACGAGGCGATAAAGCACAGTAGGCTTTCCGGTTTTGGCGATCTAAAACCAAACTGCCGGTACCTTCCAAGAAAACACTTTCTTCCTCAGCCGAAGTATAGTCTATAAACTCATCAATTTTATATCCTGATTCTTCCAATTTCAAGAAAACATCTTCATTCCTTTCGCGACGCCGATTTTCTGCAAACATGGGATAAAGAGCAATTCGCCCATCGGTGTGAAAAGAAACCCAGTTGTTGGGAAAAACGGAATCAGGAGTGTCATTTTCTGCTTTGTCTTCCACGACAATTACCTTGATTCCTGCTTCGCGAAGCTTGGTCACAAATGCATCAAATTCCTCCTGTGCTTTGGCGTTCACACTATCTCCCGCACATTGATTTTCCTTTTGAAAATAATTGTTTACCGCCGTTTCTTCATTCATCCGAAATGCGGCCGGACGAACCATAAGCAAAGTGTCAGTGGTTTGGCTCATGAGGTGTTTGTTTTTTTTACAAAAATACGCATTACCCTTGATAAAATCCCATGGAGTTTATCCCGGTTTTAGGTCAAAAAGCATTCCATGGAAACCCTGAAAAAAATTACTCCTTGTTTTCTTTCAAAAGTTCGGGAGATGATTTTTTCTTAAAACTTTTCAAGCGGGGGTTCGAAACATTTTGCACATACGGATTATTGGGATTTTTCTTTTTATAATCCTGATGATAGGCTTCGGCCTTCCAGAATTTTTCAAAAGCAAGAACTTCAGCTGCTATGGGGTGTTTGTATTGTTGGCTCAAGGCGTGTATTTTCTGCTTGATAACTTGTCGTTCTTCTTCATTTTGATAAAAAATAATCGAACGATATTGTGAGCCGCTATCCGGTCCTTGACCGTTTTGTTGCGTAACATCCTGAGAATTGAAATAGACATCCACCAACTCAGCAAAACTTATTTTGTTGGGATCATACACCACCATCACACTTTCGGCATGGCCGGTTTTTCCGGTGCTGACGGAGGTGTAGGTTGGGTTTTTGGTATGTCCGCCGGAATATCCCGCCACCGCATCTCTCACTCCAAAAACGCTTTCATATATGGCTTCCACGCACCAAAAACATCCGCTTGCAAAATAGGCTTTCTCCAAATTTTCCCATTCAAAATCAGGGGTGTGGGAGGAGGTGGTTTTAAGAGTGGTTTCTTTATCTTGAAGTACCTTTTTCTGTTGCTCTGTGTTTCCACAAGCCACTAAGGTTCCGAAAAAGAGAAAGATTATCAAGGTTTTCATGGTTAATTTATTTACTCACGATAGAATATCAAATCTAAAGTTTACGATAGCTTCCTTCGAGGTTTTTCTTTCCATAGATGGCATAATCCGTGGCCAATTCGCCTTCAATATAAAAACCAACCCAGTCTAGGTCGAAGGTATTATCGGTGGAATAAGTGATGACAGCGATGGGGGTATTTTTATCAAAATCGTCCCACGGGATTTTTTTATCCGCAATGCCTTCTTCTTTTTTTGGAGTATCAAAATATATACCCAAAGTGCCCTCCGGCATACGTCTGTATTTTACCATAATCGACAAACCGGTTTTTTTGTCCAGACAGAGTTCGGTGGGTTGAGTAAAATTCACTTCCACACAGTTGCATTCGCAGGAGCCACTTTCGCTATTGCTTCGTATAAAAATCCCCGTAAGGATATCGGCTTTATTCGGTTTTCCGGAGTTTTGTTTTTCCGAAGGATCAAAAGTGGGGGAAAGGGTATCGGGAGTGGTATCCGATAAGCTATCGCTGATAGAAGAATTTTCATCGGTTTTTTGCTTAGGTTCGTCTTTACACCCGCTGAATATCAAAGAAAATACAAAAAATAAAAAAATTGGGGTTTTCATGGTATTTAAGGAGTTGGTTTGTAACTCCTAAAAGTACAAGGAAATAAGTTTCTTTATTATAAAAGCATTGTTAAAATAAAAACCC
>CAYPGZ010000044.1:0-12129 GCA_964410335.1 uncultured Flavobacteriaceae bacterium | reverse complement strand
GCCAAGTCTTCGTCAACCAAAATTCTTCCACTGTGCTCGTCGGTGATGATTTTTTTGCGGGCACCGATTTCCACCTGTACCTGAGGTGGGATAGTGAAAAAGGAACCTCCCGAAGCACCGCGCTCGATCGGCACAACAGCCAATCCGTTTTTCACACTGGAGCGAATACGCATATAAGCTTTCACTAATCGTTCTTCGATTTTTTCTTTGAACTCATCGGATTTTTCCATCAATGCTTTTTCCTCTTCTTCGGTTTCTTTGAGGATAGCATCGAGTTCGTTTTTTTTGTGGCCTAAATGTTTTTCACGCTCAGCCAACCGCTCTTTGGTTTGGTCGATGACTTCATTTTTGTGCTCGATTTGCGCGTGAAATTCTTTGATGTTTTTTTCAGCCAACTCGATTTCCAATTCCTGGAATTCTATTTCTTTGGAAAGCGCGTTATACTCGCGGTTGTTTCGTACATTTTTTTGTTGCTCTGCGTATTTTTTCATCGCCGCTCGCGCTTCTTCAATAGTGTTTTTCTTGTTTTTAATCTCATTGCCGAGACTTTCCAATTCGCTTTCAAGCTTTTCAATTCGCTTGTTGAGCCCGGCCACTTCGTCTTCCAAATCCTCTACCTCCAAAGGCAATTCTCCACGAATATTTCGGATTTCATCCACACGCGAGTCGATAAGTTGAAGATCGTAAAGGGCGCGTAGTTTTTCTTCAATCGTGGTTTCTTTTATTGCATTTGGAGCATGCGTTGTAGCGGGTTTTTTTGCGGCCTCTGTCTTTTTGGCCTTGGAAGAGGTTGTGGTAGCGCTTTTTTTAGTGGTGGTTTCTGATGCCGTTTTCTTAGCCATGGTGGAAATATTGGACCGGGTTTGTATTTATTTCGGATAGAACAATCTCCCCTTTTAGCGGGGCGGGTGCAAAATTACATAATTTTTTCGTAAGAAAATCATAGATAAGATTTTTTGTGTATTGCTCGCTTTCATAATGCCCGATATCAGCCAATAATATTTTCTTTTCAGCCTTGAAAAAATCGTGATACTTCAGGTCTGCGGTAACAAAAGCATCGGCATTTGCTCCAATTGCATGCGGAATGGCAAAGGCTCCGCTTCCTCCTAAAACAGCAACTTTTTTAATCTCTTTTTTTATGAATCTCGAGTGGCGTATAAATCCGGTTTGAAATTGCTTTTGCAGCAATTTCAGAAAATCTTGTTCGGATAAAGAATCAGAAAATTCCCCTATCATTCCCATTCCCAAATTTTGATTGAAATTATCCAAGGTATAAATTTCATAAGCCACTTCTTCATAAGGATGGCTTTGGAAAAGTGTTTTCAGAACTTTGCTTTCCAAATGAGCGGGGAAAGTCAAATTCAATTGAGTTTCCGGCTCGGCATGGGTCTTTCCTTTTTCGCCCACCACCGGATTGGAAGCTTCATTTCCTCTGAAAGTGCCCACTCCCTCATTGTTGAAGCTGCAATGGTCATAATTGCCAATGTTTCCCGCGCCGGTTTCAAAAAGAGCTTCCCGAACTTTTTCGGCTTCATTCTTTGGCACGTAAGTCACCAGTTTTTTGATTTGCTTGCTTTTGGGAATTAGGATTTGTTTATTGGAAAGCCCCAATTTATCACAAATCATACGGTTTACTCCTAAATGCGAATTGTCCAATGCCGTATGGATGGCAAAAATGGCGATATCGTTTTTTATGGCTTTAATCAAGCTCCGCTCTACATAATTTTTTCCGGTGATTTTTTTTAAACCTGAAAACACAATAGGATGAAAACCCACAATCAAGTTGCAGTTTTTTTTGATGGCTTCATCCACCACTTCTTCAAGCGTATCCAATGCCACTAAGATATTTTTGACTTCGGCATTTTCGTCTCCCACCAATAAGCCGATGTTGTCAAAATCTTCGGCGTATTTCAAAGGTGCCCAGTGGTTTAATAGTTCTGCTACCTCCTTTATAATCATGTTTTATAAAATTCAGATGATATTTATTAAGGAAAATTATCAAATCGTAAATATACTGAATTAGCCTCATCCCGAAAGAGTTTAAAATCCTTATTTTTATTTTCGTTGTTTCAAAAATTGCGGATATGCCCTACCTTCGTTGCCGTTAATGAAGCCAAATGAAATTTCTACGCGTATTACTTTTTCCCTTTTCGGTGATTTATGGCGGGATACTTGCCCTTCGAAATCTGTTGTACGATAAGGGATTTTTTTCATCAAAAACCTATTCATTTTCGGTGATTTGCATTGGAAATTTAAACCTGGGGGGAACAGGAAAATCTCCGATGGTGGAATATCTTTTGGAGGTATTGATAAAAAAATATCGCGTGGCGGTTTTGAGCCGGGGATATAAACGAAAAACCAAAGGTTTCAAATTGCTTTCGGGTTCGGAAACCGCAGCAGAAGTAGGGGATGAGCCTTTGCAATTCAAGCTGAAATATCCACAAGCCCAAGTGGCGGTGGACGAAAATCGCCAACACGGGATCCAAAAATTACGGGAACAGGAAGTGCCTCCGGAAGTAATTTTGCTGGATGACGCTTTTCAACATCGAAAGGTAAAGGCGGGATTGAATATTTTGTTGACTACTTTTAATGCCCCTTTTTATAAAGATCTAGTCTTACCTGCAGGAAATCTTCGTGAACCGAAACGCGGAGCGAAACGTGCAGATATTATTGTCGTGACCAAATGTCCACCGGATATTTCAATTGAAAAAAGGAATCAAATTCGACATGGCTTAAAACCGGAATCGCATCAATCCGTGTTTTTTTCGAGTATTTCTTATTCGGAGGAAATTCGAAACAAGAAAAAAGCAACAATAATTTCAGCAATAGAAAACTTCACTTTGGTTACGGGCATTGCCAATCCAAAACCACTCGTAGAGCATCTAAAAAGCAAAAACCTCGACTTTGAACATTTGGCCTTTCCCGACCACCATCATTTCACGGTTTCGGAATTGGAAAAGATAAAAAACAAAACTCCCGTGCTTACCACCGAAAAAGATTATATGCGCTTGAAGGATTTTCTACCGGAAGAGCACTTGTTTTTTCTTCCCATCAAAACGCAGTTTCTTCAAAATGCGAAAGCTTTTGAAAATAAGGTTTTAGATTTTATTGAAAAATCATAGCCTGGAAACATATGAAATCAAATCGATTAAACGGTTGGAATATCCGTATTCATTGTCATACCAACCCACGAGTTTCACCATAGTACCATCGATTACCGAGGTCATTTGCGCATCGAAAATACAGGAAAAAGAACTTCCTATTATGTCTGCCGAGACAATGGGATCTTCGGTATAGCTCAAAATTCCTTTCAGGTGAGTTTCTGAAGCGGTTTTGAATAAATTATTGATTTCTTCAATGTTCGTATGCCTTTTAACATTAAGGGTCATATCTGTCAAAGAACCATTTGGCACGGGAACACGGATTCCGCATCCGCCAATGGCATCGCCCAGATCCCGAAAAATTTTGGTCAGGGCTTTCGCAGCTCCGGTAGTGGTGGGAATTATGGATTGTGCCGCAGCCCGGGCACGTCTCGCATCACGATGAGGTTTATCGTGCAGACTCTGGTCAGAAGTATAGGAATGAACGGTGGTGATGTAGGCCTGTTCTATCCCGATAGTATCATAGATTACCTTCATCATCGGGGCGGCATTATTTGTGGTGCAAGAAGCATTAGAAACGATTTTGTCCTCGCTGTTCAAAATATCTTCGTTTACACCCGGGACGACCGTTTTTAAAGAATCGTCTTTGGGAGGAACGGAAAGAATCACTTTTTGGGCACCTGCTTTCAGGTGACCTTCCAACAAATCTTTGGTTTTGAACTGTCCGGAACAATCCACCACAATTTCCACCTCGTGTTTCTTCCAAGGGATTTCAGCGGGTTCTTTTTTATTGCTTAATGCAAAAGCTTTACCATCCACGAGAATCTGTCCATCTTTTGAAGAAACTTCGCGTGGCAAAACGCCGTGAATGCTATCATATTTCAGGAGATGAGATAAAATTCCGGCTTCGGCAAGATCGTTTAGGGCAACAACTTCAATTTCGGGATGATCGAGCAAAAGCCGAAATAAGCTTCGTCCAATTCTGCCGAAACCATTAATTCCTATGCGTGTTTTTTTTGTCATTTTTTTATGGAGATTGAATATAAAGTTTAGTGAGTCGCTTTCCATTGATGATGGAATACTACAAAAGTACGTGAAATCTCCCATAAGCTCTAGTTTTTAGCCTGATGTTATTTTAAATTTTTTTAGCCATTTTTATTTTTGGATTTTTGAGTTCATGGTTCCATTTTTTCAGGATGAGTAAAACACACAAAGCAGTGACAATTTCTGTGTTTTGTTTTTTTCTGGGGCTGATATTTGGTTAGTTTTTTTCTATCTTTGCAAACCAAAAAAAACAGCACATGGCTTTGCAAGAGGAAGTAATGGCAAAAATGAAGGAAGCAATGAAGGCTAAGGACACCGAAGCTTTGGCTTCTTTGCGGGCTATCAAAAGTGCCATTTTGTTGGCACAAACCGAAACCGGCCGAAAAAGTGAGCTTTCCGAAGCCGATGAATTGAAGCTTTTGCAAAAACTGGTTAAGCAGCGCAAAGACAGTGCAGCCATATATCAAGAGCAAGGTCGTGAGGATTTGGCTGCTCCTGAGTTGGCACAAGCAAGAGTAATCGAAAGTTTTTTGCCGGAGCAAATGAGTGAGGCAGAAATTGAAACCGAAGTAGAGAAAATTATTGCTCAAACCGGTGCGGAAGGCATGAAAGACATGGGGAAAGTTATGGGCATCGCTTCTAAGCAACTTGCCGGAAAAGCCGATGGAAAAACCATTTCGAGTATTGTGAAAAATAAATTGGGATAAAAATAAATAAGGCCCGGTAGTTCAACTGGATAGAATATCAGATTTCGGCTCTGAGGGTTGAGGGTTCGAATCCTTCCCGGGTCACTAAGCGCAAGCCCTGCACGATCATGCAGGGTTTTGTTTTTTAACTCAATTTCAGCCAACAACTTCGGCGTGCAAGTTGAAATTTTGCTTAAAAAATCGATTTCGCTTTCCGCATCAATTGTATTTTGTTCTTAGAAAACCCGCGGAGAAATCCGTTCAGGATTTTCTGACATATTCCGGCAATTCGGGTAGAAACTTGTATTTCTTATTCGGATAATCCATCTGGCAATAATAGTGTTGCAGTCCGTTGGTAACCATCAGATATTCAGCATTTACAACCAAATTATAACGAGCGATTTGATCAAAACTTTCCTGATTGATTTTTATGGTAGGCGATTTGCATTCCACAATGAGATTTACTTTTCCCGTAGGATGAAAAGCAATGAGGTCATAGCGTTTTGTAAGTCCGTTGATCACCAGTTTTTTTTCGGCATTCAGCAGGTGTTTCGGATATTTTTTTTCGGTCATCAAAAACTGAATTACGTTTTGTCGAACCCATTCTTCCGGAGAGAGCAGCACAAATTTTTTCCGTAGCAAGTCCAAGACAAAGGTTTTATTTTCGCTATTTTTGAAGCGAAAGCTATATCGCGGAAAATTCAATTCATACATGGAAGCGAAGGTAGAAAAAATAGGCGTGAGAAATGGGAAAAGTATTAGAGAAATGAATTGATAATCCAAAACGGAAACAGTGAAATCCATCCTTGCCGACATTCGAAACAAAACCCCGAAGCCCATTTATTTTCTGATGGGGGAGGAGCCCTATTTTATCGACCGACTGGCTCGAAATTTTGAGCAAGACTTGTTGTTGGAGGAGGAAAAGGGCTTCAACCAGCAGATTTTTTATGGGCGTGATGTAGAAATCAGTCAGATTATTGAAGCCGCAAAACGCTATCCGATGATGGCAGAACGTCAACTGGTGTTGGTTCGTGAAGCTCAAGGTTTATCGCGGCAAATTGAAGAGCTGTTGAGTTATGCCGAAAATCCGCAACCCGAGACTGTTCTGGTGTTTTGTTATAAATATAAAACACTCGACAAACGGAAGAAACTTTACAAAGTTTTGCAAAAGAATGGGGTGGTCTTTGAAAGTAAATCTATTTATGAAGATAGAGTGCCTAATTGGATTGAAAGTAACTTGAAAGAAAAGGGCTATTCCATTTCCCCCAAAGCTTCGCAGATGTTAGTAGAATTTTTGGGCAATGATCTTGGAAAAATCGACAAGGAATTGGAAAAACTCACTTTGATTATTAAACCGGGAAATCCAATCACCCCGGAATCTATCGAAGAAAACATCGGAATCAGTAAGGATTTCAATAATTTTGAATTGCAGGATGCCATCGGAAGAAACGAAGTGGTTAAAGCACATCGCATTGTGAATTATTTCGGTCAGAATCCCAAGGATAATCCTATGGTGATGACCATGGCATTACTAAATAGTTTTTTTTCCAAAATCCTTCAATATCATGCGTTGAATGATAAATCCGAAAGGAATGTGGCTTCCAAGCTGGGTATCAATCCTTATTTTGTCAAGGATTATGTAAGAGCTGCGAGAAATATTCCCATGAAAAAAGCCAGCCGAAATATTGCGTTGTTACGCCAAGCCGATGCGATGAGTAAAGGCGTGGGCGCAACAAATATTTCGCAAACCGATTTACTCAAAGAATTGTTGGTGAAATTGATGAATTGATTTTCAGGACTTAAAACCCGGGGAGCATAAGGCTTCGCATGAAAAAAATAAGTGAGTAAACTGATGAAATTGAAAACCTGGATTTCTGCTGCGCGCTTGCGAACCTTGCCACTTTCCATTTCCGGTATTCTGGTAGGTTCCGGGGTGGCAATCTCAAAAGAAATTTTTGATTGGGAAGTTTTTATTTATGCACTTTTCACCACACTCGGACTTCAAATACTTTCCAATTTTGCCAATGACTACGGCGATGGAGTCAAAGGTACAGACAATGATTCGCGTACAGGTCCTCTACGCGCGCTTCAAAGTGGATTGATTTCGGCAAAGGAAATGAAAACCGGAATGCTTATCACTTCAATAATTACCATGATTTTTGCCATTTTGCTGATTCATGCGGCTTTCGGAACAAATAATTATCGGGATAGTAATTTTTGGGAGCCCCTCTTTTTTCTCCTTCTCGGGATTTTGGCCATTGCCGCAGCGATAAAATATACCGTGGGAAAATCGGCTTATGGCTATCGGGGTTTTGGAGATGTTTTTGTATTTGTTTTTTTTGGATTGGTCAGTGTGGTCGGGGTTTATTTTTTATATGCCAAAAACCTTATTTCGCCGGTTTTTCTTCCTGCAATTGCCATAGGTTTATTAAGCACCGCCGTGTTGAACCTCAACAACATGCGCGATAGAATAGGAGATGCCGCTTCCGGAAAAATCACGTTGGTGGTAAAACTCGGAGGAGAAGTTTCAAAAAACTATCATTATCTGCTGATTATCACTGCATTTCTATGTATGCTCCTCTTCTTGTTATTGAGCTTTAATTCCGTGTTTGATTTTATTTGTTTACTCGCATTTATCCCTTTGTTTTTACATCTAAAAACCGTGCATAAGAACACCGTCCCCAAAGATTTGGATCCGGAATTGAAGAAGGTTTCGTTGAGCACTTTTTTGCTGGCTATTCTGTTTCTGCTTCAAGCGATTTATTTTTGAAAAATCTCAACAGCACGAATGATTTTTAAGTTAACAATATGAAGGCCACTTACTTTTCTTATATTTTAAAATTCAAACGACCCGGAGGCACTTCCCGGGGAATATTGAAAACCAAACAAACTTTTTTTCTGAAAATTATCGAAGGAGAACAAATAGGAATCGGTGAATGCGCTTTGTTTCGTGGGTTGAGTGTGGATGATCGAATTGATTATGAACAAAAAATGAAATGGGTGTGTGAAAATATCACTTTGGGAAAAGATAAGCTTTTGGAAGAGTTGAAGGAATTTCCTTCGATTCAATTTGGAGTAGAAACGGCTTTTCTTTCTTTTGAAGCCGAAAAAGCTTTTGAATTGTTTCCTTCGGAATTTACCCGCGGAAAAGACGCCATTGTCATCAACGGATTGATTTGGATGGGCGAAAAAAACTTTATGAAACAACAGATTGCCGAAAAGCTCGACCAGGGTTTTGGTTGCATCAAGTTGAAAATTGGCGCCCTCGATTTTGACACCGAATTGGAACTTTTGAAAAGTATTCGTTCCGAGTTTAATGCAAAAGAAGTGGAACTTCGCGTCGATGCCAACGGAGCGTTTTCACCCCAAGAAGCCTTGGAAAAACTGAACCGGTTGAGTGAATTTGATTTGCACAGCATCGAACAACCTATTAAAGCCGGGCAATGGGAAGAAATGGCAAACTTATGCGAAAAAACACCATTGCCGATTGCCCTGGATGAGGAGTTAATTGGAATTTTTGAAAATAAAGCAAAATTATTAACGACGATCATGCCGCAATATATCATCTTAAAACCGGCTTTGGTAGGAGGTTTTTCCGGCAGCGAAGCATGGATTTCAGAAGCCCGAAAAACCAACATCGGGTGGTGGGCTACCAGCGCTTTAGAGAGCAACATCGGCCTGAATGCCCTTGCGCAGTGGGTATATACAAAAAAAACAAGTATGCCTCAAGGTTTGGGAACCGGAAAACTTTTTACCAATAATATTTCTTCTCCTTTATATATTGAAGGAGAAAAGCTGAGTTATGCGCCAGAAGAAGAATGGGGTACGATTAAGCCTTAGTTTTTTCCAGTTTTATTTCAAAATCCCGATAAATCGCTAACAACACTTTTTCTGTTTTTGACATGTATTTATTATCTCGGGTTTTGGCCACTTTTTGAAACTCCTGTTTGAGTTCTCCGGTTTCGTATTTACGGATAATTTCGGGATGGATATAATAATTTTCGCAGACTGATTTTGTATTTCCCAAGGCTTCGGCAGCCACTTCCACAGCTTCATTAATGTTTTTTCGATTCAATTTTTCATTCTCTGCGGGACCGAGTTTCAGGAGGTGTTCAAAAAAAAGTATAGAGCCGGACCAGGTGCGAAAATCCTTTGCAGAAAAATTTTCTCCGGCAATTTCCCGGATATAATTGTTCACCATCCCGCTGTCGATTGTTTGTTTGTCATGGGTGTCGTCAAAATATTTAAAAACTTCCCAGCCGGGTATTTCCTCACAGCGGTTTACGAGTTTCACCAGTTTTTTATCCGTAATGTCCACTCGCTGTTGTTTTCCTTTTTTACCGATAAATTCAAAAGTGATTTTATTTTTGGACGACTCCAGGTGGCGGGAACGCAGGGTGGTCAACCCGAAACTTCCGTTTTCGCTGGCATACTCGGGATTCCCGATTCGGATATGAGTTTCTTCCATCAAGCGTATCACCAAAGCTAAAACTTTGCGTTGAGGCATTCCGCGTAGATTCAAATCCTTTTCCACTTGCCGCCTGATTTTGGGAAGTTTTTCACCAAAAGCCGCCATCCGAAAAAACTTGGTTTGATTTTGCAATTCCATCCACAATGGATGATAAAGATAGACCTTACGATCCTTGGTATCCTTTCCGGTGGCTTGCAAATGACCTTTTTCCGAAATGCAAATCTGCACTTCATTCCACGCCGGAGGAATAACCAATTTTTTTATGCGCTCCAGTACCTTTTTGTTGCTTACTTTCTTTCCATT
Source organism: uncultured Flavobacteriaceae bacterium (assembly GCA_964410335.1). GTDB lineage: Bacteria > Bacteroidota > Bacteroidia > Flavobacteriales > Flavobacteriaceae > DASSWG01. Next base: position 2,524 of record CAYPGZ010000044.1, on the reverse strand, counting down.
TTTGGAATAATAAAAACCTCTCCCGTGCCGATGTCGGTGGATGCACATGTGCTTTTCAGTACTATAGGTAAGTCGAGCAAGTGCGGCAAGGGCTTTTCCTTCCTCTTTTGAAGCAATTATTTTTTGGGCGGATACCTTCACTATTGATTTTTCCCGAAAAATAGAAAAATCCCGTCATGGCGGGATTTCTCTTTACAAAACTTTAATAAGCTTATTGAAACTCGGAAGGTTTACTTTTCAAAATAACTGAAATTTTCTCCTTCTTTGATTTGAAGTAAGGTGTGGTAAATCAATTTGATGAGATTTTCCACATCATTCTGATGCACCATTTCCACGGTGGTGTGCATATATCGCAAAGGCAAAGATATTAAAGCCGAGGCTACGCCTTGGTTGCTGTAGGCAAAAGCATCGGTGTCAGTTCCCGTGGCACGACTGGCTGCCATACGTTGAAAAGGAATTTTATTGGCTTCGGCAGTTTCAATAATCAATTCGCGCAATTTGTTTTGAACGGCAGGAGCGTAAGTAATTCCCGGTCCTTTTCCAATTTTCACATCGCCTTCTTTCTTTTTCTCTATCATAGGCGTTGTGGTGTCGTGGGTCACATCTGTGACGATAGCCACATTAGGTTTGATGCGCTCGGCAATCATTTCTGCCCCGCGCAAACCGATTTCTTCCTGCACCGAGTTGGTGATATACAGCCCAAAGGGAAGGTTTTGCTTATTTTCTTTAAGCATGCGCGCCACTTGGGCAATCATAAAACCGCCCATTCTGTTATCCAGTGCGCGACAAACAAATTTATCTTTGTTCAACACAAAAAACTCGTCGGGATAGGTGATGACACAACCCACGTGTACTCCGAGTTTCTCTACTTCCTCTTTGGTTTCGCATCCTACATCGATGCAAATATTATCCAATTGAGGCGATTGTTCCTTTTCTTTATCACGACGCGTATGGATTGCGGGCCAGCCAAAAACGCCATTCACAATGCCGTTTTTGGTATGGATATTTACTCGCTTTGAAGCTGCAATTTGATGGTCGCTGCCTCCGTTTCGGATAACGTAAATCAGACCATCATCGGTGATATAGTTGACATACCAAGAGATTTCATCGGCATGACCTTCTATCACAACTTTAAAATCGGCCTCGGGGTTAATCACCCCCACAGCCGTTCCATAGGTGTCGGTAATAAATTCATCCACATAGGGTTTCAAATAATCCATCCAGATTTTTTGTCCCTCACTTTCATATCCTGTGGGAGACGCATTGTTCAGATATTTTTCGAGAAAATCAAGAGATTTTTTAGTAAGAATGCTTTTACTGGCCATATTTTTATAATGAAGATTTTCCGCGAAATTAAGAAGTTACTTTTACATTTGCTCCTTTAAACCACAAAATCTGTTGGGGGTAGATTCCAATACCCTCAAGTGCAAGATTTGATTTTTGTTTAAAAGATTAATGGATCCGTGAAAAATCTACATTGTAAGGTTTATAATTTTTGGAATGGTTTTCGATTACAATTTAAAAAAACAAGTTTGAAAAAAATTTGGGTATATATCAGTATCTTCTTGGCTTTTCCGGCTTTTTCACAAGAGGGAGATTCTCTCAAATTGACACCTCTCCAAGACGGCATGGATACTATCGATGAAGAATCGAATACTTCTGAATTTAAATCCCTTAAAGACACTTCAATTCCCCTGAGCACCATTGATTTAGAAGAGGTTTTAGTTTTGGGGGAATTGCGATTTGATAATGCCGCTGAACGCCAACGGTATTTGATTTTACAACGAAAAACCCGCAAGGTATGGCCTTATGCCACGTTGACTGCGGAGCGCCTCACCGAACTGAACCGCCGACTGGCTACATTGGATAGTAAGGCCGCAAAAAGACGCTATGTAAGAATCATTCAGCGGTATATTGAAGACGAGTTTACCGCCGAATTGAAAAAGCTTACCAAGACCGAGGGACAGATTTTGGTGAAATTAATCTATCGGCAAACCGGAACCACCACTTATGATATGGTCAGGGAATTGAAAAGTGGATGGCGGGCATTTTGGTATAATACCACTGCAAGTCTTTTTAATATTTCACTAAAAGAAGAATATCTTCCTGCCACGGTGGAAGAAGATTTTCTCATAGAAGATATTCTTCAGCGTTCTTTCCGTAAAGGGATTATAGAGCGGCAAGAACCGGCCGTGGAAATCGATTATTTATACCTTTTGAATAAATGGAGTGGGGAAAACTAATTATTCTTCTCTTGAATTTCCTGTTTTTTTAAAAGAGTTCTATTGCTTAATTCCGAGCTAAAGGAAGCCTTGATTGCGTAGTCTGATTTTTAATCAAACTTACAACAATAAAGAGCAGATCCCAACATCCTCTTACTCGTCCCCCCCAATTTCTTCCTTATCCTGTGAGTAAAAATGAAAATTATACTTCCAAACATTCCTGCCATTCACCCGTAATTTTCTTATTATAAATTGATAATAACCTGTATTTTCCGGGATATTACAAAAGAACACTCAATAAT
>CAYPGZ010000043.1:0-15837 GCA_964410335.1 uncultured Flavobacteriaceae bacterium | reverse complement strand
TCCGGTGATACTGCCAAGGTGTTGTAGGGCTTGCCGAATATCCACGGCCAGCAGATCTCCGCTTAGGTTTTGAGCCATGCCTTTTTCAATGCTTTGTAAACTCTCCATAGTGTTTTGTAAAGCTTCTTTGTGGCGGGCATTGGTCACAATGGTGTTTTCCCGTGAAATGCGGTCGCCTACCGTTTGCTCGAACATCAATTGTTTGAGTTCCTCAATGCCGGTTTTCTTTTTAGCAGAAATAGCAATGTTGAATTTTGAATTTTGAATTTTGAATTCTGAATTAATATCGGTTTTGTTGTAAACCACAATGGTTTTTTCCTTCCATTTTTTCAGCCAGTCGAATTCTTCATGAATTCCTTCGGAAACATCGATTAGATGCAAGATAATATCGGCTTTTTCGGCGTTTTCTTTGCTTCGCAGGATACCGAGGTTTTCAATTTGATCGGTGCTGTGCTCGCGGATTCCGGCGGTGTCGATCAGGCGGAACAATACGCCATTAATATTCAGGCTTTCTTCGATGGTATCGCGTGTGGTGCCGGCAATGTCGCTCACAATAGCCCGTTCTTCGTTCAATAGGGCGTTCAACAAGGTGCTTTTTCCCGCGTTGGGCGCACCGATGATCGCCACCCGGACACCATTTTTGATGGCGTTCCCCAGCTGAAAGGAATCCAGGAGTTTTTGGGTTTCGTTTTGTAGGTTTTCGATAAGGTTTTTGAATTTTTCCCGGTCGGCAAATTCCACATCCTCTTCCGAAAAGTCGAGCTCCAACTCGATGAGCGCCGCAAAATGGATAAGTTGTTCCCGCAATTCCTTCAAATCGTGCGAAAACCCGCCGCGCAGTTGTTTCAGAGCGGTTTGTTTGGCGGCCTCGCTGTCGGCGGCGATCAAATCGGCAACGGCCTCGGCTTGACTTAAATCCATTTTTCCGTTCAGAAATGCGCGTTGAGTAAACTCTCCGGGTTTTGCCAAACGACAGCCTTTTTTCAACAATAATTGGATGATTTCACCTTGAATAAAAGGGCTGCCGTGACAGGAAATTTCTACCGTATTTTCACCGGTGTAGGATTTTTCTCCTTTAAAAACGGATAATAATACTTCGTCAATGGATTTTTGACCATCCATAATATCCCCAAAAATCAAGTGGTGAGAAGGGGTTTCCGCTATATTTTTTTTTCCTTTTGGATTAAAAATCTTCTCTACAATCGACAAGGCATCCGGTCCCGATACGCGGATCACGGCAATTGCTCCCGTTCCCGGCGGGGTGGCCAAGGCGACGATGTTTTCTTCAAAAATCATAATGCAAAGATAGTTTCTACAAATGGAATGCAATTCTTTTCCGAGTAAGCATCCTGCTTAAAACCCTTCAAATATTTATCTTTGCTCGCGTTGAAATAATCTTAAAAAACTAAAATAATCCTGGCATGTTAATAAAATCCATTTCCGGAATTCGCGGCACCATCGGAGGTGCTGTGGGTGAAAATCTAACTCCTATTGATACCGTAAAATTTGCCGCGGCCTATGGAACGTGGATAAAAGCACAACGGAACAAAGAAAATTATCGAGTGGTCATCGGTCGGGATGCCCGGATTTCCGGCGAAATGATTCAAGGATTGGTTATGCACACCCTTACGGGAATGGGAATTCACGTGATAAATCTCGGCCTTTCTACCACGCCCACCGTGGAAATGGCTGTCCCCATGGAGCATGCCGATGGAGGGATTATTCTTACGGCGAGTCATAATCCGAAAGAGTGGAATGCGTTGAAACTTCTTGACAAAAACGGAGAATTCCTGAATGCACAAGCGGGGGCAGAAATTTTGGAAATAGCAGAAAAGGATGCCGTTTCTTTTGCCGAAATAAATCAATTAGGGAAAATCACTGAAAATAAGGCTTATATAGATTTGCACATTGAGGAAATTCTTGCCCTGGATTTGGTGGATGTCAGAAAAATAAGAAAAGCAAAATTCAAAATAGTAGTGGATGCGGTCAACTCCACCGGCGGGATTGCCGTGCCGAGGTTGCTCGAAAAACTGGATGTGTATGTGGAAAAATTATATTGTGAACCTACAGGTGATTTTCCTCACAATCCGGAGCCGCTGGAGAAACATTTGGGGGATATCCGCAACTTAGTGCCCAAAGTAAATGCCGATATGGGCATAGTTGTCGATCCGGATGTGGATCGCTTGGCTTTTATCGATGAAAACGGAAATATGTTTGGCGAGGAATATACCCTGGTGGCCGTGGCCGATTATATTTTGGGAAAACAAAAAGGGAATAGTGTCAGCAATCTCTCTTCCTCACGGGCTTTACGGGACGTGACCGAAAAGCATGGGGGAGAATATTTTGCCAGTGCCGTGGGGGAAGTGAATGTCGTAGAAAAAATGAAACAAACCCAAGCGATTATTGGAGGAGAAGGCAACGGGGGAATTATTTTCCCGGAATTGCATTATGGTCGGGATAGTTTGGTGGGAATCGCTTTGTTTCTAACTCATCTTGCCGAAAAAAACATTCGTGTTTCTGAATTGAGAAAAGAATATCCGGCGTATTTTATGAGCAAAGATAAAATAGAACTCACCCCCGGGTTGAATGTGGATTCTATTTTAGAAAAACTCGCCGAGAAATATGCTTCCGAAGAAATCAGTACTATCGATGGCGTAAAAATTGATTTTCCCGAAAACTGGGTTCATCTTAGAAAATCCAATACCGAACCTATTATCAGGATTTACACCGAAGCAAAATCCCAAACTCAGGCTGATGAACTCGGGCAAAGGTTTAAAAAGGAAATTCTTTCTTTCCTTTAAGTCATCACCTTTTCGGCTGTTTGTCCACATTACACTCCCGATCTTACGGCATCCTCCGGAATCTCAACGTCCTTGTGTTTCCAGCGTTTGTGCGTCCAGAGATAATGCTCGGGTTTTTCATGGATTTGATGCTCGAGTTTCCTCAGGAATTTTTCTGTGATTTCAAAATCAGGGTAATCCGTAGCATTTTCGGCTAAAACTTCAAAGGTGGCGTGATAATAGCCGCGCTTTATTTTTTCCACTTGTAAATACACCACCGCCATATCCAGGCGTTTTGCCAGCACCTCCCCGCCGGTGAATGCCGGGGCTTTTACGTCCATAAATTTAGTCCAGTACCACGCCCGATCCAAACGCGGCGACTGATCGGCAATAAAGGCATAAATCCCCCGAATTCCTTGGCGCTCATTGCTCGCAATTTTTTTGGTGGCTTGGGTGCTGCGGATAAGCTCTGCGCCAAATCTTCCGCGAATTCTGTGGGCCAGCCTGTCGAAATATTTATTTTTTAATTTTTTATAAACCGCATATCCCTTAAAATCCAAATCGTAAAACTGAAGTGCATTGGCCCATTCATAACTGGCATAATGTCCATTCAACATAATCACACTTTTCTCGGCGTCCAATAATTTTTTTATCTCCTCGATATTGGTGAAGGCAAACCGTTTTTTGAGTTCTTTCTTACTGATGCTGATGCTTTTGCCCATTTCCAAAAACATATCACACATATGGGTATAGGCTTTGCGCTCAATTCTTTTCAATTCCTTTTTATCCTTTTCGGGAAAGACCAATTTCAGGTTGTGGCGAACCGTGGAACGCCGGTAGCGAATCACGTGATATACCAAAAAACACACGACATCCGAGAAAATATAAAGCAAGGAAAAAGGAATTCGGGAAAGAAGCCACAAAAAGGGAAAGGAAAGCAAATAGACCAGGCGCTGCATCCGTGAATTTTCGACAAAGATAGGCATTCCCATAAATTGATTTAATACGAATTGTCCGGAAAGCAAGCTTTAAGAAAATGGGATTCTTCGGGTTATCAGCGGTTTATTTTTAATCAATTATACTATATTTGACCGTCCAAAATTAGCGCTCCATGCAGGGAATCAACCTGGCCACCATCGCCATCATTGCGACAAATGTGATTATCTCCTTCAAGGCTTTCAACGACCAAGCTTTTTTCAATAAGTACAAGTTTGAGGTAGCTGCCATCAAGCGCGGAGAAAAAATTCGTTTGCTCAGCTCGGGTTTTCTGCATGTGGACGGCATGCATCTTTTTGTCAACATGCTCACCCTTTATTTTTTTGCTTCTCCGGTGATACATACCGTAGGAACCCCGGCTTTTTTAGTAATTTATATCGGGAGTTTGTTGTTGGGAAATCTGCTTTCGCTCTATTTTCACAAAGACGAACCTTATTATGTTGCCGTAGGTGCCAGTGGTGCCGTCATGGGGATTTTATATTCAGCAATTTTGCTATACCCCGACATGATGCTGGGCTTGTTTTTTCTAATTCCTATTCCGGCCTATGTTTTCGGAATCGGATATTTGCTCTATTCCATTTATGGCATGAAAAGTCGTCGTGACAATATTGGTCACGATGCCCACTTTGGAGGAGCGATGGGGGGATATTTTTTAACTATGCTTTTCCTTCCGGAAGTGCTGCAAACAAATCTGCTGATGGTGGTGCTCCTGGCGGTTCCTATTTTGGTTCTGTTTGTCCTGAAAAAAACAGGGAAGCTATAAATTTTATGTCCGGTTAATCCTTGGCTGCTCTATTTTGGTATCTTTCTTGATTGATAAATTATCCAAATTCATAAAATTGAATACCATGAAAACACTAAAAAATTCGCTGATTGCTTTTTTATTGATTTTTCCGTTTGTGATGCATGCTCAGGAATCTATTCCTGCCGGGGTGAGCGTTTCCGGAGAAGGAAAGATCTATGTGAAACCGGATATCGTCCACATCAATATCGCTATTGAACACAAGGGTGATTATGTGAAAGAAATTCAGAAAGCCACTCAAAAAGACGTGGATGCCACCTTGAAGTTTTTGAAAAATGCGGGCATTCCCGAGAAAAATATCCAAACTCAATATATTCGTCTGAATGAGGAATATCAGTATAATCAAAAAACCTATACCTATTCTTCCAGTCAGGGAATTTCGGTGAAAATTGAGGATATGAGTAAATATGAAAATATCATCACCGGGTTGATGAATTCGGGCGTAAACCGCATCAACAATATTTATTTTGAATCTTCCGAAGTAGAAAAATACGAGGCTCAAGCTCGTGTGAAAGCGATTAAAGATGCCAAAGAAAAGGCTAAACAATATGCGGAAGCTTTGGGGCAATCCATCGGGAAAGCAAAATCCATCACCGATTTGTCTATGCCGCGAATTCCGGTTTCTTATGCCACCATGGAATTCAAGCAACTCAATGCTGCTGCTGATGCTGTTTCTCAACAAAGCATTGCCCCGGGAGAAATTGAAGTTACGGCTAATGTGATTGTCAACTTCAATTTAATGGAGTAAGACTAAAAAAAACGATTCGATTCAAATAAAAAAAAACCTTCCGTAAATCTGCGGAAGGTTTTTTATGTTGAGGAAGATGAATAATTTATTCTTCCACCACATAGCTGTCAATTTCCTGAGTGGATTGGATATCTACCGGCGGAACATTCGGAAATCCATATTCCGTAAGATCTTCAAATTCGTAGTGGATAGACACATCGCTTTCTACCATTCCTACCCCTTCAGCAAAGTAATTGGTAGCAATCATAACCTCTTGCGGGGTCATAATATCTACATCTATTTGTCCAAAAGGAGTAACAATTTCAGCCACCACAGACAGTTCCATCACCACTTCGGAGGATAATACATTTTCATATTCCACTCCGTTAACCGTACGGCTATTGATAATCCCCAGGTTTTTTGTCCGAACGGTATAATTAATCGTTACCGGAATGGTCAAATTATCTACGGGGATTTCCTGTTGGAAAGAATCGGAAAAACTGAATAATTGGGCATTGATGCCGGCATTGCTGTCAAAAACAATGGCATTATTCACCGGAAAGGAAATCGTATCGATTCCGGACTGCCCCACATAAAAATCGAGTTCTCCGTTATATTTTAATTTCCCCTGGTTTTTACTGAGGCGTCCATTGGCAAAAATCGTGGTGGCAACTCCTCCATTTGTCGGCTGATCGCTTTCCATATCGTACTGTTTTTCGCCGTTTACTTCTTCAACGTCCTCCACACTGAGCGTTTCGGTATTTTGGGTGGGTGTTTCTCCTTCTACTTCACGTTGATTTTGGTAAGTCCAGTAATTCCCCGTACTCAACGGAAAATAATTGGTATTTGGTGCCGGCGGGTTGTCGGAATCATCAGAGGAGCAGCTCACAAGAAGTGCAGCTACGAAAATTGCAGACAGGATTTTTGAGTTCATCATTTTTGTTGTTTTTTAGATTGGGGGGCTAAAAGTAAATTATCTATACCAACAAAACAATTAATTTCTAGTGGTTTTTCGGGGAAAATTTTCTGGTGTTTTGTTTCTAATAGATGAATCAAATAAGAGAATTTAAACAGTTTCTTATATTTGCTCAAACTTTAAAACATGTCGGGAAACTCCTTTGGAAACATTTTTAGGCTCACCACTTTTGGGGAATCCCACGGCCCGGCAATAGGAGGGATTATCGAAGGCTGTCCTGCAGGAGTTAAACTGGATTTTGAAGCTATTCAAGCCGAATTGGACAGGCGAAAACCCGGTCAATCCAAAATCACCACTTCCCGAAAAGAAACAGATGAAGTGGAGTTCCTTTCGGGGATTTTTGAAGGTACAACCACCGGCACGCCCATTGGTTTTCAAATAAAAAACCGGGACCACAAATCTGCGGATTATGCGCATATAAAAGAAACCTATCGTCCCGGTCATGCCGATTTTGTGTATGATAAAAAGTATGGTTTTCGCGATTATCGCGGTGGAGGAAGAGCCAGCGCACGCGAAACGGCAAACTGGGTAGTGGCCGGAGCAATAGCCAAACAGCTTCTCTCTGAAATAAAAATTACTGCGTTTGTTTCTTCCGTGGGGAAAATCGATTTAAACCGAAAATATACCGAACTGGATTTTTCTCTTATCGAAAAAAATCCCGTGCGTTGTCCTGATCCTGAAGTGGCTGCCGAGATGGAAACCTATATCAAAAAAATAAGAAAAGAAGGCGACACCGTGGGCGGCACTATCGAATGCGTAATCCAAGATCCCCCGATGGGATTGGGCGAGCCGGTTTTTCAAAAACTACATGCCGAACTCGGAAAAGCCATGTTGAGCATCAATGCCGTAAAAGGATTTGAATACGGCAGTGGATTTGCCGGAACCCGCATGAAAGGAAGCGAGCACAACGATATTTTTGAAGCCGGCGGAAAGACCAAAACCAATTTCAGTGGGGGAATTCAAGGCGGCATTTCAAACGGGATGGATATTTATTTTAAAGTGGCTTTCAAACCCGTAGCCACCTTGATGAGAACCCAGGAAAGTATCGACCGGAAAGGGGAAAAAACGCAGGTAGAGGGCAAAGGTCGGCATGATCCCTGTGTGGTGCCTCGTGCCGTCCCGATTGTGGAGGCCATGGCGGCGATGGTGTTAGCGGATTTCAAGTTGAGAAAAAAATAAACAATACCGAATCATAAAACCAAGCGACGAAAAACAATTATGAAAAAACCGGCACTACACTGGCAAATTTTACTGGGAATGCTCTTCGGGGTGATATTTGCCTTGATTTTAAGCAACTTTTCCTGGGGCAATGAATTTATTCAGGATTGGATAAAACCTTTTGGCACCATTTTTATCAATGCGCTGAAACTCATTGCCGTGCCTTTAATTTTGGGTTCTCTTATCAAAGGAGTTTCGGACCTGAAAGACATTTCCCAACTTTCAAAAATGGGACTCAGGACAATTTCCTTATATGTTTTTACCACTATAGTTGCCGTTTCCATTGGTTTGATGGTAGTGAACCTTGTGCAACCCGGAAAGACAATTTCTGAAGAAACCCGAACGGAATTAGTGGAAAGTTATGGTGGGGATGCCGAAATGAAAAGACAGGATGCAGCACGTCAAAAAGAAGCAGGCCCCTTGCAAGCTTTGGTAGATCTGGTGCCGGAGAATATTATCGGAGCCTCCGCAAACAATTCGAATATGCTCCAGGTTATTTTCTTCGCTATATTTTTTGGAATAGGCCTTATCCTTATTCCCGAAAAAACGGCAAAACCCGTAAAGGATTTTTTTGATGGTTTTAATGAGGTGATTCTCAAAATGATAGATCTGATTATGCTGGCAGCTCCTTATGGGGTTTTTGCGCTTTTGGCGGCTCTGGTCGTTGAAGCTCCCACGCCGGATTTGTTTGCCGCTCTGGGAATGTATGCTTTGAGTGTACTTGTGGGATTGCTCCTCGTTATTTGTTTTTATATACTATTGGTGTGGTTGACCACCAAAAAAACGCCTTCTTTTTTTCTCAAAGGGATTTCTCCGGCACAGCTCTTGGCTTTTTCTACGAGTTCCAGTGCGGCTACTTTGCCCGTCACTATGGAACGGGTGGAAGAACACCTCGGGGTGGAAAGGGAAGCGGCAAGTTTTGTGTTGCCCATCGGAGCTACCATAAATATGGACGGAACGAGTCTTTATCAAGCGGTGGCCGCTGTTTTTATCGCACAAGCTTTTGGAATGGAATTATCCCTGGCTGCTCAACTGGGGATTATTGTGACCGCAACCTTGGCGTCCATTGGCTCTGCTGCAGTGCCCGGAGCGGGAATGGTGATGTTGGTCATTGTTTTGGCTCAAGCCGGAATTCCGGAAGCGGGATTGGCCTTGATTTTTGCCATAGACCGTCCGTTGGATATGTGTCGTACCACGGTGAATGTTACCGGAGATGCTGCGGTTTCGATGATGGTAGGGAAATCCGTGGGGAAATTACGGGATATGCCCGTAGAGAAAAACTGGGACGATAATTATAAAAAATAATTCAGGTATCTAAGAATTTATTTTTTAATTCCGGACTTGGAATCATGCATGCCTCTTTTTTTCCAAACCATTTGTAGCGGTTTTTGGCGATGATATCATAAAAGAAATCCCGAAAAACCCGCGGTAAAGGCAGAAAAATCCGCAGCCAGGAATAGGAAGAAAGTTCCTTGGCGATTTGTAAGGCCGCATCAGATTTGATATAATACGCATTCCCCGGATCGATGAGCACAATCGAATCGATTTCGGAAGTGTCTATTCCTCTTTCTCCCGTTAATTTCTTTCCGATTTCACTCTGCAAAGAGGCAAACCGAAAGAGGTCTTTCTTGTCGTGTTTGATGATCCGCACCACGGTATTGTTACACAGGTTGCACACCCCGTCAAATAAGACAATCTTTTTGCCGGACAGTCGGTCGAGCCGGTTGTTGAGGTTTTCTTCCATGGGAAGCTTTTATTTTCACTTGAATTTTCGGGGTTTTACTCCTTAGGGCTAAAGTTCAAAATTACAAAAACCTTATCTTAGCCACACCAAAAAAAAGATTAATGGAAGTCGATATCCACGCGAGTTGGAAAAAAGAGCTGCACGACGAGTTTGAAAAAGCCTATTTTAAAAATCTGGTAAATTTTGTAAAGGAAGAATACAATCGATATTCTTGTTATCCTCCCGGGAAGAGCATATTTGCGGCTTTTGAATATTGTCCGTTCGATAAGGTGGAAGTGGTTATCCTGGGTCAAGATCCTTATCACGGACAGGGACAGGCTCACGGCTTGTGTTTTTCGGTAAATGAAAATGTGCCGATGCCGCCTTCTCTCCTCAATATTTTCCGGGAAATCGAAGAAGATTTGGGCAAAGCTTTTCCCCCCAATGGCAATCTGAAACGCTGGGCGGAACAAGGAGTATTGCTGCTGAATGCCACGCTGACGGTACGCGCCAATCAAGCGGGAAGTCATCAAAATAAAGGTTGGGAAACCTTCACCGATGCGGTTATCGAAAAAATATCCGACAAAAAAGAAAATGTGGTGTTTTTCCTTTGGGGAAGTTATGCCAAGAAAAAAGGGGCAAGAATCGACCGGCAAAAACATTTGGTGCTTGAATCCGGGCATCCTTCACCATTGAGTGCTAATCGGGGATTGTGGTTTGGAAATAAACACTTTGGAAAGGCAAATGCCTATTTACGCGAAAAAGGAAAAAGGGAAATCGATTGGTGATTTTTTCGGCTATAACCCGGTTTTACAGGCTGTTTAATCCAATGCGGATTTTTTTTTCGGCGTGGTGGGAACCTGTCTTTTTCCTGAATCGGCTTTGTTGCAGCTATATTTCAACAACAGAAAATTTACGGCCAATAACACGGCAATAGCCGAAATGCCAATTAAAAGATAATACATAATCCGGGAGATGCTTTTTTTAAAAGATACAAGCCCTTGACAAAGGTTGCGCGGGTCAGCTTGATTTATGTTTTTTTCTCAGGTATTCATATATGGCGTACTGTGAGCGGATTTTCTTTTTTCCGCCCCGTACATATTGATTGGTTTCCTCGGCGTCCTGAATTCTGGCTTTCACATTGTCATTGAGTTGAAGGTGTAAAATATCCTTCAATTCTGCAGCGATATCCTTATCATAAATCGGGGTGAGCACCTCAATCCTTCGATCCAAATTTCTGTTCATCCAGTCGGCGCTTCCCATGTAGATTTTTTCATCTCCGCCGTTGTGGAAAAGATAAATTCTGCCGTGTTCGAGAAAGCGGTCCACAATGCTGGTCATATAGATATGCTCACTCAAGCCCTCAACGCCCGGAAGCATGGAAGTGAAACCGCGCACCAACATACGAATTTCCACTCCGGCTTGACCGGCTTCATAAACCAAATCGATCATTTCGCGGTCTTCATTGCTGTTCATCTTGACGACAAACTTGGCTTTTTTTCCCGCTTTGGCGTGTTCCATCTCGTTTCGGATAAGCTTTTCAAATTCCCTACGGGTATTGAAAGGCGAAACCAAAAGATGCTTGGTTCTCGGAATAATCATCTTTCCCTCCAACACCTCAAAAACGCGTGCCAGTTCTTTTCCGATATTTTCCTCAGCGGTAAAAAGCGCGTGATCGCAATAGATTTTTGCAGTTTCGCTGTTAAAATTCCCCGTGCCGATGTAGGCATAATTTCGGAGGCTGCCTTCCTTTTCCCGTTGAACCAATAAGATTTTGGAATGTACTTTCACCTTCGGATAGCTGTAAATAACTTTTGCGCCTTTTTTCTCGAATTTTCTTCCCCATTCGATATTGTTTTTTTCATCGAAACGGGCTTTGGCTTCCACAAAAATCACTACTTCTTTTCCGTTTTCCAGGGCGGTCAATAAATGCCGGGTAAGCGGGGAGTCTTCCGCAATGCGGTAAAAAGAAATTTTTATAGCCGTGGTTTTGGGGTCGTTTGCGGCTTGTTTCACAAAATCTTCGACATGGCTAAAAGGCATAAAAGGATAATGAACCAACCGGTCCTTTTCGTCGATACTCCGGAAAATGTCCTTTGTTTTTCCCAGGACTTTATGGGGGACGGGAGGCATTTCTTCGTAATGCAATTCCGGGTTGTCCGTGGGATCCGGAAAGCTAAAAAAATCACTGAAATTGTGATATTTTCCTCCGGGCATCAAATCTATTTTCCCGAGATTTAGTTTTTTGCGAAGCTTTTTCACCAGCGTATCCGGCATCGCATCGTCATAGAGCAAGCGAGTGGGCTGCCCGATATTTCGTTGCCCCAGCGAAGCATAAATTTTATCGGCGAGGATCATATCGGTTTCGTCATCGAGATACAGCTCTGCATCGCGGGAAAGCTTAATCTCAAAAATCCCCTGAATTTCCCGGTTGGGAAAAACATCCTTCATGCGGGAACGCAGGACATCTTCCAGGAAAACAATGTAATGTTCCTCTTCTTTTTGCGGGAAGACCACAAACCTGTTTTTGTTTTCGATGGGAATATTCACCAAACCGGCTTTGTCGGAGTTTTTGAAATCCACCAAAAAGTAAAGGGTATTATTCTCCAAAAATAACTCCGTTTTCTCCGAGAAATCCACTTCTTGAGGATCGAGTTTTTTGAGGATATGTTTTTCAAAAAAAGCCCGGGCAAACTCTTGTTGCGCGGCATCGAATTTTGTTTCGTCGATGAGGTGGATATGGTTTTCAGCCAGTTCGGGAATGATTTCTTCTTTAAATATTTTTCCGAAATGCAGCTGTTGCTCCTTCACACGGGCAATGATTTGCTTGATGAGTCGGGTGGGTTTGAGGATGAGTTTCTTGCGGAGATTTTTATCGATATGTTTTATTTGCCGCAATTGGGAAAGCCTCACGCGAAAATACTCGTCCAGATTTGAAGAAAAAATCGCCAGAAACTTCAGGCGTTCATACAGGGGATTGAGCTTATCTTCCGCTTCCTGCAGCACCCGCTCGTTGAAGCTCAACCAATTCAAATCCCGATGTCGATATATTTCCTTTTCTTCCATTTTTTTATACACAAATCCTGAGCCGTGTCTGCTTTCCGGCCGTCGCTGCTCTACATATTTCTTCTGTACTGTCCTCCCACTTCAAATAGCGCTTCGGTGATTTGTCCGAGCGAACAGACTTTGGTGATCTCCATCAAGGTTTCGAAAATATTCCGGTTTTCAATAGCGGTTTCCTGAACTTTTCGCAAGCCCTCTTCTGCGCGATCTTCATAGGTTTGATGAAGATTTTTCAGGGTTTTTATCTGCGCTTTTTTCTCCTCTTCCGTGGCCCGGATTACTTCTCCCGGGACAATGGTTTTGGAGCCTTTACTGCTTAAAAAAGTATTTACCCCGATGATGGGGATTTCGCCGTTGTGTTTCAAGGTTTCATAATACAGGCTTTCCTCTTGGATTTGGCTGCGTTGATACATGGTTTCCATGGCTCCCAAAACCCCACCACGTTCTGTTAAGCGATCAAATTCCAACAAAACGGCTTCCTCCACCAAGTCGGTTAACTCTTCGATAATGAAGGAACCTTGCAAGGGGTTTTCATTTTTTGCCAGTCCCAATTCTTTGTTGATAATCAGTTGGATAGCCATTGCGCGGCGTACGGATTCTTCGGTGGGCGTGGTGATGGCCTCATCGTAAGCATTGGTGTGTAGGGAATTACAATTGTCGTAAATGGCATACAGAGCCTGTAAGGTCGTACGGATATCATTAAAATCAATTTCCTGCGCGTGCAAAGAACGTCCCGAGGTTTGGATGTGATATTTCAACATCTGTGCTCGCGGATTTGCTCCGTATTTGTGTTTTAAAGCCTTAGACCAAATTCTTCTGGCCACCCGGCCAATCACCGCATATTCCGGATCGATACCGTTGGAGAAAAAGAAGGAGAGGTTCGGACCGAATTCGTTGATGTCCATCCCGCGGCTTAAGTAATATTCCACATAAGTAAACCCGTTAGAAAGGGTTAAAGCCAATTGGGTGATGGGATTGGCACCGGCTTCAGCAATGTGATACCCGGAGATGGATACCGAATAGAAGTTCCTTACCTTATTTTGAATAAAATATTCCTGCACATCGCCCATCAAACGCAAGGCAAATTCAGTGGAGAAAATACAGGTATTTTGTGCCTGATCTTCTTTTAAGATATCCGCCTGCACCGTTCCGCGCACTTGCGCAAGGGTTTTCTTTTTTATTTCTTCATACACTTCCTCAGGCAGCACCTGATCGCCGGTCACGCCGAGCAGCATCAGCCCCAGGCCGTCATTTCCTTCGGGAAGGTCCCCGTGATAAGCAGGACGCTCAGTGCCTTTTTCCTTATAGATTTGTTCGATTTTTTTAGTGACTTCTTTTTCGAGGCCGTTTTCTATGATATATTTTTCGCATTGCTGATCGATTGCGGCATTCATAAAAAAGCCGAGCAACATCGGGGCGGGACCGTTGATGGTCATGCTTACCGAAGTCATGGGGTCGGCAAGGTCGAAGCCGGAATAAAGTTTTTTGGCATCATCCAGGCAACAAATAGAAACCCCTGCATTTCCGATTTTTCCATAGATATCGGGGCGCAAATCGGGATCGCGTCCATACAGCGTAACCGAGTCGAATGCGGTGGAGAGCCGTTTGGCGGGCATTCCGCGACTCACGTAATGAAAACGGCGGTTTGTGCGTTCGGGGCCGCCTTCCCCGGCAAACATCCTGGCGGGATCTTCGTTTTGTCGTTTAAAAGGATATAAACCCGAGGTGTAGGGGAATTTTCCGGGAACATTTTCCTGTAACAACCATTTCAACAAATCGCCCCAGGCTTCATATTTTGGTAAAGCTACTTTTGGGATTTGCGTATGCGACAGGGATTCCACATGGGTTTCCACTTTCACTTCTTTGTCGCGTACTTTAAAAGTGTACACCGGATCTTTATAGCGTTTTAGCGTTTCTTGCCATTTCAGGATTTCCTCCCAGTTGTAGGGATCCAAATCCATTTTCACGCGGTCGAATTCCTTTTTAAGAAGCGAAAGGAAATCCCGGTTCTTGTCGGTTTCCAGGTCTTTTAATTTCTCCTCATCGATTCCGTTTTTGGAAAGCAGTTCAGTCTCGAGACTCTGGTTTTTAGCATTCCCTACGGATTCGATAGTTTTAAAGATTCCGTAAAGTTTTTGGGCGATTGCTACCTGGTTTTTAGCCTTGTTGTCATAGGCACGGTTGTTCTCAGAAATTTCCGAGAGGTATCGGGTGCGACTGGGTGGGATGACGAATACTTTTTCCGACATCTCGTCTGTGATATGATAATCGCTTTTTAAGCCTGAGTCTGTTTTTTTCTCCAACACCAGCATGATTTCCTTATATAATCTATTCATTCCCGGGTCGTTGAATTGGGAAGCGATGGTGCCGTAAACCGGTAGATCTTCAGGCTTGGTATCCCACAAGCCGTGGTTGCGTTTATATTGTTTTTTCACATCGCGCAAGGCATCCTGCGCTCCGCGTTTGTCGAATTTATTGATAGCCACCAAATCGGCGAAATCCAACATATCGATTTTTTCCAACTGGGTGGAGGCTCCAAATTCAGGAGTCATCACATATAAGGAAACATCACTGTGGTCGAGGATTTCGGTATCGCTCTGACCAATTCCTGAAGTTTCGAGAATAATTAAATCGTAGTGGGCGGCTTTCAGGACTTCTACGGCTTGTTGAACGTACTTGGATAAAGCCAGATTGGATTGGCGCGTAGCCAACGAACGCATATACACCCGTGGAGAGTTGATGGAATTCATCCGGATACGATCGCCCAAAAGCGCTCCCCCCGTTTTCTTTTTTGAAGGGTCAACAGAGATAATTCCGAGTGTTTTTTCGGGGAAATCCACTAAAAACCTGCGCACCAGTTCATCCACCAAAGAAGACTTTCCGGATCCTCCGGTACCTGTAATCCCCAGGACTGGTGTATTTTTTACGGGAGTAGTCTTTTTATCGAAAATATTTTTGAACTTTTCCGGTTCGTTTTCGGCTACGGTTATTAAACGGGCGATAGTGTTGATATCTTTCTTATCCGAGAGTCCGTTAATTTGGAAATCTTCCGGAAGCGT
Organism: uncultured Flavobacteriaceae bacterium; assembly: GCA_964410335.1. GTDB lineage: Bacteria > Bacteroidota > Bacteroidia > Flavobacteriales > Flavobacteriaceae > DASSWG01. The sequence goes on along the minus strand of CAYPGZ010000043.1, from coordinate 493 downwards.
CAGTTCGTGGGAAGTATCCGAATTTTGCACCAGGTCGTTTATCATTCCCTGCAAGCCCATTTCCCTGCCATCGTCGGGAGAATAAATCCGGGTGATGCCATACTCCATCAATTCCTCAATCTCCTCGGGGAGGATGACGCCCCCGCCGCCGGCAAAAATCTTAATATGTCCTGCTCCTTTTTCCTGAAGCAAATCATACATATATTTGAAATATTCATTGTGTCCCCCTTGATAAGACGTCATTGCAATGGCGTTAGCATCTTCTTGGATAGCGGTATTCACCACTTCCTCCACACTGCGGTCATGTCCCAAATGAATGACTTCCACGCCGGTGGATTGAATGATTCTGCGCATGATATTAATGGCTGCATCATGCCCGTCAAAAAGGGAAGCTGCGGTTACAATTCGTATATTGTGAGTGGGCTTGTATGGATCTTGCTTTTGCATTTTTTAGTTTTACTTTGAGGATTGGCAAAGTTACAAAAAAAGTGGG
>CAYPGZ010000042.1:11068-16239 GCA_964410335.1 uncultured Flavobacteriaceae bacterium | reverse complement strand
GATAGTTTGAAATACGAAAAACCATTGGCAACGACTTTCAGGTTTTCGCAATCCAATTTCAAGTCGAAAACGCCATCGGTGTGATATTGACCTTCATTTCCGTCGTTTTCTGCGACGAGTTCCAAATTGGGATAAGGCAAAACCGTAGTGCTTTTGATGGTAAAACTTCCGCCGTTTTGAATACGGGTGAGGTTTGGCGAGGTCACAAAAACTTCAACTTCTCCATAATCCCGGAGGATGTTGCAACTATTTTCGTTTTTTATGATCAACTTGTTCGATTCAACTTTGAGGGAAACTTCTTCCAAAAGATTTTTCCCGGTTTTTACGATAAGGTTTTGAGTGCTGTCATAAGTAAGGTATAATTTCACCCCTTCATAAACCATGATTTCAGAAAATGGAGGTAAGTCGTATTCCCGCTCCACCAGGTTTCCGGTGCTTTGAAAACAATTGGGCGCATTCTCGGAATTGCAGGCCGAAAGAAGTATTAAAAAAAAGAAAATGCCAATCTTTTTCATCGATATATTTTTTTCTCGCAAAAGCGCAGAGATGCAAAGTCACAACCGATAACCCACCGAAAACTCTGCGGCTTCGGCTTTTGCGGCATGTGATTTCACGGAAGCCCCCACAAACCAATCTTCGTTTATCGAATAGTTCAATCCAAGTCGGTTGTAAACCCTTCCTTCAAAATCGTAGGGGTAATAAATATAATAACCCAAATTCGCATAGGCTTTTATTTTTCCGACATTCAATTGATATCCTCCAAAAACTCCCACTCGTTTGGAATCTTCATCACCTGATACCGGCTCCTCAGGATAGGCCACAGATCTATAATAAATATATTCCTTCAACATTTCTGACAAAAACAATTCCGCGCCCGCCTGCAAGGTGCTTTTGTGACTGATTCGTTTATCGGCGTAGACCGAAAAAATATAAAAAGGATATTCGCCGGAGCCAATCACGTCGCTGGAATGAAACCCGCTACGGAACACAAAATTGTAATGAAAAGTTTCGGAATACGGTTTTTTTTCGCCCAAGGGAATATAGTTGGATTGATTTTCGGAACGGAAGGAATAATCTACCCCAAGATTGAGCGCAAAGCTGTTGGTGCTGGTGTTTGGCGCTTTGAAATTCCCGTTTGAATAATGGATTAAAATGATTCCCGCTTGAAGCGCTAAATTGTCAAAAAGTTTCTGTTTGTAATTCACCATCAAAAAAGTATTGTTCATCAGATGAGTGCCATACGCATTGTTTCGGAAATTTTTGTCTCGGTCGTAAGGATTTGTGTTGTAGGAAATTCCTGTGCCAATACGAAGCAAAAGTTTTCGTTGGAGAAAATAAAATCCCAAATGTGCAAACAGTCCATAGCTTTCTCCCAGATGCGGATTCTTCATGTCTTGATAAAGCAAGGAAATGCCTACGTCGGGATAATTGTAGTAACGCTCCCAAATTTTTTCTCCAAAGGTTTTGCGGTTATAGGATAGCAAAATCCCGTGAGGATGCTCGGTAATAAGATGTGCAATGTCCGGGCTGTGTTCTAAAATATTTCCATAGAAATAGTTGACATCCACAGAAAAAGGCTTAGGTTTTTTTTCTTGAGCGGATGAAAATGAACAGGCGCAAAACAACAGAAAACAAAAAATGAATTTCCACACACCAAAGGATTTAGGCGCAAAAATATCTTTTATACTTTAATATTGATGTTGTTTTTCCAGGGGACTAATGATTTTGATATCTTGAAATTTTATCGCCCCTCTAACAATCGCAGAAATAGAACTGTGCAAGGCATCCACCAATTGGATTTTTAATCCGCTTTTGTGAAAAATCAAACTTATTTCTCGCGCCGGTACGGGATCCTGAAACATTTTCAAGTTTTCTTTTTCCCTGCCGTGGATGTCCAAGGTGTGCAAATAAGGCAAAAGCGTCATTCCTAAACCTTCATTGGCGAGTTTTATCATGGTTTCAAAACTGCCTGTTTTCAATTGAAAAGCCTTGTGACCGTTAAGGGTTGAAGCCTTGCAGAGATTAAGGATATTTTCTTTAAAACAATGGCCGTCTTCCAGAAGCAAAACATCATCGATATCCAAATCGGAAGCGACAAGTTTGGGTTTTTTAGACAAACGGTTGTTTGGCGGCACATAAGCCACAAAAGGTTCATAATACAACGGGCGCTCCTTAATGTCTTCCTGCTCTAGCGGCGTGGCGGCAATGGCGGCATCCAGATGTCCTTCCCGCAGTTGTTCGATAATCGCATCGGTGTTGAGTTCCTCGATCTTTAGATTGACTTTCGGATATTTCTTGATGAAGTTATTGAGGAACATAGGCAGTAAAGTCGGCATGACGGTGGGAATAATCCCCAAGGTGAATTCTCCTCCGATAAATCCTTTTTGCTGATCTACGATGTCTTGTATACGTTCACTTTCATTGACAATATTCCGTGCCTGTTCTACAATTTTTTTCCCAATTTCCGTCAGTTCGATAGGTTTTTTAGCACGATCGAAAATGGTTACATCAAGCTCTTTCTCAAGCTTTTGAATTTGCATGGTAAGGGTGGGCTGAGTCACAAAAACCTTCTCTGCGGCTTTGGTGAAATTTCTATGTTCAGCAACAGCAAGGACATAGGTTAGTTGGGTGATAGTCATGCGAAATGTGTTTTTGCAAAGATATAAAAATCATCAATAATATTTATTAAAGCATGTTTTTAAATTTATTTTTATTATTGTATTCCAAAAAAAAACTGCCCGAAGACAGTTTTCAACAGGAGCGATTTGTATGCAACAAATCATATAGAATTCATTTTTATATCAAGACTCACGGATTTATTTTCCACCTTAAATTTAGAATCATTCCACTGCGGAGGACCGAATGGATTGAATTTATTATTAGACGAACCATAAGCTTCATTGGGCATACCGTTTGAATTAAAATCCATCCGCTGGTTTTCGTTTTCATCGTGAAATACTGCCACGGCATATTCCCCGGCAGGGATATCTTTAAAAACACAAGTTGCTTTTTGGTCTTCGATTTTTGAAGTGGCACTATATTCCGGTTTTGCTTTCATAAAGGTATCCTCCGAATAAAGTCCGATCATAACTACTCCTTTTTCAGTGGGGATTCCCGTCATATTGACGGTAATGGTTTGCTGACTAAACATAAGGTTAGTCACCAAGCTGACGACAAAAATTGATATTGTTTTCATGATTATGTTTTTTGAGCCTGTTTTTTCAGGCAGGTTTATAATGGCCAAAAGTAGGAGCAAGGGCTCTTTAGGGAAAATCAATTTTGCCCAATTGTAGAATTTGATTGATGAACTGTAAAGTTTACAGAAAAAATTACTTTTCTGATAATTGATCCACTATTTTTTGAACCACTTCGGGGTTGAGCAAGGTAGAAGTATCACCAAGGTTGGAGGTTTCTCCGGCTGCGATTTTCCTCAAAATACGTCGCATGATTTTTCCACTTCTCGTGGTGGGAAGTTCATCGGCAAAATAAAATTTATCGATTTTTGCTATGGGGCCAATAGCAGTGGAAATCATTTTATTGATTTCGGTTTTGATTTTTTCCGAAGGGGAAAAACCCTCGTGTAGAATCACAAAAGCACAAAGCGCGTTGCCTTTCACTTCATGGGGGAAACCCACCACGGCACTTTCTACAGTAGCTTCATGCTCGTTAATGGCATTTTCTATTGGAGCTGTTCCTAGGTTATGACCGGACACAATCACCACGTCATCCACCCTTCCCGTGATACGATAGTTCCCATCAGCGTCGCGTAATGCGCCGTCTCCTGAGAAATAATGTCCGGGATAGGCACTAAAATAAGTTTTTTTGTACCGCTCGTGATTGTTCCATATAGTTCGCGCCATTGCCGGCCAGGGAAACTTAAAAGCTAAAACTCCTTCGGCATATTCACCATTATTTCGGATTTCCTTCCCATCTTCTCCCAGCAATACCGGTTGTATTCCCGGCAGAGGCAGCGTGGCAAAAGTGGGTATTGTTTTGGTGATTCCCGCCAAAGCCGAAATCATGATGGCTCCTGTTTCTGTTTGCCACCACGTGTCCACAATAGGGCAATTTTTTTTACCGATATAATCGTTATACCAATGCCAAGCCTCTTCATTAATAGGTTCGCCCACACTTCCCAAAACCTTTAAACTGGATAAATCATGTTTCTCTACAAGCGTTAAAGGCTGTTTTGCCAAGGTGCGGATTGCCGTGGGCGCAGTGTAAAAATGAGTGACTTTATGCTTTTCGATGATTTCCCAAAAGCGTCCAAAATCCGGATAGCTGGGCACGCCTTCAAACATAAGCGTGCTGGCTCCCATGGCCAAAGGTCCGTAAACTATATAGGAATGACCAGTAATCCACCCGATATCGGCGGTACACCAATAAAGGTCATCGGGTTGTATTTGAAAAACATTTTGAAATGTATAAGCACATCCAATCATATATCCAGCTGTGGAATGCACCATGCCTTTGGGCGTTCCCGTAGAGCCTGATGTATATAGAATAAACAACTCATCTTCAGCGTCCATGGCCTCCGCTTCACACTCAGAATCCACTTTTTCCCATTCGTCTTCCCAAAAAACATCGCGGTTTTCTTTCATGTTCACCGGTGCCTGCGTTCTTTTGAAAACGATTACTTTTTCAATGGAAGGAGTGTCTTCTAAAGCTTTATCACATATTTCTTTTAGTTCGATGGTTTTCTTGCCGCGATAACTTTGATTAGCAGTAATCAACATTTTACAATCCGAATCTTTGATGCGGTTGGTGATGGATTTACTGGAAAAACCCGCAAACACCACAGAATGTATCGCTCCGATTCGGGCACAAGCCAACATGGCCACCGCCAACTCAGGAATCATAGGCATATAAATACAAACCCGGTCACCTTTTTTTATATTATTGTTTTTAAGGACATTCGAAAAACGACATACTTTTTCATGGAGTTCTTTGTAACTGATGTGCAGTGCTTTTTCATCGGGATTGTTGGGTTCCCATAGGATTGCGGTTTTATTTCCATTTTTTTCCAAATGCCGGTCGAGGCAGTTTTCTGTAATATTCATTACCCCACCTTGAAACCATCTTATTTCCGGTTTTGAAAAATCCCATTGCAGAGTCTTATCCCATTTTTTCTTCCAGAGGAATTTATCGGCGATTGCTTCCCAGAATTTTTC
>CAYPGZ010000042.1:8331-10968 GCA_964410335.1 uncultured Flavobacteriaceae bacterium | reverse complement strand
ATTGTTGAATTGACCAACACTACCATGCGGCTCAAGGGACAAATTATCACTTCTATGATGGGAGGCGATGTGACTATGAATATCGATATGACCATGACCAAACAATAATTGTATTGTTTGTAAAAACAAAAGCGGCATTGGAAACGATGCCGTTTTTTTTTGTTCTTTCAAAAACTTATTGGATTTAGTACTTTTACCAAAACATTAAACCAATAGTATGTCAACAGCAAAAAAAGAATACAAACGCGTCACAGTTAAATCCCTCGTAGATATGAAGGCCAATGGAGAAAAAATTTCCATGCTCACGGGCTATGATTATACGATGGCCAAAATCATTGATTCTGCGGGAGTGGATGTGATTTTAGTAGGAGATTCAGCATCCAATGTGATGGCCGGACACGAAACTACATTGCCTATTACTCTAGACCAGATGATTTATCATGCTTCATCGGTGGTTCGCGCCATAAGACGTGCTTTGGTAGTGGTGGATTTGCCATTTGGAAGTTATCAAAGCGACCCTAAAGAAGCACTTCGTTCTTCCATCCGAATTATGAAAGAGAGTGGGGGTCATGCCGTAAAACTGGAAGGCGGAAAGGAAATTAAGGAGTCGATAAAACGCATTTTGAATGCGGGAATTCCCGTTATGGGGCATTTGGGGCTGACACCGCAATCCATATATAAATTTGGAACCTACACCGTCCGTGCAAAGGAAGACGCCGAAGCCGAAAAACTGAAAAGCGACGCTAAACTTTTGGAAAAACTAGGCTGTTTTGCGGTGGTTTTGGAAAAAGTCCCGGCCAAACTGGCCAAGGAGGTGGCCGACAGTATTTCCATCCCTGTTATTGGGATTGGTGCGGGCAACGGCGTGGACGGACAGGTTCTGGTGACCCACGACATGTTGGGTATGACACACGAATTCAATCCTCGTTTTTTACGACGCTATCTTGATTTATATACCGAAATGACTAAAGCTTTTCAACAATACCATCAGGACGTCAAATCCTGTGATTTCCCTAACGAAAACGAACAATATTAACCTCTCTGAGCAAAAACTAAAACCCAATCGATGGCTTTCCACAATGATTTAGGAAAAAGCGGAGAACAACTCGCGGTTGAGTTTCTGAAGAAAAAAGGGTATCAGATTTTGGAGCGCAATTTTGAATTTCAGAAAGCAGAAATCGACATCATTGCCCAAAAAGGAGATGTTGCCTGTGCAGTGGAAGTCAAAACACGGAGCACCGCTGATTTCGGAGATCCACAAGAATTTCTCAAACCTCAGCAAATCAAGCGTTTGATTGTGGCTATGGATCATTATATCACTAAAAATGATATGGAAACCGAAGTGCGCTTTGACGTGGTGGCTATTGTCAAAAATAAATTAGGCACACGGATTGAACATTTGGAAGATGCTTTTTATCATTTTTAAAAAAACTAAGATTTTATTCGCTATAAAATCAAAATTTATATTCCGGTCATTTATTACTTAATTCCAAAAAACCTATCAACTCTCGAGCAGCGGCTCTTCCCGCGCGATTGGCGCCAATAGTGGAAGCAGAGGGGCCGTACCCGACAAGATGGATTCTCGGATCGGAGGCTACTTGTGTGGCAAGCTTTCCGGTCATTTTAATTCCGCCTTGCTCATTTTTTAGGTGAAGGGAGTCTAAGTGATCAAGATTGTGACGAAAGCCGGTATTCCAAAAAATCACATCGGCATCCAAGGTGGTGCCGTCGGCCCATTTTACACCGGTTTCGGTGATTTCTTCAAACATGGGATTTCGATCTAAAACCCCTTTTTTCAGCATGTTTTCAATGGCAGGAGTAATGGGCAAACCGGTTGCGGACACCACAGATTTTGGTGGTAAACCTTTTCGCACTCTTTCTTCAACCAAGGCTACAGCCTTCCGTCCCATTTCGGGAGTGAATTCATATCTTCTGAAATCCGGAGAGCGGCGGGCTACCCAAGTAGTTTTGGTGACTTCCGACACTTCACCCAACAGTTGTACGGCAGAAATTCCTCCTCCTACAATAATCACGTGCTTCCCGATAAATTCATCGGCACTCTTATATTCTCCGGTGTGCAATTGCCTTCCTTGAAACTTTTCCCAACCGGGGTATTTAGGGCAATGTGGGGTTTTCCATGTGCCCGTGGCATTGATGAGACCAAGGGTGCTAAATTGGATGCCATTCGTGCGGATGATAAAACGGCCATTTCTTTCAGATACTTTATTTACTCTGATTGGGCGAATAACAGAAAGCCCAAAACTTTTTTCATATTTATTATAATATTTTGGGATAGCCACATTGGCTTGTAGTTCGTGATCTTCGGTATCTACTGCATCTGAAAATTTCATTCCGGGTAAATCATTGATGCCGTTTACGTTGCTTAGTGTCAATGAATCCCATCGATGTTGCCAAGCTCCTCCGGGACCGAATTCGTCGTCTAATACCACAAAACCTTTTCCGGGAGAAAGCCCCATTCTCTTCAAATGATACGCTGCTGATAAACCCGCTTGTCCGGCACCAATCACCACGATATCCACTTTGTAAAAAATATCGGGACGGATGTGGGTGAGAGGTTTCCGGAACGTGTTAGCTTTCATAGGAGAAAGTTCAAGGTAAGTTTACGTGAAAATTCAC
>CAYPGZ010000042.1:0-8231 GCA_964410335.1 uncultured Flavobacteriaceae bacterium | reverse complement strand
GGAAATGATTTAAAATACATTGGCATAATAATTGATTTTAAAAAGATGATTATCATTTCGTGATAATTATATTTTTGGTTGGTTAATGAAGTCCCGAAAGCAAATTGCCTTCGGGACTTTTATTTTTTAATGAGTTTAGATGTTTTAAGCAATTTTAAGCCTGATTTCTCGGAAAGTTTTTTCAGTAAATCTCCGTAACTTTGCTTTCTCAAAAACCCTGTCGGATGATTCTTTTTTTTGGGGCAAAGCCCAATACGGTTTATGCTGTTCAAACGCATAAAAACCTTCCCGCGGAAGATATTTCTAAACTCAATTGGCTTTTTGGAAATTTGCCTACTAAACAGTCGGAAGCTCAAGATCTGGGCAAGACAAGCCTTTCCGGTTTTTTTGTAGGGCCGCGAGCCGCAATGATTTCTCCTTGGAGCACTAACGCTGTTGAAATCACCCAAGTGATGAATATCGCGGGAATTGTACGAATTGAGGAGTTTATGGAAGTAGATGCGGATTATCACGATTTTGATCCGATGCTTTTTCAAAAATATGAGAGCCTAGATCAAAATATTTTTACGATTGAACACGAACCCGATCGGATTAAGGAAATTGCCGATATCGAAGGGTTTAATCGCGCTGAAGGCCTTGCCTTGAGTACCGAAGAAATTGATTATTTGGAACAACTTTCAAAAAAGCTGGGACGAAAGTTGACTGATTCTGAAGTATTCGGTTTCTCACAGATAAATTCAGAACACTGCCGTCATAAAATCTTCAATGGAAAATTTATAATTGACGGACAGGAAAAATCATCCTCGCTTTTTAAATTAATTAAAAAAACATCCGAAGTTAATCCAAACGGAATTGTTTCGGCTTATAAAGATAATGTTGCTTTTATAAAAGGTCCCAAAATTGAACAGTTTGCTCCGAAATCTCCTGATAAACCGGATTATTATCGGACAGTGCAAATTGATTCGGTGATTTCCCTAAAAGCAGAAACCCATAATTTTCCCACTACAGTGGAACCGTTTAACGGTGCTGCTACCGGAAGTGGAGGGGAAATTCGGGATAGACTTGCCGGGGGAAAAGGTTCTTTACCCTTGGCGGGAACAGCGGTTTATATGACTTCCTATCCCAGATTGGAAAAGGGAAATCCAAATTCCGTTCGCACATGGGAAAACAACACCAAAGAACGCAAATGGCTTTATCAAAGCCCCATGGATATTTTAATAAAAGCCTCCAACGGTGCTTCGGATTTTGGAAATAAATTCGGGCAGCCCCTGATAGCAGGATCGGTTTTGACTTTTGAACATGAGGAAAACCATCGTCCTTTGGGCTTTGATAAAGCCATTATGCTCGCCGGCGGAATCGGCTACACCAATGCAAATCAAGCCATTAAAGAAAAACCGGGAAAAGGCGATAAAATTGTGGTTTTGGGTGGAGAGAATTATCGAATTGGAATGGGAGGGGCAGCCGTTTCTTCGGCAGATACCGGAAATTTCGACAGCGGAATCGAATTAAATGCCATTCAGCGTTCCAATCCTGAGATGCAAAACCGTGTGGCGCGCACCATTCGAGGGATGGTGGAAAGTGAACATAACCCCATTCTCACCGTTCACGATCACGGAGCCGGAGGACATTTGAACTGTTTAAGTGAATTAGTAGAGGATACAGGAGGAAACATCGATTTGGATGAACTTCCCGTGGGAGACAAAACCTTATCTGCGAAAGAAATTATCGGAAATGAATCGCAAGAAAGAATGGGATTGATTATTTCCGAAAAAGATTTTGACAACATGAAAACTGTGGCAGACCGTGAACGCTCTCCGATGTATTCTGTCGGTCGAGTCACAGATGATAAACAATTTACCTTCGAAAGCAAAACCACCGGCGATAAACCTATGGATTTATCATTAATCGACATGTTTGGAAGCTCTCCAAAAACGATTATGATCGATAAGACCATATCCAGGAAATATCGTGAATTGGTTTATGAGACTGAAAAAATTCACGACTATTTAAACCAGGTTTTACAGCTCGAGGCTGTAGCTTGTAAAGATTGGTTGACCAATAAAGTTGATCGATGTGTTACGGGTCGCGTGGCAAAACAACAAACTGCGGGTTCCTTGCAACTGCCCCTAAACAATTGTGGGGTGATGGCGCTAGACTACAAAGGAAAAGAGGGCGTTGCCACTTCTATAGGACATTCTCCGATTTCGGCCTTAGTTGATCCGATTGCAGGATCTCGAAATTCCATAGCAGAAGCCTTAACAAATATCATTTGGGCATCCTTGGAAGAAGGTTTAAAATCAGTTTCGCTTTCCGCAAACTGGATGTGGCCTTCCAATAATGAAGGCGAAGATGCAAGGCTGTATGAAGCGGTACAGGCGGTTTCTGATTTTGCTATCAAGCTGGGAATCAATATCCCCACAGGAAAAGACTCCTTGTCGATGAAACAAAAATACAGTGACGGCGAGGTTCTGGCTCCGGGAACAGTTATTATTTCCGCTGCGGCTCATTGTGAGGATATCACTAAAACCATAGAGCCTGTTTTGAGAAAAAACGGAGGAGCGATTTATTACCTCAATTTTTCAAAAGATAGTTTTAAACTCGGCGGCTCTTCCTTTGCTCAGGTGTTGGGAAAAATAGGAACCGAAGTGCCTAATATTCTGGATGAAGAATATTTTGTTCGGGCCTTCAATACTGTTCAAAAACTGATTAAAGCAGAACTGATTATCGCCGGACACGATGTGGCCTCCGGAGGATTAATCACTACCTTGCTCGAAATGTGTTTTGCAGAAAATGAACTCGGCGCAAAAATAGATTTGTCTGCTTTAGGGGAAAAAGATACTGTAAAACTTCTTTTTTCTGAAAATAGTGGAATTGTATTTCAAACCCGTTCCCGGGAAGAAAATACTTCCGTGGAAAAACTTTTAGCTGAAAACAAAATTGAATTTTTCCGAATAGGAAGTGTGGAAGAAGGAGATAAATTCCTCCTAAAAAATAACGAGGAAAATCTGAAATTTGATATTCCTAAACTTCGTGACACGTGGTATAAAACTTCCTTCCTGCTCGATCAGAAGCAATCCGGAATTGATTTGGCAACAGAACGATTCCACAATTACAAAAAGCAAACCTTGCAATATGTTTTTCCAAAACATTTTTCAGGAAAGTTGCCTGCTCTGAATGATAACCCCCGACCAAAAGCAGCCATCATCCGCGAGAAAGGATCCAACGGCGAGCGCGAAATGGCTATGGCGATGTATTTGGCCGGTTTTGATGTGAAAGATGTGCACATGACCGATTTGACCAGTGGACGGGAAACCTTGGAAGATATTCAATTTATCGGTGCAGTGGGCGGATTTTCGAATTCTGATGTCCTCGGTAGTGCAAAAGGTTGGGCAGGAGCATTTTTATATAATGAAAAAGCAAATTCAGCCATGAAAACCTTTTTTGAACGCGAGGATACACTTTCCATTGGCATTTGTAACGGTTGCCAGCTTTTTATCGAAATGGGGCTTATCAACCGGGATCACGAACAAAAACCCAAAATGCTCCACAACGAGTCACATAAATTTGAATGCGTGTTCACCTCAGTGGAAATTCCTGAGAACAATTCTGTGATGTTGTCCAGTCTTGCGGGAAGTAAACTCGGAATTTGGGCGGCTCATGGAGAAGGAAAGTTCAGTTTCCCTTACGAAGAAAGCCGATATAATATTGTGGCAAAATATGCGTATGAAGCCTATCCTGCCAATCCTAACGGATCCCACTTCAACGCCGCGATGTTGGCTGATGAAAGTGGCAGGCATTTAGTAACCATGCCCCATTTCGAGCGCTCAATTTTTCCATGGAATTGGGGTTTCTATCCCCACAACAGAAAAGATAAGGTTTCTCCTTGGTTGGAAGCTTTTGTGAATGCAAGAAAATGGTTGGAGAGTAAATAGTCAAAAAAAAATGTTATCTTGTAAATTCACGAAAATTCAATTTGACCTTTACTAAAAATCCATAGCATGAAAATATATACCAAAACAGGCGACAAAGGTACGACCGCGCTTTTTGGAGGAACGCGTGTGCCGAAACATCATACCCGCATTGAGACCTATGGAACAGTGGATGAACTGAATTGCCATTTAGGTTTTTTGCGTGCTCAAAAAATGGACACTCACTCCGATAAAATTGTGGTAAGAATTCAAAATAGTTTGTTTACCCTGGGTTCTATGCTCGCCACCGATCCGAAAAAAGCGATAATGAAAAGTGGAAAAGAGCGTTTGGATATCGAAAAAATAAAAATTTCGGATATTGAGTTGCTCGAAACTGAAATTGACAAAATGGATGAACAATTGCCTCCCATGACCCATTTTGTGCTTCCCGCAGGTCATCCGGCTGTGTCAGTTTGTCATATCTGCCGAAGCATCTGCCGGCGTGCTGAGCGTTTAGCAGTGGCTTTAAATGAATTGGACCCGATTGATGACAACATTTTGACTTATTTGAATCGGCTTTCAGACTATCTTTTTGTACTGGCACGGAAATTGACTTTAGATTTTGGCGTCGAGGAAGTGCAGTGGATTCCGGAAAAATCCGGAAAATAAATTTATAGATAAACTCGATTGCTTAAAGGCTGAAAATCAAGTTCTTATAGTTAATGAGGAAATAATGGATTTTTAACTTGCCTATTTGCGCTAAAAATTTATTTTTGCAAAAAATTAAATCCTTTTAATCGATGTACTGGACTTTAGAATTGGCGTCCTATTTGAGTGACGCTCCGTGGCCCGCGACGAAAGACGAATTGATTGATTATGCGATTAGGACAGGGGCTCCTTTGGAAGTTGTCGAAAACCTTCAAGCCATTGAGGATGAAGGGGAATCTTATGATTCTATTGACGAAATCTGGCCGGATTATCCCACCGATGAGGATTATCTTTGGAACGAAGATGAATATTAAAAAAACGCACAACACCATTAAAAGTCTCGAGTTCGAGGCTTTTTTTGTTTTCGGAAATTTTTGGGGAGGAAAACTTTTCTTTCTTCCCTGCAATGTTGATTCTCGTAGGAAGAGTGGCCTTTTTTCTGCAGGGTTGAAGGTTAATCCATGGATTTCCCGTAATTTTGAACAACCTATTTCAATACGGCTTGGCTGTTTTTTACAGAAGTAATATTGAATAGTATTATTTTGATATTGAACTTTTTATAATATTTATATAAAAATAAAACCCAATGGGTATATTAGATTCTGTACTAAAAGTATTTGTCGGCGACAAGTCCGAGAAGGACGTCAAACAAATTATGCCGATAGTTGAAAAAATCAAATCCTACGAAAGTGAATTCGAAAAACTATCTCTCGATGAGCTTCGTTCACAAACCGAATCCTTCAAAAAGAGAATATCCGATGCTTTAACCCAGGTAAAGGCTGAAATAGAAAAACTCGAGAAGGAAGCCAACGAATCAGACGATATTACTCGCAAAGAGGATATTTATGCTGAAATCGATTCGTTGAAAGACAAAGCATACGAAATATCAGAAAATACCCTCAACGAAATTCTTCCCGAAGCTTTTGCGGTGGTCAAAGAAACCACAAAACGCTTTTACCACAATCCGACTATGGAAGTCACTGCTTCGCAATTTGACCGTGAACTTTCGGTCACAAAATCTTACGTGGAACTCAAAGAGGATAAAGCCATCTGGAAAAATACCTGGAATGCTGCCGGAAAGGAAGTAACTTGGGATATGATTCATTATGATGTGCAGCTTATTGGCGGGGTGGCTTTGCACCAAGGAAAAATTGCAGAAATGCAGACCGGAGAAGGAAAAACCCTCGTGGCGACTTTACCGGTTTATCTGAATGCCTTAACCGGAAACGGAGTGCATTTGGTTACGGTGAATGATTATCTTGCCAGACGAGACAGCATGTGGATGGCTCCGATTTTTGAATTCCATGGGTTGAGTGTAGATTGTATTGATTTGCATCGCCCCAACTCTCCTGAACGCCGAAAAGCATACAATGCAGACATTACCTACGGAACCAACAACGAATTTGGCTTTGATTATTTGCGCGATAATATGAGCCATTCCCCGGATGATTTGGTGCAAAGGCCTCACAATTTTGCGATAGTGGATGAGGTGGATTCGGTTTTGATTGATGACGCCCGGACACCATTGATAATTTCCGGTCCCATACCAAAAGGTGATGTTCATGAATTCGATGTGTTGAAACCACAAATCAGCAAGATTTATGAAGAGCAAAGAAAATATTTGACGGGAGTTTTATCGGAAGCAAAAAAACTTATCGCCAATGGCAATACCAAAGAAGGGGGAATGAAATTGTTGCGCGTACACCGTGGATTGCCCAAAAATAAAGCACTTATTAAATATTTGAGTGAAGAAGGTATAAAGCAGTTGCTTCAAAAAACAGAAAACCACTACATGCAGGACAACAACCGCGAAATGCCTAAAGTGGATGCTGAGTTGTATTTTGTAATCGATGAAAAGAATAACCAAATCGAATTGACCGACAAAGGTGTAGAATTTCTTTCCGGAAAGGAAGATCCCGATTTCTTTGTGATGCCCGAAATTGGAATGGAACTCGCAAAAATCGAAAAAGAAGGCCTTTCCAAGGAAGAGGAAATAGAGAAAAAGGAAGAGCTCTATCGCGATTATAGTGTGAAAAGTGAACGGATTCACACCATGCGTCAACTTCTAAAGGCCTATACCCTGTTTGAAAAAGATACCGAGTATGTGGTGATGGACAACAAGGTGAAAATTGTGGATGAGCAGACCGGAAGGATTATGGAAGGTAGACGCTACAGCGACGGTTTGCATCAAGCAATCGAAGCAAAGGAAAATGTAAAAATCGAAGATGCCACCCAGACTTTTGCAACGGTTACTCTTCAGAACTATTTCAGAATGTATCGCAAGCTCGCCGGAATGACCGGTACGGCGGTGACCGAAGCCGGAGAATTTTGGGAAATTTACAAACTCGATGTAGTTGAAATTCCCACCAATAAACCCATTGCCCGCGAAGACCGTCAAGATTTAGTTTATAAAACAAAACGCGAAAAATACAATGCTGTAATTGAAGAGGTAAGCGAACTGTCAAAAGCCGGAAGACCGGTACTAATCGGAACTACTTCAGTAGAAATTTCAGAATTGCTCAGTCGCATGTTGAAATTACGAAACATTCCTCACAACGTACTTAACGCCAAACTTCATAAAAAAGAAGCAGACATTGTGGAAGAAGCAGGACGTTCCGGTGTGGTAACTATTGCCACCAACATGGCCGGTCGTGGAACCGATATTAAGCTCACCCCGGAGGTAAAAGAAGCCGGTGGATTGGCAATTATTGGTACTGAGCGTCATGATTCTCGCCGGGTGGACCGTCAGTTGCGCGGTCGTTCCGGTCGTCAGGGAGATCCTGGAAGTTCTCAATTTTATGTTTCTCTTGAAGACAACTTGATGCGCTTGTTCGGAAGTGAGCGAATCGCTAAACTCATGGACAGAATGGGGCTGGAAGAAGGCGAAGTTATCCAGCATTCGATGATTTCGAAATCCATCGAACGAGCACAGAAAAAAGTTGAGGAAAACAACTTTGGAATCCGAAAAAGACTGTTGGAATATGATGACGTAATGAACGCCCAACGAGAAGTGGTTTATAAGCGTCGTTATCATGCCCTTTTTGGGGAAAGGTTGCGCGTGGATATCGCCAATATGATTTATGATATTGCCGAGACTATCACCGAAACCAATAAAGGTGCTTCAGACTTTAAAAATTTCGATTTTGAATTGATTCGGTACTTTTCGATGAGTTCTCCGGTTTCCGAAAAGGAATTTGCCGACTGGAGTGTGGACAAAATCACCGGTGAAGTTTATAAATCTGCTTATGAACATTATCAGGAAAAAATGATCCGCAATGCGGAACTGGCTTTTCCCGTAATTAAGCGGGTTTATGAAGAGCAAGGTGATAAATTTGAACGTATTGCCGTTCCTTTTACCGATGGTGCAAAAACGCTTCAGGTGGCCACCAACCTCAAAAAAGCCTATGAATCTGAAGGAAAACAATTGGTTACTGATTTTGAAAAAAATATCACTCTTGCAATAATCGACGACGCCTGGAAAACACATCTGCGCAAAATGGACGAATTGAAACAAAGTGTGCAGCTGGCAGTTCACGAACAAAAAGATCCGTTGTTGATCTATAAGTTTGAAGCTTTTGAACTTTTCAAAGCTATGCTCGATGAAGTGAACAAAGA
>CAYPGZ010000041.1:0-16438 GCA_964410335.1 uncultured Flavobacteriaceae bacterium | reverse complement strand
CCGCAAACAAACAATTTAACTTAACAAACACCATGAAAAAAGTATTGCTAGTTGCCGCGGTCGCGGTATTTGGATTGAATGCCACTGCACAAGAGGAAACCACCAACGGCGGGTTTGCCCAAGGAGATGTTTTCATCACCGGTTCGGTGGGCTATGCTTCCCACAGTTCTGGGGATACTGAAGCCAACCACTTCGAGATTGCTCCTAGTGCGGGCTATTTTGTTTCTGAAAATATTGCCCTTGGCCTTCGCATTGGTTACATGAGTGACAAGTCAGAGGTTGGAAACACTACCACCGAGGAGCTTTCCACTTTGATTTTGGGCGCTTTCGGACGCTACTATTTTATGCCAGCTGATCAGTTTTCCATTTTTGGCGAACTTGGCGTGAACTATCTATCCATCAGTGACGACATCAGTGGTGGTGAGGCCAGTGGTTTTGGCGTGGCGTTGGCTCCGGGTATCAGCTATTTTGTGTCCAGCAACTTTGCCTTGGAAGCCCGTTTTGGAATCCTTGGCTACCAAACCGTCGAGCCTGATGGTGGCGAATCGACCGACACTTTTTCTTTTGGCGTGGACATGAAGGATATCAGCTTGGGTATTGTCTATAAATTCTAAGCTCATCTCATCAAAACAAAAAACCCGCCTGAGTGCGGGTTTTTTTTGTGGATAAAGAAAACAAATGCTTAGTTTCCTTCTTCGTCTTTAAATTTTACTTTTGCTTTTTCCACACTGCCATCGTCTTTATCAGTCTTGATTTTTACCTTTTTCTCGCTATCCTCCATCTTGATCTTATCCTCTTTCACTTTGACATTGGCATCTGCATCCATGTTTAATCTATCGGCAGCAGTTTGCCCGTCGGCTTCTTCTAAGGTGCCATCTCCGTCACGGTCTAAATCATCTTCCAAGGAACGGCTGACATTGGTTTCATTGTGGGCACTTATAATCGTGTCCTTTTGCATTGTTGTTTCCTCTCGTGAATCTGCGGTGTTGGTATCCTTGCAAGAAAAGAAGACCACACCCGTACAAAATAAAACCGTAAAAAATTTTAAATAGGCTTTCATAGATTTGATTTTTTGGGTTTATAAATCAAAAATAGAAAGTCTTTTAGTGATAATATGCATAATTAAGAATTATTTTGTATAAATAGTTCTTAATGTTTATTTACATTACCCCCGGAACTGTCATTTACGCTAATGGTTTCGGGATTGCCGTAATAATCCACATCTCCCCCGCTGGAAGCTTCTCCCAAAAACTCTTTTTTGGCAGTAAGGCTGATTTCTGCCCCTGAAGAAGCATCGGCTGAGGCGGTTTGTGATTCTAGGTCTTTGGCTTCAATCTCTGAACCGCTACTGGCTCTGGCGGTAAAATTTCCTGCTTTCCCGCTTAATTCGATTGTTGCTCCGCTGGAGGCTTCGGCTGTGGCTACCCCGGCATCGAGTTGCAACTCAATTTCTCCACCACTGGAAGCATCTATGCTGATTTTGTCTTGTGTTAAAATGGCATTTGCAGAAATTTCGGCTCCGCTGGAGGCGGAAATTTTTTGTAAATCCTCAGTATAATGGATTTTAAGCGT
Organism: uncultured Flavobacteriaceae bacterium; assembly: GCA_964410335.1. Lineage (GTDB taxonomy): Bacteria > Bacteroidota > Bacteroidia > Flavobacteriales > Flavobacteriaceae > DASSWG01. The sequence continues at coordinate 14,866 of CAYPGZ010000041.1, read as the reverse complement.
TTTGTCATCTGCGTCCATAATACAGTTTTGCTTCAAACCGATGGTCAAGGCGCCTTCCTGAATATTAAACTCCAATAATTCGTGGAGGTTTTTGTTGGCCGTGACCTGGAGTTTATTTTCGTTGCCCTTGATCAATATGGCGTCCCAGCCTTCAATCACGGAAACTTGGGTGAAATTTTCAAGGGGATGTTCTTTGGTGGTTACGTCGCCTTCTCCGCGAATGCAATTGTATCCACATGAAAAAAACAAGAGACTGACAAGTGCAGTTAAGCTTACTTTTAAAAGTGAGGTCATGATTTTGGGTTTTGGTTAATGATAGTATTGATAGGTCGAATTAGGGTATTTGAATGGAATCGCGTACAGCGGATTGTTGCCGCAGCGAATCCATTTTTGCTTCTTCTCCGGTTTGCGTATCCTCCTCCTCTGGACAATTCAAACATTCTGCTCCGTATTTCAAAATTTTCAAATAATAAGCCTCCTTATTATTGTATAAAATATCGTTAAATCCATGGAAACGATGAGTTTCACTTGCCGGAAAAAGCACACTGCCTTCGGGCATAAACAGCTCCACCTCTACATCCTGTTTACGAAACCCATTTTCGGTGGAAGTGGTAAAATACCCATCCAAAGTTAATTGATTTCCCTGAAAATCATATTTATAAACAATATTTTTTGCTGCATTTCGAGACTCCCCATCTCCGGGACCTTGGGCAGATTTAGTAATTTGAAGATAAGCCAAAGAATCAGAGGTATTGCGCACATAAATACGAATGTCCCGGGAATACAATATTCTCTCTCCATTTTCATCATATTTGATTTTCATTCCCGGGGCTCTCCTCAAACTTTCGCCATACACTTTACTTCCTCGCATGTTGAGAAAGAGGGTATCGTTTGTGGCAATGGGAATATCTTGGTTTTCATACACTTCTCCATAAAAGGCATATTGTGTAGCTTGCTTTATTCCAAAATAGCCCAGGGCAAAAAGGGAGATAAGCCATAATCCCAAAAACACAAGTTTTGCTGTTGTGCCGATGGATTTCAGGTTTGGAATGAGAATCTTCAATCCGAGGATAAAAAGAAATACAAAGGGCACCCCGACAAAGAAAAAGGCAAATAAACTCAAGAGCCACAAAGGCGCTCCGAGGTTGGCCATTTCTACATATTCAATCCAATAGGCTTGGGTTATCCCAAATATTCCCACGCTAAAGAGGCCAAAAATTAAGGACACCAAGGTACTTCCGGCAATTAAAATCAACAGGATTCCTATCAATTTTCCTATTACTTTCAAACAAAACATAATCACATTGCCCAGGCCTTCAAAAAAACTTTGCGCCCCGTTTTTGGCCTGTTGACCATATTTGGCATAATCGGTGTTTTTCACTTTATCGGCCACAGTATCAAAACCCTCTTTCACCTTTTTTTCGATGTTGCCAATATTCACCGGCTCCCCATGCATTTGGAGTTTCTCAGCCGTGGTTTTTGCCCAAGGCACAAAAATCCAAAAAGCGATATAGGCCAGAATAATCGAAGTGACAGAAACGATCATTAGGAAAATCCACAAAAGGCGAATCCAGATAGGATCTACACCAAAATAATGTGCCAGTCCCGAGGAAACCCCACCGAGATAGCAATCATCCGGATCGCGAAAGAGTTTTTTGGGACGACCGGATTTTCTGTTATCGTGAAAGGCAGGTTCGTCTTCAAAAATTTCATCATCGGTTTTGTAATCTTCCGGTTGTCCCATAATTTGGATGACTTCCTCTACCTCTTTCATGCTCACCACCTCTTGTCCTGCATGCATTTTCTCACGGAACAATTCCGCGATGCGCGCTTCGATGTCGCGAATAATCTCATCTCGTCCCTGCGGATCGGATATGGATTTCCTTACGGCAGCAAGGTAGTTGTGCAGTTTTGTGAAGGCGTCTTCATCAATATGAAAAAAAACGCCCGCCAAATTAATGTTCACGGTCTTGTTCATGATTTTTGCTTTTTGGTTTTGGTAACAGTGGAAACGGCTTCTTGAAGTTCGTTCCATGTGGTTGTGAGCTCGGTTAAAAATGTTTTCCCTTTTTCGGTGAGTCCGTAATATTTTCGTGGCGGTCCTCCCGTGGATTCTTCCCATCTATACGTCAGCAATCCCGCATTTTTCAAACGGGTCAAAAGGGGGTAAACCGTTCCCTCAACCACAAGCATTTTGGCTTCTTTCAGCGTCTCCAGGATTTCAGCTACATAGGCATCTTCATCCTTTAGCACCGAGAGAATACAATACTCCAAAACGCCTTTGCGCATCTGGGCTTTTGTGTTTTCGATTTTCATTTCTGTTACGTGTTTGTGTTAGAAGCCGGCAATTGGCTCTTCTATTGTGTTTTCACTTTGAATTCTTTTAGCCTTTTTTGGGTTGTCCTCTCGATTTCATCTGACTTAAAAAGTTTCTTCATTTGAATCTTTTTAATAAGCTTCTTTTATAAAAGGAATACTCAGCGGATAGGAGTAGGTTCTCCCCTCTCCTGCTCTGATTGCGGCCAAGATGGTGCAAATTGTTTCGAATAAAAACAAAGCTATCATCAACAAAATAACAATTCCGATAAAAATAAAAAAGGAAAAAAGTTCTGTCGTATGATAGAGCTGAAAAAAATTATCGACATCATCAAATTTTTCAAATCCGTCCAGCGAAACCCAAAAAATCAAAGTGCCGAATAAGCCTATAAAAGTCAATACGACATAATAAAGCGTAGTGCTGATTTGAAAATTCAAACATTGCTTTCCCTGTTCGTTGACGAAAGGATTTTTCCTATTGGCCAACCAGAGAATCAAAGGAAGTATAAAATTCCCCAAGGGAATAAAACACTTTGAAAATACGGATAGGTGAATACATGCACTGATGTTCTTTCCGGGTGTTGAGCGGTTCGTGTCCATACCTAATATTTTACAATGCAAATATATGGACATAAGAATATACTATGCAATACAAAGTACTAAACTTTAACGGAATTTTAAGAGTTTTATATTTTCAAAGAAAAATAACAAAGCTCTTTTTTTGTTTATAAATACTTAATAGTCAAATAAATAGGAAGATTATTTTTTCTGAGCCAGTTGTTTCAGTATCGCCCATTGTTTGAGCGTTTCTCGTGCGGGATGTGCAGGATATCCCAAGTAAGTGGCTCCTGCTTCTACATCTCCGGTCACTCCCGAGCCTGCGCCGATGGTTGCTCCATCACCGATAGAAGTATGGTCTTTTATGGAAGCACTGCCGCCAATCACCACGCCATTACCGAGCTTAACCGAACCGGCAAGCCCGCTGTTTCCGGCCATAATACAAAACATTCCGAGTTCACAGTTGTGTCCAATTTGCACCAGATTGTCAATTTTACATCCATCGCCGAGTATGGTGGAACTGAATTTTCCACGATCCACACAGGCGCCGGCACCAATTTCGACGTGGTTTCCGAGAATCACATTTCCGATTTGAGGAATTTTCAGCAAGCCCATCCCGTTTGGACTCGGAGTGAATCCAAATCCGTCCGCACCGATATTGCAGTTGGGATGTAAAATGCAGTATTGTCCTATATGACAAGCTTCACGTATTACGGCACCTGACCAAATGATGGTATGATCGCCAATTGTGCATTCATCCAAAATAGTGACATTCGGATAGATTTTTACATTTTTTCCCAGTTTCACATTTTTTCCGATATAACTACCCGCACCTATTTGGGTTCCCTCCCCCACACTCGCGGTGGAATCTATGATTGCGGAAGGATGTATATCCGGTCCGGACTGTGGATAAGTAGGCGCAAATAAATTAAGGAGCTCAATCATGGAAACTTCTACATTGTCCACTTTTATAAAAGCACGATTTTCACCGGGCTCAATAGAGATGTTTTTTCCCACAACTGCCACAGAAGCTTTTGCTGCGGGCCAAAGTTTCTCGTATTTGCTATTGCCGATAAAACTAATGTGGTTTTTCTCACTTTTTGTGAGTTCTTCAGGACCGGTGATTTCATGAGCAGTACTGCCGATGAGTTCCCCTTTCAGAAGCTCATTCAATTGTTCAACAGGATAGGAGTTCATTTTTTCATATTTAGATTGGTGTTTCAAATAAAAGCAAACGAAACCATAATCACAAATTAATTTTAAAAGCAAATTACTATTGCTCATAAAAAAATGAAACTCCACAAAATTTATTTATACACCCTAATTTTTTCAATCTTGGTGTTTTCTTTAAAATCAGAAGCTTTTAAAGGCGTCATTTCACTGTTGATTTGTTTCTCACCGATAAAACCCTTCTCATCCAGGAGGAATTGAATCGAAGATTTTGAGTGTTGAATGATATAACGATCACTCACATAAGTGTACCAAATTTTATAATCGGGATAAGCTTGGATAAACTCCTGGAGGCTCGACCCCACACCAATACCTTCCTCGGTTTGATATTCGCCGTGCAACACCATAATCTCTCCAATATTTTCTGTTCTTCCCTCCTCATCATGGCCATATTTTAAAATCAAATGTTTTTTTCCGTCTTTTCCCGGATCGGCATACAGGATATAATAAGTCTCCGTGATTTCTCCGCCTTCCACCGGCCGCGTTTGGGTTACGGTTTCCATAGAATAGCGTCGGGTTGCTCCCGGCATTTTGTCTCCGATGGAAAAATTGCCCACTTTCCCTTCAGCGAGTAGGCTGACACGGGGTTTTAGGTTTTCTTTATTTTCCTCGTTTTTCAGTTGGGTTTCTTCCGATTTATTATCGTTTTTACACGCGACAAAAGTCAAAAGCAGCAGGAGTATTAAAAGGCTTCTTTTCATATTTAAGAGGTTTTATTTATATTGTTTTTTTATGGGTGAAAATCTCCGAAGGGAAAGTATAATCGGGAAGTTTAGAACCATTTTTTCTTTTTAAAATAGATAATCATCGCTATAAAAATTCCAATCATTATCCCCCAGATAACAAAATATCCGTAAGGTTCATCGAGTTCAGGCATATAATGAAAATTCATCCCGTACACCCCAACGATAAACGTAAGGGGGATAAAAATACTCGCCATAATCGTGAGCACTTTCATCACCTCGTTCATCTTATTGCTGATTCCGGTCATATACAGATCCATCAAGCCCCAAGCCATTTCGCGATAAAGTTCGACACTTTCTCCTACTTGAATAATGTGATCATATAAATCGGTAAGATAATGTTTTGTCTTGGAATGGAGAAAAGGATGCCCGCTGTGTTGTAGTTGTTTCACAATTTCCCGAAGGGGCAGCACGGCCTTGCGAATTTTTAGGATTTCTCGTTTGAAATGCTGAATTTCTCCGGCCAGATTTTCTGAAACATCCTTCTTAAAAAGCTCTTCTTCCAGGGCTTGAATCTTTTCGCTGATGGATTCTACTACCGTAAAATAATTGTCGATTACGGCATCCAAGATAGAATACATCAAATAATCGGCTCCGGCTTCCCGAATTTTTCCTTTTCCGCTCGAGATTCGTTCCCGCAATCGTCCGAAAACATCCTCATTGGCTTCCTGAAAAGTAAGCACGTAATTTTTGCCCAATATGACACTGAGATGCTCCCGCACAAAATCTCCGTTTTTATCATAATACAACATTTTAAGCGTCACAAATATGTATTTTTCATATTCTTCAATTTTTGGACGCTGTTCAGTATTTACGATATCTTCCATCACTAGCGGATGAAGCTCGAACTCGTGTCCCAACTTTTCGATTTCGGAAACTTGATTCAACCCATCGAGGTTTATCCAGGTTTTTTCTTGAGTTTCCTTTAAACCATAGGCTTTTTGCAAATCATCACTTTCAACATGGGAGTAGTTATTTTCGGAATAGGAAATCACTTCCAACCGGGTTTCATTTTCCTTTTTTCCCACATAAATCACCTTTCCCGGCGACTGATGCAGGGATTTGTGTCCGGAATTTATACGTTTTTTGAAAAAAGTATTCATATAAAAAAATTCCAGCCATAAAAGTAGGATATTTTTAGCTAAAATCTATTATAAGCCTACAGCCTTATATTCATAAATTATAAGGCTATAAACTTATAATTTGAAGTGGGTGTATATTTCTTTATTCATTAAAAATTAAGTAATTTTAAACTCTTGAAAGTCGGTGATTTGTTTTTAAAAAAATCAATCTTAATATAAATCCTCATGACCAGTATTTGGAAACACGAAACCCCTCCAAAAGCTCCTTTTTATGCCGTGATTTTTATTTCGATAAGAAGTGAAAATCTTGAAGGTTATGCCGAAACCGATAATCGGATGATGGAACTTGCCCGGCAACAGCCCGGTTATTTGGGATATAGTTCGGCTGATGGAATTTTTATCAGCTATTGGGAGGACCTCGAGGCAATTCAGGCGTGGAAAAACAACCAAGAACACGACCAAGCAAAAGCCAATGCTTCAACATGGTATGCTTATTATCACAGTATGATTACGAGAGTGGAAAGCAGCAGGATTTTTGACCCTCACCTGCAAATTTCCCGTTAAATCATTCCCAAAAGATTTTTAAAACTACACCGATTTCAATAAAGCCTCGCTACTTTTATTCCCACATCCTAAAAATCGAATAAAATGAGGGCAATTTGGAGTGGGGCCATCAGTTTCGGATTGGTGAATATTCCCGTAAAAATTTACAGTGCGGTTTCCCGCGCCAAGCTGGATTTGGATATGCTCGATCCCAAAAACATGGCGCATATCCGCTATAAAAGAGTGAACGAAAAAACCGGCAAAGAAGTTCCTTGGAACAATATTGTGAAAGGCTATAAACTGGAGGACGAATATATTATTCTTGAAGATGAGGATTTTGAGAAAGCCAGTCCGGAAAAATCCGAAGCTATTGACATACAGGAATTCACTGATCTGGAGGAAATCGATTCTGTTTTATATAAAAGACCTTATTATATCGAGCCTCAAAAAGGGGGAAAGAAAGCTTATCAACTCTTGGTGAAAGCGCTCAAGAAGACAGGAAAAGTGGGGGTGGCCACCTTTATCTTACGAAAAACCGAAAGCCTGTCCATCATACGGGAAAGAGACGGCATGCTGATTTTGCAGCGCTTGCGATTTGCCGAAGAAATCCGCGACACCGAAGAGCTCAAACTTCCCAAAAACGTAAAAGTGAAAAAAGCCGAATTGGAAATGGCAGAAAGCCTCATCGATAGTTATTCGGTGGATTTTAAACCTGAAAAATACAAAGAGCAATACAACAAAGCCCTGATGAAAATCATCAAAGCTAAAGCCAAAGGCAAAACTCCAAAAGTGCGAAAATTAAAACGCGAACCCACCGAGTCCAGCGATTTGCTGAAACAGTTGAAAGCGAGTTTAGACAAGGGGAAGAAAGCAAGTTAAGCTCCGTTTAGTTTTCCATTATATATTTTAGGACATAAAATTGAAGCTAAGTAAAAACCGAATGGGAAAACATGAGCCTCACGACCTACAAAAAAAAACGAAACTTCAAAAAAACCACAGAACCCAAAGGCAAGGCAAAGACCTCCGGAGAAAAAGGAAAACTTCGTTTTGTGGTGCAACGGCATCATGCTTCGCGTTTGCACTATGATTTTCGTTTGGAAATGGAAGGCGTACTGAAAAGTTGGGCGGTACCCAAAGGACCATCTCTGAATCCTCAAGACAAACGCCTGGCCATGATGGTGGAAGATCATCCTTATGATTACAAAGATTTTGAAGGCGAAATACCCGGCGGCTACGGAAAAGGAAATGTGATGATTTATGATGAAGGATTTTATGAACCGGTGAAAGAAACCAAGAATCCTGAAAAAGAATTGCTTTCCGAATTGAAAAACGGAAGTTTAAAATTTGTACTGAAAGGCAAGAAACTAAAAGGAGAATGGGCCTTGGTCAAAATGAAAAGCAAATCAGAGAAGCAGGAAAATGCATGGTTGCTTATCAAGCATAAAGACCGACATGCGGTCAAAACAAAATTCGATATAGAGTCAGGAATTCCCAAAAAAATCAAGGAAAAAGGAAACAAAGTCGGAGTAGAAAATGCTTCTCCTTCCCCAAAAAAAACCACCTCAAAAACAAAAAAATCTACCTCGAAATCTAGGGGAATCACAGCGCCACAATCCTATTACACTCCAATGCTCACAAAACTCGTGGACGATCCTTTCACGGATAAAGATTGGATTTTCGAGAATAAATTTGACGGATACCGGGCCATTGCTTCCGTGCAAAATGGAAAAGTGCAGCTCTATTCCCGAAACCACAATTCTTTCAATAAAAAATATCCTTCCCTTGTGAAAGAGCTCCAAAAGTTGGAGATGAACGTAGTTTTAGACGGTGAAATTCTCGCCTTGGACGAGCACGGGAATCCAAAATTCCAGCTGCTACAAAATCATCAACGCAAGAAGGTGGATAAGCTTGTTTTTTATGTTTTTGATATTATTTATTTGAACGGACACGAAACCATAAATATGGAATTATCCCACCGAAAAGAACTCCTGGATTCGGTTTTTCAAAATATAAACAGCAAAATAATTTTACAGACTCAAGTGATTGACACTGAGGGGGAAAAGTATTTTGAAAAAATAAAAAAACAAAAAGGAGAAGGCATCATCGCCAAAAGAAAGAACAGCCTTTACAGTCCGGGAAAGCGAAATCACGACTGGCTGAAAATCAAAACCGATCAACGGCAAGAAAGCATCATTTGTGGATTTACCGCTCCCCAAGGTGCGCGCAAATTTTTCGGCTCTTTGATTTTAGGAATTTATGAAGACGAAAAACTGGTACACATCGGAAATTGCGGAACGGGTTTTAAGGAAGAGGATCTCAAAACCTTATACAAAAAAATGAAACCCCTGATACGAAAAACCAGTCCATTTGAAAAAACTCCGGCGCTTAAAAATCCCACCTGGATTACCCCAAAACTGATATGTGAAGTAAAATTCAGTGAGTGGACTACCGAAAATAATATGCGACACCCTGTTTTTATCGGTTTGCGAAGTGACAAAAAAGCCCGGCAAATTACCCGTGAAATACCTGAGGATGAAAAGGTTGCCAAAGACAAAAAATCAAATCCAGAAAAAAAGAAATCCTCTGATGAGAAAAAAAATATCCAAAAACGAGAAAACGATATCAGTTTAAAACTAAACGGTCATAAAGTAGAATTGACCAATCGCAATAAAATTTTTTGGCCGGAGGAAAAAATCACCAAAGGAGACCTGTTGGAGTATTATCATAATATTTCGAAAACCATTTTGCCCTATTTAAAAAACCGTCCTCTTTCGTTAAATCGACATCCCAACGGCCTCAAAGACAAAGGTTTTTTCCAAAAAGACATCAACCGGGACCAAGCACCCAAATGGATCAAAACCGAAAAAATCCATTCGGAAAGCAACGACAAAGACATCGATTATTTGATTTGTAATAATGAAGCCACTTTGATGTATATGGTTAATTTAGGTTGTATCGAAATCAATCCCTGGCTTTCGCGCATCGCCCATCTCGACAAACCCGATTATCTGCTTTTAGATCTTGATCCGGTGGACATCGAATTTGAAGCTGTGGTAGAAACGGCTTTGGCCATAAAAGAAAGCCTCGATGATTTAGGCCTCACCGGGTTTTGTAAAACCTCGGGATCAAAAGGGATACACATTTATGTTCCTTTTGCCGCGCGATATACTTATGAAACCACTCGACTTGCTGCTAAACTCATCGCCTCTCATAGCCTAAAAAAAATCCCCAAAATCGGGAGTCTGGAACGCAGTCCTAAAAATCGTAAAAAGAAAGTCTATTTGGATTACTTGCAAAACAGTCGCGGTCAAACCATTGCTTGTCCTTATTCCGTTCGGCCCAAACCCGGCGCAACAGTTTCTGCTCCTCTGGAATGGAATGAGTTAAACAATCAACTCAACATAAAAAATTTCAATATCCATAATATGCAGGAACGCTTAAAGGAAAAAGGGGATTTGTGGAAAAAAATATCCACTACAAAAAATAGTCTTAAAGCCGCCATTAAGAGACTCGAAGAACTTTAAAATCGCGTTAATTAGCAAAACCTTGTCATTTTTCTGCTCTTTTGAAGGTTATTTTTGAAAAGCAGTTTAACATCAAAAACAGAAAACCATGAACGATAATGAAAAAGCAGTAGAGAAGTTGAATGATCTTTTGGAAAAGAATTACGATGCCAGAAATGGTTACAAAAAAGCTATGGAGAGTGTTGAGGATCCCTCTTTACGTAATTATTTTGAACACCGTTCGGCACAGCGTTCGGCTTTTGCCAACGAATTGCATGACAGAATACGAAGCTGTGGCGGCACTCCAAAAGAATCCGGAAGTGTGACGGGTTCCTTGCACCGAACCTGGATGGATGTGCGAAGCAGTCTTGCCGGAGATAACAAAGAAGAAGCCATCTTGAAGGAATGCATTCGCGGAGATAAGGCCAGCGCCGAAGAATATCGCGAAGCCATGGAAAAGGATTATATCGATGCAGAAACCAAGGCTTTGATCCAACAGGAAAAAGCCAACGTAGAACAAGCACTCTCTGAAATTCGCTCCATGGAAGATGTGCAAGAACATTATTCCGAGCCGAGATACTAAGGCTACCCCTGAGTTTTCAAATGGAATCCCGTTCATGATTTATAAAAAATATGGACGGGGTTTTTTAATTCAGAATGTAAAATCTTTATTCCCACTAAAACCAAAAAAAATGAAACCCAAAAGCCTTCCGCCTCAAAAACAAACTTCCCAACCCGGCAAAACAAAAAAGATGCATCCGGAGCCGGAAATCATCCGTAAAAATTATAAAGGAAGTGAAAAATTAAAAGGAAAAATCGCGCTTATTACCGGTGGCGATAGTGGTATCGGTCGAAGTGTGGCAGTGCATTTTGCCCGCGAAGGTGCCCATATTGCGATAGTTTATTTGAATGAAGATAAAGACGCTCAAAAAACCAAAGAACTGGTGGAAAAAGAAGGGATGGACTGCCTCGTGCTGGAAGGAGATTTAAAGGAAGAGAAATTCTGTAAAAATTGCGTAAAGAAGACCGTTTCCAAATTTGGGAAATTGGATATTTTGGTCAATAATGCCGCGATGCAATTCCCCAAAAATTCTTTAAAAGAGATTTCCACAAAGCAGCTTCAGAAAACTTTTGAAACTAATATTTATCCTTATTTTTATGTAACCAAAGCCGCTTTGGAGCATATGAAAAAAGACAGTGTAATCATCAATACCACTTCAGTTACGGCTTTTCGTGGCAGCGATCACCTGCTCGATTATTCCAGCACGAAAGGTGCAATTCTGACCTTCACCCGCTCCCTTTCCTCGATGCTTGCCAAGAAAAAAATAAGAGTAAATTGCGTGGCCCCCGGTCCGATCTGGACTCCTTTGATTCCTGCTACTTTTGAGGATGTGACGAGTTTTGGAAAGGACACCCCTCTGGGACGTCCCGGCCAGCCCAGCGAAGTGGCTCCGGCCTATGTTTTCTTGGCTTGTGAAGACAGCAGCTATATGACCGGTCAAACCATACACCTCAACGGAGGCGAGCTGGTGGGGGGATAATTTCCAAAAGTCAATCCGTGATTTGCTGCACCACATCCCAATTGGCGCGGATATTCAATGTGTCGGAATAATACACCACCCGTTCGGCTTGGCGGTTTTGGAGATAATTTCCCGTATCCCATTTTCCATTTTTATTTTCATCATACAGGAAACGAACAAGATATTCTCCCGGAATAATGTTTTCAAATTTAAACCTTGTTCCTTCGGTAGCGTAAATTTCTCTTTTCACTTCTCCCTTGACGGAAACCAATTGCACCACCACCGGATGAGCTTCGAGGTTGTGTACCTCCAAAGTTAACACACCATAATCAGAGAGTTCCTTGGTTTGTAACCTATAATTCAAGGTATCGTTTATATTTCCATAAAAATCCGTAACGGCTCCCGGGAACAAGCTAATGTAGTATGTTTCGGCTTCTTGTTTTTCAAAATCCAATTTCAATTGATTGAGTTTATAATCAATTTCGGCAGCAAAATCGACCTTCATCGAGTCCTTATTCAAAATATCGATCAATGCGCTGTCTTTTTCGATAAGCGGAGTGGTAGATTTAACGGAAAAAATATCATCAAAATCGATACTTCCGCTTTGCACTGCATCGAGTCTCAGCGTATCCATTTCTTTTTTAAGTAGAGATACGGTCAGGGTATCCCGATAATTTGCCGTGGAAGCCTCAAACACCAAACTATCCCGTTCCAAATTGGGTTTATACCAATAATACAAAGTATCGGTTTTAGGGTCGGGAATAATCCGAAAATCAAAATCCTCAGGTTTTTCCGAAAGCAATTTAAGCCGAATACTGTCTGCTTCCCCTTGATAACCAAAAAGCACACGTTGTTGCCCGACATGCTTGGGTCTTTCCATTTTTAAATCCAGAATTTCTTTAAACAAAGTCAGATGATATGTGGAATCGGCGGGAATTTGTATGGGTTCTTCCAAAAATCCGATTTTGTCCGTCTCGGGATCAAACAAATAATTGCTGTTTCTATCTTTAAGGGCGATCAACTTATAAGTTCCCTCCTTAAGATTTTCGAGATGGAAAGAATGCAGACTGTCATTGGTATAGGAAATGTATGTCGGCATCTGCGTATAGGGAATAGAATCCACATATGCAGTGGCTCGACCAAAAGTCTTATCCTGCTCAAAATCTTCAATTCTGTAGAGCATCACGGAAATGAAATCCTCGGGGCTTTTCAAAAAAGCATCTTGCACCGTTCCGGAAACACTCAGCGAATCGATATAATCCCCGGTGGAAAAAACATATTTAAAGAACGACATGGGGTTGTCTTCGTTGTTGTCGATAATACTCTGACCGAAATTCACCGTGTACGTGGTATTTTCCAAAAGGGTATCCCGAATTTCAATTTCCACATATTTCCGCGGACTTCCCATGGGAGTGATAATCGGTGGCGGATCCATGGGAGGAGAAATCAGGATTTGCCGCTGCGGGTCTTTGAGCTTGATATATTCATCAAAAACAATACGGATTTTATTGCTTTTAAAGTTGATGGAATAATTTTGGGGTGTGGCACTCACAAACTTGGGAGGCTCCAAATCCCTTGGTCCACCCGTGGGGGAGCCGCGTTTGGCACAGGAGATCACAGCCATGGAAACCACTCCCATCCAAAACAGATATCGAAATCCCTTTTTCAAATCAAAAATTTTACACAAAGAAAAGCATTGCCCTGAACTATAACTACAAATTAAATCAAAATCTGGTTTTTTCACAAGGTCAAAAAAATCTTCAGCTGCTGAGGACTGCTGAGAAATTACCCTTTCTTTCAAATCAAAATTTCAAAGCAGAACCGGTTTCAATTTCAAATTTTCAACAATTCCTCCCATTGCGTTGTATAACGGGGACTGCGTTCTTTTTTAATCAATTCCCATTCGTTCTTGCGTGTTCCGGTCATCGCGGAAGAAACCGTTGCTTTTCCGTATTTGCTATTCAGGGCATCCACGGTTTTCATTAATTCCGGTTTGAATTTTGAGGGTTTTTCAAATAAATTTCCCTGAATCTGATCATGCGGTACAATCCCCGACAGATCAACTCCCACTTTTTTATAGCGGTAACCGGGTTTATAAATTGCGTGCAATGCTTTTCTCGCCATCGAGGTCAACTCGAATGTGTTATTAGTCGGTATAGGCATTTTCACGGTTTTGCTGTTGAAATACTGCTGATCGATTTTGCTATGATAATTGGTGGCCACAAAAACACGCACATAGGAAGCGCAGGAATTTTGCGCCCGAAGGACTTCGCTTATCTCGCTAATGTAGTATGCACACGCCTCTTCTATCAGCTCCAGACTCTCCAATCTTTTTCCGAAAGATTTGGCAGTGCCAATCATTTTTTTTGGTTTTGGATGAATCTGTATAGGCTTACACGCCTCGCCTCTGAGTTCTCGCCAAGTGCGTTCTCCCGTAACCGTCATGTTTTTCCGCACCCATGCCAAGGGAAGTTTCGTGAAATCATAGGCTGTTTTTACCCCAATATTTTTCAGATGTCGCGCATGTTGTCTGCCGATTCCCCAAATGTCGCCAATTTCTGCCCACTGTAAGGCTGCTATTTTTTTATCCTCAGAATCAATTACACACACGTGCTCGTTTTCCACAATTTTTTTAGCCATCCTATTGGCTAATTTTCCCAGGGTTTTGGTAGAGGCAATGCCCACCCCTACAGGCAAACCCGTATTTTTGAAAATAGTTTCTTTTATTTGATGTCCATATTCTTGAAGAGGAATGCCTTTTATGCCGGAAATATCCAGGAAGGCCTCATCAATACTATACACTTCCACTTGAGGAGAAAAACTCTTCAGGGTATTCATTACCCGCCGGGACATCTCGCCGTAAAGCGTGTAATTGGAAGAAAAAAATCTCACCCTGTGTTTAAGCAATTGATCCTTTATTTTAAACACAGGCTCAAACATCGGAATTTGAGTCAATTCCTTAGCTTCCTTGTTTGCGGCGATTATACAGCCGTCATTATTGCTGAGCACTACCACGGGTTTGCCCCACAAATCGGGGCGAAACACCTGCTCACAAGAAGCATAGAAACTATTACAATCCACCATGGCTATCATTGGGCACGATAAATAATATAGGTGATTACTCCCCACAGGACAACGTCTCTCTCTGCAAATTTGATCATGATAATTTATTTTATGGACAGAAACCGGCTTTTTTATTTCCATATTCCGGTTAAATCACAACACAAATATAGAATGAGGTTTTCGATAAAAAAAGAAATCTTTTCTTCAAAAAACTTCGAACGCTGCAGCCCACAAAAAAACCGCCCGAAACATCGCTTCAGGCGGTCTTGATAGCCAATCAAATTATAGAAAACAAATTTTACAAACTT
>CAYPGZ010000040.1:8955-16521 GCA_964410335.1 uncultured Flavobacteriaceae bacterium | reverse complement strand
CGAAAATCCATAACATTAAAATCAGGGTTTTCGGCTTTTATTTTTTTATAAAGGGGCATACTTCCCACTGCACGGTTGGCCGAACCGGAAGGAGCAGTCAACGAAACGGTTTTGATTATCCGTCCCTCCAATTCAAATTGATGGATCCGCGGAATATTATCGTCGATTAACTCCAGTTTGATAGGTGTATTCCTGATATGTTTCCGGAAAAAATATTCCGGTCCGTTTTTGCTGTTTCCTCCTGTAAATAACATCATTTGTATTTGGGGATGTTTTTTTAAAATGCCGATCATATTGCGCAACTTGGCATTTTTCATCCCCACATCCGTTGCGTCTATTTTTTCACGTTCTGCGGATTCCACCATGTCACAAATCCCCACTTTATGGCGTATTAAAAAATCTTTCCGTTGCCGGACGGCTTCTTCACAATCTTCATAAATCAATTCTTCTTTAAAAATCCGTTCCAAAATTTTCCATAACTGACCATCCCGACTTCCATAACAAAAATCCACATCGCCCGGTTTGCGCTTATTTTGGGTAAAGCGTGGGGGTGGCAAGGTGCCCACAATAAGTTTGGTGGCATTTCCCGGGATGAAAGGCGAGTACGGATGTTGATGTTGGAACAATTTTTTGCCCATTTTAAACGGCTGATTTTCTATCTGGAGTTAGGGTTAAGAATCGGAAAAAAGAAGCTTTATTTTTTAATTACCACAAAACTTGCTTTCACGCCGGTTGACAGATTCCAGCGATTATGAGCCACTACCCTTCCCATATCGTCATACACCATGAATTCGGCAGTATTGGGACTGGATTTTCCTTCATTCAAAGCTTCAAATTCGATGATGTTTCTTCCTTTTTTCAAATTCACCAATACGGGCTGAAAATTCCCGCGCAAGGTAATTTGTTGAGCAACAATATTTCCATTCACATAAACCCTTACCCGGTCGCCATCCACATATTCGTGATCGCGACAAAACACTTCTACAAACTTGGATTCGACAATATATTCTCCCAAAAACTGTGGCTCGGTATTTCCCACTCCTTCGTTTTTAAATTCTTTGAGATAGTTTGGGGTAACATCCACGGTGTGCGTCCTCAGACCGTTGTCGGTAGTAAGGTTGAGCGGTTTTTCTTTTTTCTTGAAGTAGGAGTCCACATCATTCACCATGCCTTCCATTCCTTGTAGATATTCAGGATTAGTCAGACTTGGAATCGATTTGGGTTGGTAAGGCTGATTGGGTTGATCCATTGGGGTTTCCAAAGGATTTTTTAACTCATTCGGCACCGTAAATTCCTGAACATCAATTTGAGAATACGCCCCAAAAGCAACACATAAAAAAACAATGGAAAAAACAAATTTCATCATGGTCGTTAACAATAGAAAGAATAGCGCTCGTGCATATTTTTTTAGATTGATTGCAAAAATATAGCCAAACTTTCAACTCGGGCAAAATAGGCATAATTTTTTATTTTGGGAAAACCGGAGAGATAAACCGATAGGACTTAGTTTTTTAAAATCTTCCCATAAAGCCATCTCGTTTTTTTGCAGATTACGAAGGATATAAAATCAAAAAACCCCTTGATTTTCAAGGGGTTTTTAAAGGTAGTAGCGGGGACTGGACTCGAACCAGCGACCTTCGGGTTATGAGCCCGACGAGCTACCTACTGCTCTACCCCGCGCTATTGGATTGCAAATGTAAGGAAAAAAATCATTGCATTCCTAAATAAAACAAAATCTTTTCGGAGTATTTAAATAGTCGAAATAAATCACCCTACCTTACTGATTAAAGTGTTTCGCCGGTTAATTTTTCCGGTGGGGGTTTCTTCAAATTTCTCGATAAAATAGATTTTTTTGGGACGTTCGTATCGATTAAGAGATTTGAGGTTAGAAATTTTTTTGCGTAAAGTCACCAAATTTTCTTCGGAAAAAGCTTGTTCGACAAAAAGTACCGGTTTTTCTCCGAGGGAAGGATCCGGGAGAGCAGTGATGAAAAACCGCTGTATGATGATTTTTTGTAATTTTTTCTCCACCTCTTCCGGATGGATTTTTATTCCACCGGAATTGATTACATTATCAATTCTTCCTTTCCATAAAAATTTTTTATAGGTCAGCAACTCCACCACATCATTAGTTACCACGGGTTCATCGGAAATTTTGGGTGCGTTAATGACCAAACATCCGCGTTCGTCTTGAGAAATCAACACATCGGGAAAAACCTTGAAGGCGCGGACTTGCTTTTTAGATTTTTTGGGATTGATGCGCATGGCGGCAATATGCGATACGGTTTCTGTCATTCCATAGGTCTCATAAATTTTGGTTTTGATACCTTGCACAATATTGGTGAGATGAACCGAAACAGCCCCACCACCCACGATAAGCTTTTTCAACAAGTGCAGCCGATTCAGCGAATTATCCATTTGGAAAGGAGTCATAGCGCAAAAATCATAACGTTTATAAACCTGGTCCAAAGGATTTGCGCGGGGCAAAGTAGTATCCAAATGCCATCCAAGAACCATGGCTCGAACCAACATCATTTTTCCGGCGATATAATTGACCGGCAAGCATAGTAAGGCGGTGGTTTTGGCCGGTAAATCAAAGAATTTGGCGGTGGCATGCGCACTGTTAACCATGTGGATTTTCTTGACCTTGATAGTTTTCGGACGACCTGTTGACCCTGAAGTTTTTAGTTTTATAAAGTCTTTTTTATTGAACCAATCCAATAAAAATTTGCCGATTTCCACTTCATAGGCCTCGCCATCCTTAACCAAATGTTCGGCGGCAAAACGCAATTGTTCCAAGTTCAGGTTTTTTCTATTTAACCTGAACTCCGGATGCACAAATGGGAAGTTGATTAGCGTTGACATTTAAGCACAAATTTGCAACATAGAAACCATGAAGGTATTACTAAATCAAAAAATTTGTGTTAAACTTTATCTAAAAAAACACTTGTTTGAGGGGGTGTGATTTTCCCAAAAAGTTTTTCTTTCCAGTTGCTCCATTTATATTTCCATCGCATAATAAACAGAAATACCACGAAGAAAATCAGTGTAGGAAGCACGGCAACAAAACCCACAGAAGGTTCTGAAATGTCTTTAAGTATCGAATGGGTTTGCAGGACAGTCCAATCTGCCGTAACGAGCAAAGCGGTAACCAGATTGTTTCCGGCATGAAACCCCAATGCCAGTTCCATACCCTCATCCATCAGGGTAATAATCCCAAGAAAAAAACCTGTCCCGATGTAATATATCATAATAATATTACCGATTTTATCTACTTCGGGATTGAAAAAGTGCATGGCACCAAAAACCACGGAAGTAATAAAAAGCGGTGTTGATTTTCTACTTAATATTTGATGAAGAAAACGATGCAGCGAAGTGTTGGAGAAATTTTGGGGAATGTTGGTGGTGAACAGCAAAATCAAAATCAAACCATACACCAGCATGGCAAGCATATTAAAAAGCAATCCAAATTCAAAAAAAGGGGCGACAAAAAAATAGCTGATAAGCACGAATAAAACATAGAGTACAGCAAGAGGAAAATATCTTTTTATACTCGCTGTGCCCAAACCTTGCATGAGGTAACCTCGAAAAACATATTCTTCTAAACTGGTTTGTATCGGGATAAGGGCAATAGCGATGAAGCATAAAATCAGAAAAGGAACAAGGTCGAAATTGAGCAGATAATTCTCCGGATTGAAATAATAATCGAAGCCGGTGAGAAGCAAGGTCAATATAAAAATCAATCCGAATCCAAAGAAAATCCGACCCCAATCTATTTTTTTTCGGGTGGTGGTGACATCTTTTATTTTTTGTTGGTGCAAAAATTTTATGATTATAAACAAAGCTGCCAGGGACACCAAAAATGAAAACAACAACAAAAACAGATTGAGGTTGGGCTCGAGCACGCCCATCAATTCGGCGGAGGTTTTTTGAGCAACATCCATGCCTTCCTTAATGAATACGGCAATTGTCCATGGTATTTGTCCTATCGTCATGGCCACTACCACAGCAATACACCCCACAACATATCGCCAAAATTCGTGTTTTGCATAAAATCCTTTTTCAATAAACATATTCTATGATTCTTTGAATAACAGTTCTACTGATATTTTTCTTGACAAGGCTTCAAAAGTTAAGCCTTCAGGTAGGCCTTAAGATTTGCTTCTATTCGGGATGGAATATCAGAAACATCAGCTTTTATAAATTTTTCCCCGGTGATTTTTTCATAGAGTTCGATATAGCGTTCTGAAACAGATTGCATAAACTCGTCGCTCATTTCCGGCAATTTTTGGCCTTCCAAGCCCTGAAATCCGTTGGAAATTAACCATTGACGCACGAATTCTTTTGAAAGTTGTTTTTGGGGTTCATTGCGTTCTTGACGTTTTTCATAGCCCTCAGCATAAAAATACCGCGAAGAATCCGGAGTATGAATTTCATCAATCAGCACAATTTCACCCTCTTTGGTTTTCCCAAATTCATACTTTGTGTCCACCAAAATCAAATCCTGTTTTTTGGCGATATCGGTTCCACGCTGAAAAAGAAGTCGGGTATAATCTTCCAGAATTTCATAATCTTCTTCAGAAACAATCCTTTTTTTTAAAATATCCTCCTTGGAAATATCCTCATCATGATTTCCTTGCTCAGCCTTGGTGGAAGGGGTAATTATGGGTTCGGAAAATTTATCGTTTTCTTTCATTCCGTTTGGAAGGTGAACCCCACACAAAGTTCTTTTTCCTGCGTGATATTCTCGAGCCGCATGACCGGCCAAATATCCGCGGATAACCATCTCCACTTTAAAAGGCTCACATTTTTTTCCGATGGCGACATTTGGGTCGGGCGTGTCGATCAACCAGTTCGGGACGAGGTCTTCCGTGGCCTTCATCATTTTGGTGGCAATTTGATTCAAAACCTGACCTTTATAGGGAACTCCTTTGGGCATCACCACATCAAAAGCACTCAACCGATCGGTGGCAATCATAATCAAAAGATCATTTTCGAGGCTGTAAACCTCCCTCACTTTTCCGCGATAGAGGGATTTTTGTTTAGGAAAATTGAAGTTGGTGGACGTGAGCGTATTTAACATTTGAGATTCAATATTTTAAAACAATAAAGCGATTATTCCTGATTTTCAATGGACTTGTAGGCCGCTATAATTTTTTTGACCAGTCGGTGGCGGATAACATCTTTATCATCCAAATAAACCATTCCCACTCCTTTGGTATCTTTTAAAATCAACAAAGCTTCTTTCAATCCGGAAATCACCCTGCGGGGCAAATCAATTTGGCCGGGATCTCCGGTAATCATAAACTTGGCATTTTTCCCCATTCTTGTCAAAAACATTTTCATTTGCGCATGGCTGGTATTTTGGGCTTCATCCAAAATCACAAAAGCATTGTCCAAAGTTCGACCGCGCATAAAAGCTAAAGGAGCAATTTGAATGATTCCTTTTTCCAGGTAGGTTTCGAGTTTTTCATGAGGAATCATATCGAAAAGGGCATCGTATAAAGGCTGCATATACGGGTCGAGCTTTTCTTTCAAATCGCCGGGTAAAAAGCCGAGATTTTCGCCTGCTTCCACAGCCGGTCGGGTAAGGATAATGCGTTTTACTTGTTTTTCTTTCAAGGCTTTCACAGCAAGGGCAACGCCGGTGTAGGTTTTTCCGGTTCCGGCCGGACCGATGGCAAAAACCATATCGTTTTTATTCATCAGTTCCACCAATTTACGTTGGTTTGCCGTTTGCGCTTTGATGGGTTTTCCGCTCACGCCGTGCAACAGCACTTTTCCACTTTCGGAAGATGTTTCGTAATCTTCTTTAGTAGTGCTGGTTAATACGCGTTCAATGACATTTTCATCAATTTTATTATACTTGATGAAATGCTCCATCAACATAGTAAAACGTCGATCAAATTCTTCCAGGCGTTCTTCATTTCCAAAGACTTTGATGCGATTTCCCCGGGCGACGAGTTTGAGTTTAGGAAAATATTTTTTCAGCAAATCGATGTTGGCATTCTGTTCGCCAAAAAATTCCTTGGGATTGATTTCCGAAAGTTCAATATCGAGTTCGTTCAAGCTGCGTTGTTTTTAGGAAGTGTTACAAATATCCGAAGTGGAAAATTTTTAAAGTTTAATGGGGCCATATTATAAAATCAATTTCAATTTTTATTTTTTAATGGAGCATAAGCTTTCATTCCAAGAGTGACAAAAAAGCGGGTTGTTTTTGCTTGGGAAACAAATTCAAAAAGATTTTTGCCGGAGAAGGTGAATATTTATTTCTCCTGAAAATATCCCAAAAGCTGTACAACCTGCCTCTTCGGTCAATCGCGACTTTTTCATACATTCGCAAAAACAAATTTAGGTAAAAATAATTATCGTCCACGCTTAAAATCCATAATAGTTTTCCAAATGTCAATCATCACGCTCACAACCGATTTTGGATTGAAGGACCACTCTGTGGGCTCAGTTAAAGGAGCGATTCTAAGTGAATTGGAATCGGTAAAAATCGTTGATATTTCTCATCAGGTTTCTCAATTTCACATTACCGAGGCTGCCTATATCATCAAAAATGCTTATCGCGGCTTCCCAAAAGGAACCATTCACCTGATTGGAGTGGATGCGGAAATCACGCCGGAAAATAAGCATATTGCCTTGTTGTTGGACGGACATTATTTTATTTGTGCCAATAACGGTATCATGTCTTTAATTGCATCGGAGATAAAGCCGGAAAAAATCGTCGAAATCAACATCCACAATATGGTGGAGTCTAATTTTCCCGTGCTCGACGTTTTTGTGAAGGTGGCTTGTCACATCGCCCGCGGAGGTACCTTGGACGTTATTGGAAAAAATATTTCGAAGATAAAAGAGATCAAAGGCATCAAACCCATTGTGAATGATGTGCAAGATCAGATTCTCGGTCATGTGATTTATATCGATAATTACGGAAATGTCATCACCAATGTGGAAAGAAAGTTTTTTGAAGCAGTGAGGAAGGGAAGGAATTTTGTGCTGTCTGTGCGGTCGGTGAATTTTGATGTAATTCATGAAACCTACAGTGATGCGATTGATTTTTCTTCCCCGAAAGGGAAACGAGTGGAAGAAGGTAAAAAACTTGCCTTGTTTAATTCTTCGGATTATATCGAATTGGCAATTTATAAGAGCAATCCTCACACGGTGGGTAGTGCTTCCACTCTATTTGGATTAAAACTGATGGATACCGTAACCATAAAATTTAAATAAGAATCCTAAACATTAGGAAATCCTAATCTTACAGAAAAAAATGATAGTTCGCCTTGTAAAAATGGTATTTGAGCCGGAGTATGTTGAAGAATTTCAAACGCTTTTTCGGGAGAATAAACAATATATCCGGGATTTTGAGGGTTGTTCTTTTTTGGAATTGTATCAAGACAAAGCTCGTCCGGAGATTTTTTTCACCTATAGTTATTGGGAAAATGAAGAAGCTTTGGAAAATTATCGCCATTCGGATTTGTTTAGGAGAGTTTGGGGGAAAACCAAACCACTATTTGGAGAAAAACCCCAAGCCTGGAGTGTGGATAAAATTGTAAGTTTGGA
>CAYPGZ010000040.1:0-8855 GCA_964410335.1 uncultured Flavobacteriaceae bacterium | reverse complement strand
CCGCCTAATTTTTTAACAACCCCATAAATGCTCGCTCTTTTTCAAAAAGAAATCAACTCTTTTTTTTCGTCTGTTTCCGGATATTTGGTCATTGCAGTATTTTTATTGACCAGCGGGCTTTTTCTGTGGGTTTTTCAAGGACAATTCAATATTTTTGATTTTGGTTTTGCAGACCTTTCCCCTTTTTTTTCCTTTGCTCCGTGGATTTTTATGTTTCTGGTACCGGCAGTTTGCATGCGAAGTTTTTCTGAAGAAAAACGCCAAGGCACCCTCGAGTTGCTTTTCACCAAACCTCTTCGCATCCGGCAACTCGTTTTAGGCAAATTTTTTGGTGCATTTGTTATTGTATTATTAGCCTTGATTCCCACTTTACTGTATGTATTGACCATCCATTTTTTAGGGGAAAAAACCGGCAATTTTGATCTGGGTGCCACGTTAGGCTCCTATCTGGGATTGGTATTCTTGGGAGCTTGCTATACTGCGATTGGGATTTTTGCCTCCTCTCTTTCCCAAAATCAACTCGTTTCTTTTATCGTCGCCGTTTTCTTGTGTTTTTTGGTTTTTTTTGGATTTAGTGGGATTTCCCATATCGGAATTTTCGGTTCCGAAACTTATGCCTTGGAATATCTGGGAATAGAATTTCACTATAAAAGCATCAGCCGTGGAGTTGTGGACACCCGTGATTTGGTGTATTTTTTCAGTATTATTTTCTTTTTTCTGTTTCTGGTGAAAATCAATTTGGATGTTTCTATCAAGAAAAAATTCTCAAAAGCAATATTGAT
The DNA here is from genome assembly GCA_964410335.1 of uncultured Flavobacteriaceae bacterium. Classification (GTDB taxonomy): domain Bacteria; phylum Bacteroidota; class Bacteroidia; order Flavobacteriales; family Flavobacteriaceae; genus DASSWG01. The sequence goes on along the minus strand of CAYPGZ010000040.1, from coordinate 8,073 downwards.
TTTTTTGATTTTGGGACTCGTAAATTTCTTCGCTTCAACTCTTTTTCAGCGTTATGATTTGACCGACGAAAAGCGCTACACTTTATCCACGGCTACAAAAGAAATCGTGAAGGATGTAGAATCTCCAATTTTAGTTACGGTTTTCCTTGCCGGAGATTTTCCCGCGGGTTTTGATCGTTTACAATTGGAAACCCGACGGATTTTGGAGGAATTTGCAGCATATAACCCCCAAGTGAAGTATGAATTTGTGGATCCGTTGGGCAAAGGCGATAATCCACTGGATATCGGGGAACAGTTTTATCAATTGGGAATGACGCCGGAAAATATGAGTACTGTTGAAAACGGAAAAACCAGCACGCGACTGATTTTCCCGTGGGCGGTGGCTACCTATCAAAACAAAACTTCCAAAATACATTTGTTGCAGAAAAATCTGACACAAAATACCGGCGAAATGATTAACACCTCCATCCAAAATTTGGAATATGCTTTTGCCGATGCTTTTAATAAACTTACCACTGAGCGAAGCAAAAAAATTGCTGTGATGCGGGGAAACGGGGAACTTCCTGATGGAAATATCGCCAGCTTTATCAGTAGTCTCCGCGAATATTATCGCATTGCCCCTTTCACTTTGGATTCTGTTGAGGTTTCTCCGCAAAGAACCCTCGATCAGTTGGAAGAATATGATCTAGTAATTGAAGCTAAGCCCATACAAGCTTTTAGCGAACAGGAAAAATATGTACTGGATCAGTATTTGATGCGAGGCGGAAAAATGTTGTGGATGGTCGAGCCGGTTTCTATCGATCAAGACAGCTTATTCAATGAAAAGAATCAAGCCCTTGCCTTTCCGGTGGATTTGAATCTCAGAGATTTCTTTTTTAAATATGGAATTCGAATTAACCCCGAAGTGGTAAAGGATTTGCGTTCGGCTCCGATTATCCTTATCCGGGGATCGAACCAAAATCCTCAATTCACCCCTTTCCCTTGGTTTTATTCTCCGCTTTCCGTTCCCGACAGCAATCATCCTATTGTGCATGATATCAAAGCAGTGAAGTTTGATTTTGCAAATACTATTGACACGCTCAAAAACGAAGTGGAAAAAACAATTTTGCTGACTACCTCCCGGGAAACGAAGACTTTACCCACTCCCACACTAATCGGGTTAGATGAAATTCGCAAAGAACCCAAGGTAGAAACCTATGTGGAAGGGCAGAAAAATCTGGCCGTGCTGTTGGAAGGCGAATTTACCTCAGTGTATGAAAACAGGGTAAAACCTTTTCCGTTGAAAAATGCTTTAGACAAAAGTAAACCCACCAAAATGGTGGTGATTGCTGATGGGAATGTGGTGAAAAACGAAATGAAAGGAAACCAACCTATACCATTGGGTTTTGCCCGTTTTTCCGGAGAAACCTATGGGAATCAGGATTTTTTGATGAATACGGTCAACTATCTATTGGATGACACCGGGCTTATCAACATTCGTTCCAAAGAAATTTCCCTGGCTTTTTTAGATTCGGAAAAAATCACCCAACAGAAATTCACCTGGCAAATACTAAATCTGGGGTTGCCTATAGTAGTCCTAGGTATTTTCGGGGGGTGTTATCATTATTTAAGAAAGCGAAAATATATAAAGAAACAAAATCCGATGGTGGATTGATTGTTGATAAATTTCAGTTCATTTTCCCGAAAAAAGGTTCTTTTAAGATATATTTGTGGAGTGTTATTGAGATTATACCATTTAGAATCGATTCATTATTTTTAATGTTTTATACTGCTTCATTATAAAAACCAAACAATGAAATTCATAGTATCCAGTTCCAACTTATTAAAACAACTCCAAGTGTTGGGTGGAGTCATTAACCACACCAACACGCTGGCTATACTCGATAATTTTCTCTTTGAATTGAAGGACGGTAAGTTAAAAGTTTCGGCCTCGGATCTAGAATCTACCATTTCTGCCGAATTGGAAGTGGACTCAGAATCCGAAGGCAAGATAGCGGTGCCGGCGCGCTTGTTGTTGGATATGTTAAAAACCTTTCCGGAACAACCGCTAACTTTTGTCAAAGGAGAAAACAACAGCATCGAACTGAGTTCCAACAATGGGAAATATGCGTTGGCCTATGCCGATGCTGAGGATTTTCCAAAAGCAGTTGAACTTCCCGAGCCCAGCAGCGCGGTAATACCCGGGGATGTCCTCTCCTCTGCCCTTGAAAAAACAATTTTTGCCTCCGGAAATGACGATTTAAGGCCGGTGATGAGTGGAGTATTTTTTAATTTTAATGAAAATGGGTTCACCTTTGTCGCTACCGATGCACACAAACTCGCAAAATACACCCGTACTGATCTTACCTCTTCGCAAACTGCGGAGTTTATCATGCCCAAAAAGCCTCTTAATCTGCTGAGAAATATTTTGGCCGGAAGTGAGAGTGAAGTATTGATTGAATACAATGAATCCAATGCTAAATTTTCTTTTGATAACATCGAATTGACTTGTCGTTTGATTGACGGGAAATATCCCAATTACGAAGCGGTCATACCCACCGACAATCCCAATAAATTGACGATTGATCGTTCGCAGTTCTTGAATTCAGTACGCCGAGCATCCATTTTTTCCAGCAAGACCACACATCAGGTTCGTTTACGAATCGCCGGGGCAGAACTTAATATTTCCGCAGAAGACATCGATTTTTCAAATAAAGCAGATGAACGCCTTACTTGTGACTATCAGGGAGATGATATGCAAATTGGTTTTAATTCGCGATTCCTTGTGGAAATGCTGAATAACCTCAACGCCAACGAAGTGCAATTGGAAATGAGCCTTCCCAACCGGGCGGGAATTTTGAGACCTATTGATGGACTGGATGAAGGAGAAGATGTGATGATGTTGGTTATGCCGGTTATGCTGAAAGACTAACACTTATGGGGTCAGGAGGTCGAATGGGATAGAAAACTTGATTAGTTTTCCAATCCCTTAAAAAAACTTTTTTTTAAAATGAACCACCTTGCCCATATTTATCTTTCCGGCGATGATGACGGCTTAAAAATTGGAAACTTCATAGCCGATTCGGTCAAAGGCAAAGCCTATTTAAAATATCCCGAAGCAATCCAAAAAGGAATTTTGCTCCATCGAAAGATAGACGAATTTACGGACAGCCATCCCATCGCCCGCAAAAGCGCTTCAAAGTTTTCTGCGCGCTTTGGGCTTTACTCCGGTGTGATTGTAGATATGGTATATGATCATTTTTTGGCAGCTAATTGGAAAGACTACCACAGTGTTACTTTAAAAACCTATTCCGAAAATTTTTATACCTTATTAGAAGAAAATTTTGATCAACTACCCGCGCGGGTACAAGGCTTTTATCCTTATATGGTTGAGGCAAACTGGCTTCTCATGTATTCCACGCTTACCGGAATTGAAGAAATACTTTTTCAAATGAATAGACGCGTTAAACGAGGCGTTCAACTTCATTTGGCGGTGGACGAACTTCGGGAAAATTACTCTTCTCTCGAAACCGAATTTCGAGATTTTTTTAGGGATTTGGAGGGATATGTACTTAAAATAGCAAATTGAAATAGTTATGCCTTTTTCTCGAACAAGATTTCTTTCTCCTCTCCAAAATCGTTTTCCTGTTCTTATTTAAACGTCCACATCGCTCACCATATACCCATCGAAATCAATCCTGAAACATATGAGATTGATGGATAAATTCTGATTTTGGACTTCTCCTACCCAATTCGGATTAATCCGCAGCTAGAACCTAAAACCAAATACAAAAGAAAACCTCAATCCGTCTTCTCCGTTGAAAAGCTGAAAAGTTCCGTTCACGGCTTCGGCGCTGTTAATCCAGATTCCTCCTCCGTAATCGTTGTGCCATTTCTTACTGTCCAAATCATCTACCCACACCCGGCCTACATCTCCCCCGGCAAAAACTCCGATTTGAAAAGGCAGGAATCTTGTGGTAAAACTCGGAAAACTATACCGCACATCAGCACCGGCAACGAAAGAAGTTTGCCCGGAAAACCGTTGTTCGCGATAGCCTCGCAATCCGGTTTCTCCTCCGGCGGTGGCGGCTTGGTAGAATTCATAACCTTCTCCAAAATTGATTTGTGAGGCTACCATTGTTTTCAACACGAACTTCCGGTTTCGGGTGAGTGCATTATAGAAAGCCACAGAAGGCTTAAGGTAAGCATAGGTATTTTCCGATTGTTCGACATTCATTTTTCCGCCCAGGGACACGTCAAAATCCATTCCACGTGTGGGGTTCAACACATCGTCATAACTATCATAACGATAGGTAATGTCCAAACCTGCAAAATATTTTCGATCATAAAACGGCGACTCTCCCTCGGAAACTATTTCTTCGGTGAGGATTCTGCCGGGAGTATCTTCCACCTGTACGGCATCAAAAGAAGCGGTATATCCAAAGAAACTTCCAAAAGGGGTGGAATTTACAAAACCTGCTTTCAAACCCATCCTGCTGATACGCACACGGTTGTAATCTTTGGATAGGTCATCTTCAGGATTCAGGGTTTCGTTTCCATATCCAAAGAAATTATTGGTGTAGTTCGGACTGGTGAACCTGGCATCAATCAGAAGGTTGTAATCTTTTAAAATTCCGGCAAACTGTCCCTCATAATTTATATCGAAGCCACTAGTGGCAAAATAATAACCAAAACCCAGTTTATGCTGCGTGGTAAAGGGGTTTCGCTTGAACTTATTTATGGTATAGACATCCTGAATTTTAATCAGGAACCCATCATCGGGATTATATCCAAAACTGGGAAGAATCAGATTGGAATTAAAGTTTCTTTTGTTTTTATCAAAAAGGTTTTGATCGTAATTATCCGAAAGCTCCACCTTGGTTTTTCGGTCTAATTCCTTAAACGTATTGGGTTTTGATTTATGGTCGTATATATTGATCGCCTTCCCATTTTTAATTTTATATATATCATTGTTTTGCCCACCGATTATGTTGATTTTTATCAACTTATCTCCTTCTCCATGAACTTCAATGACATCATCATCATCCAAGGCATAAATCCAAATTTCTTTGGTGTATTCCCGGTCGTATATCTGCTCGCTAATCTGATCGGCAATTTCTCCTTTTTTTATTCTTGATACTTTCACTCGAGTTTTCCCTTTCGGCATACGTTCCACTTCGATATAATCGTCTTTATCGGTGGCGGTAATGACGGCCAATTTTGCCATATGTTCATAATATCGTTTGGTGATATCCACGATATTGTCCCGTCGCCCTTTTAGTTTGTCCATAACTTCCTGCGAAATTTTGCCTTGAGTTTCGGGTGGCAAATGTGTGAAAGCTTCCTCAATCACTTCATCCGTCACATGTTTTTGGATATACTCTGCTTGTTCCAACCACACCTCACGCCCACTGTTTTTAATTAAGTTTCGGTCAAGGCTTAATCCCGCATTGTTGAACCATTTCACGTTCTTGATATCAGAATCGTATGTGGCAAACTGCTTGGCTACCCCGGAAAGCCCACGCAAAGTGGCGAAAAAAGCCCCGTCAAAATTGGTAAATGCCTGATCGCGATCGGTTGGAATGGGAACAAAATAATTCCCCTCTTCGGTTTCGTGTTCAGCCCAGCTCCATTGATCCTGATGTCGATCCCAATCGCCAATGAGCATATCAAATATTCGGGCACGAATAAAGGCATCTTCTTTTATGGAATATTTCTCATCTCTTCGCAATCGCGTATACACACCGGCTGTGTTTTCAATGTCCTCATTGGGATTTCCCCATTTCTCGGTGACCAACCAACTTTCATCCGGATTTTCTTCAATCATGTATAGCTCATCGCCATATTCTCTGTTGTAATTTCCCAAAGCGGGTTGTTTGGGCAGATAAAATATTTTGGGATTGGTGTGATACACTCCCGCGGCTTCAGACAAAGTAGGAATCACCATAAAAATATACGGATGGGCGGCCGTATAAAAATCTTTGATAATCCGGTCTGCTACTGTATTTTCAAATTGCTGAGCCACATTTTTGTTTTTATAGAGTGTGGCTTGCAAAAACTGAACAGCGCTTTTTTCTAAACGGCGGATATCCCATTCACGTCCCAAAGAATCTATGGATTTTAAGGATACAGTTTGATGTCCTCCTCCTTTTCTTTTTATTTCTAAACCACCATATAAAGTATCCAAATCTGCCGTTGGGGCTTCAATGGGAACATAATATAATTTACGATAGAAATCCCCAAAAACACTTTCGTAATCTTCACTTTGTCCTTCTTTTTTCTCGTAAACCGAGGCGGTAAAAGTTTGTGGAAATTCCTTCGGAAGTTGAGAAATGTCGTATTCTTCAACTTTATAAGACGGAAATACTTCGGTTTGATATAATAATTCCGGTTCTTGCTCTTGTCCTTTATAATAGGAAACCCAAGAAGAACCATCTTTAAAAATATCATATTGAACAAATCCCTGTCCTGGAAAAGCAAATTTTCCGTCATTACTCAATAAAGCATAGGAACTTTTTGAACCTGAACCGGAAATTATCTGATGAATACTATCGTGAACTATATATTGCAGGGAATGTTCATGACCACCCACAAAAAGCACTCTTTCCTGATCATGAGAAAGAACGGCAATTTGTTTGGCCATTTGCTGATAGCGCTGATTTTGTAAATCCTGAATAGACACTCCCCCTGTAGTTCGCAAAAGGGTTGCCAAGGAGCCTAAAATTGGAAGGGGAATAAAATCCGGAGAAGGATAAAGATGCCGGTAAAAAGTGAATTGTCCACCGTGAACTCCATTGGAATACAGCGGATGATGCATCAAAAATATCTTGGTTTTTCCGGGATAATCCCCGATTTCATTATCGATTTCTTGCAACAAATCCTCCCGGGTTTTTATCTCTTCACAATCATCATTTATGGTGGGATGCCTGTCCCAATCTTCTAAATACCACTGAGAATCCACAATAAAAAGGACGATATCCTCACCGAGCTCCCTGATTTCTAATCCACAACCCGATGGCGGTGCCCATACCTTTTCAACTGCTGAAGAATCCCGCGTTTGCAAGAGTTGTTGTTTGATGTATTTCTCCTGACGTTCAAGTCCTTTTATCCCTTCATTATACCATTCATGGTTACCCGGCATAAACAAAATTTCCCCTTTAAAATTTTCTAATGCATCCAGTTGTCCGTCGATACGGTATTCGCTTTGGATGCGCTCTTCGCTTCCATCATCAGGGGGCATTCCGTCGGGATAAATATTGTCTCCAAGAAAAACAATCATGTCGTCCTCGGTGTCCATCGAGTCCAGATGTTTCTTGAGGGCCACCAACGCCGGAGAAGTCCCCCCCGGAGGAGAATATCCGGCATCTCCAATAAAATAAAATGTTTTACGGATTTCCTTATCGGTGGGAAAACCAAAATTCTCTGTTTTTTCACCTTCGGCATATTTTGGAAGATAGGTTGCACATCCCGAAAGAAGGATGGCTAAGACGAATGTTAGAAGTATGTTATTTTTATTCATAAAAAAGACTTAACCGACAATTTTTTGTACTTTGGCGTGTGTCAATAACAAATATTTTAGTCTATGGGAGCAGCTGATAAAAACGTGAAAAACGACCTTGTTGAACAAGCCGATAAGTTTGTATTGGGCTTGTTGAAAGAGAAATTGCCAAATACGTTCATCTATCACAACTACCATCATACCCATCGTGTGGTTAAAAGTACTAAAGAATTAATTGCCAATTCCGAAATTAATGTTAAAGAAGAAACGGCGCTATTGTTGGCTGCATGGTTCCATGACACCGGATATACCGTCAAATTTCAAGGACATGAAGAAGAAAGTGCAAAAATTGCCCGCAAGTTTCTAAAGGAACACAATGTGGATGAGGAAATGATCAAAACGGTGGAACGCTGCATTCTGGCCACAGATTTTATGCATCAGCCCAAAGACAAACTGGAAGAGATTATCCGTGATGCCGACACCTCTCATCTCTCACAAGACTACTTTGGCGAGACCAGTGAATTTTTGCGTCAAGAACTCAAATTACAAAACTTACATAATTATACTCCGCGCGAATGGGTGCAGGAAAATATAAA
>CAYPGZ010000039.1:11467-16747 GCA_964410335.1 uncultured Flavobacteriaceae bacterium | reverse complement strand
AATTTTGGCGATGTTAAAATGAAATCCACAGAAGAAGAACTAAGGGAATTACAAAAAAAATGGATTGAGTGGTTAAAGAGTTTAAATGATTAAAAACCGCCCACGGCAACCTGCTTTCCATAAAACAGGAAATAAGCGACCCGGAAGCCTCCTAGGTAATCTATTTTGTGAACATCGAAAATGAAAGGGGGCAAGTGAAATCAACAAAATCGTAAAGCGTTGATTAGTTTTTATTTGTGAATTTACGATTTTATGCCATGAATTCACGAATTTAATTTATAGCTCTATTCGGCATTCAAAACAGCCCCGCAAAAAACCCGGTTTCCGGGTGATACTCCAGTTTTAATATCTCAATATCCCGAAGAAGTTTTTCCATATCTTCAGGATCCGTCCCATCATAGAACCCGCGAATCCGTTTTTCCTTGTCCACCAACACGAAATTTTCGGTGTGGATCATATCGTATTTTCCGCCGTCGCCGGTGGTTTTTGACACCAAATAGGATTTTCGGGCCAGGTCGTAGATTTCTTTTTTGTCGCCCGTAACTAAATTCCACTTTTCATCAATCACGCCTTTTTCCAAAGCATATCTTTTTAGCTGTTCCACCGTATCGATTTGTGGGGTGACCGTGTGCGAGAGCAACAAAACTTCATCGTCGTTTTTTAGCGCTTCTTGAATTTTGACCATATTGTCGGTCATGATGGGGCAAATCGTCTGACAAGTAGTGAAGAAAAAATCGGCTACGTAGATTTTTCCGGCATAATCCGCTTGGGTTATGGTGTCCCCATTTTGATTGATGAGTTTAAAATCGGGAATTACATGATATTTCCGGATGTATTGCACGGAAGGATCCACCAATTCCGGGTTGACTTCGCTGGGTTGAAAAACAGGAAGTTTGGGAACAGGTTTTTTTAAAGTATAAATTATGGAAACAATAATTGTCGAGAGCACCAATAAGGTTATTCCGAGCTTTTTGTATTTTGCAAAAAACCGCCACATTTTCTTTTAATTTTTCTAATGAACAAAAAAAAGTAAGACTATTCTAAATCCGGGACTTTTCTTATGATTTCGAAGCAAATCTCTTCAATGCACAAAATTAGGCTTTTAAGGCTAAACCAAAAAGTGTATTTTTGCGCGAATTTTATAGCAAGATATGTCTCCATTTTTTATACAAGCCATACAACTTCTTTTAAGCCTTTCGTTGTTAATCGTTCTTCACGAATTTGGTCACTTTCTGCCGGCAAAACTTTTTAAGACCAAGGTAGAGAAGTTTTATTTGTTTTTTGATGTGAAGTTTTCCCTTTTCAAAAAGAAAATCGGGGATACCGTTTATGGAATCGGTTGGTTACCGCTCGGCGGGTATGTGAAAATCGCCGGAATGATCGACGAGAGTATGGACAAAGAGCAAATGGCTCAACCCCCACAGCCCTGGGAGTTTCGCAGTAAACCTGCCTGGCAGAGGCTCATCATCATGCTTGGAGGGGTTACCATGAATATTATTGTGGCCGTGGTGATTTTTGTCGCTATGTTTTTTGCTTGGGGCGATTATCGGGTAAAAGAAATGCCCGATGGGTATGCCGTTCACGAAATGTTTGAAGAGTTGGGATTTCAGGACGGAGACCGGATTTTGATGGTGGACGGAAAACCATATGAAGCTCCTCCACGAGCAATTAATAATTACCTTTTGGTAAGAGGTATCGAGCATATTACTGTAATGCATCAAAATGGGGAAGAAGAAACCATCGCGATTCCGGAAGATATTGGTGATAAAATGTTTTCTACAGGAGCTCTGCTTCCCTTTACTCCCAATATTCCTGCTGTGATTGATAGCGTAATGGCAGACTCTCCTGCGCAAATTGCAGGTTTGCAAAAAGGAGATAAAATTGTATCGATAGGGGGTACAGAAATTCCTTTTTGGCAGAATCTAAAGGAAGCAATCAGCGAAAAAGGCAATCAGGAAACACTCATCGAAATTGAAAGGGATGAAGAACGGAAAGCCATACCCATCACACCTACAGAAGAAGGGCTTATTGGTGTGGCTTTCACAATGGAATCCAACTCCTTACAATTGGAGAAAGTAGATTACGGCTTTTTTGAAAGTATCGGCAAAGGAATTGAAAGAGGGTATTGGCAAACCCACGATTATATCGCGCAACTCGGGTATGTGTTTACTCCCAAAGGAGCACAATCTCTGGGGGGTTTCGGAACTATCGGAAGCTTGTATCCGGAAACTTGGAATTGGCAAGCCTTTTGGGAAATCACAGCAATAATTTCCATTATTTTAGCCGTGATGAATCTGTTGCCCATTCCGGCTTTGGATGGCGGTCATGTGATGTTCCTGCTCTATGAAATGATTACCAAAAGAAAACCCAACGAAAAAATCCTTGAGTATGCTCAAATTGCCGGGTTTTTCTTGTTAATAGCTTTGTTTATCTATGCCAACGGGAACGATATCTATCGATTTTTAATCAAATAAAAAAAATAGACACTAAGTCGCAATGCATGTCGGGTGAAAAATGAATTGATAGGGGTTTGCGTCTTAAAAATTCTGTTGACTTTGATTCTAAAAGAGGATTTTATTCGTAAATTCTGACCAATAAGATAAGTCTAAGTTTTTTTGTGCGGATTGTCGTGGAGAAAAAAAATAAAATCAAGCAAACTTCTGGCGTTCTACCATAAAGGTAGTCAGGATCCGATCGAAATTCCGGGTAATATCAGCTTCAACATATTTTATGCGGTATTGCGCACACTTGGATTTTAATTGACGGAAATACTCCTTAACGGCCTCTTGATAATTCTCCCGGATATTATCGGAATACAGATTAATATGTTCTCCGGTTTCCACATCTACATAGCGTTTGGGGGTATTGTCAAAGTCAAAACCCAATTCTTTTGAACCGTCAAAGGTGTGGAACAAGATTACTTCATGTTTGTTATATTTCAAATGCCGTAAGGCTTCAAAGAGTTTTTCTTCAGGTTCTACGGTTTGAAACATGTCTGTAAACAAAAAAATCAAGGCACGTCGTTTTATTTTTTCTGCAATCAGATGCAGATTGGCATAAGTTTCCGTTTCCTTTAGATCAGGTGTTGAAACCACGGTTTTATCCAAAATATCCAACAACATTTGCCGATGCCGTTCGCTGCCTTTTTCGGGGGCATAAAAATCATATTGATTGCTATAGATGCTCAGCCCCACAGCATCGCGTTGTTTTTTGAGGATTTGTATTAAACAAGCTGCAGCCAAAGCCGAAAAACCAATTTTATTCAACGAATCGAATGCTTGTTTTTTTACCGGGGGATAGTGCATCGAGGCAGAATTATCAATAATCAGATGAGCCCGCAGGTTGGTTTCTTCTTCATAGCGCTTGGTATAAAGTTTATTGGTTTTGGCATAAAGTTTCCAGTCAATATGCTTAGTGCTTTCGCCCGCGTTATAGATTTTATGTTCGGCAAATTCGGCAGAAAAACCATGAAACGGACTTTTGTGCATGCCCGAAATAAAGCCCTCCACCACCTGGTTTGCCAGAAGCTCTAAGTTTGTGAACCCCCCGGTCTTATTGATTTCCTCTCGTAATTGCATAATTTTATTTTCGACGGGGTTGTAAAAAAAACCACTTCCCGAATGAGATTTTCGCCTTCCTGAAATCCGGCAAATTTTCCCTAAATTTGTTTTTCTTATTTTTGCACCTTTTGAAAAGGCTAGGCGAATATATCGGAATTTTGAAAAATAACCAATACTTTTGCCCTCTTTGAGTATATTTTGGGTTTTACAAATCGACTTTGATCCAAAATAAAATCAAAAAAAGACTAATAAAAACAACCGATTTTTTTCAGGTTTTGAAGTATAAATAATCGGTTTTCAAAAAAATCGTACTTTTCCGCAATGAATTTTCCGGGAAAATTCCCGATTATTGTGGAGTAAAGACCTTTATATGAGCAAGATAAACGCAGCAATCACCGCTGTTGGTGCTTATGTCCCCGACGATGTGCTGAGCAACCGGGATTTGGAAAAAATGGTGGACACCAATGATGAATGGATTACCACCCGAACCGGCATCAAGGAACGGCGTATTCTTAAAGACCCTTCCAAAGGCTCCTCTTTTTTGGGCATTAAAGCCGCAGAAAACCTGCTTGAAAAAAGAAACCTCGATCCTTCCGAAATAGATTTGGTCATTTTTGCCACGGCCACTCCGGATATGCCTGTGGCCGCATCAGGAGTATATACCGCTACAAAAATCGGTGCGGTAAATGCGTTTTCATTTGATCTTCAAGCCGCCTGTTCCAGTTTTTTATACGGAATTTCTACAGCGGCAAGATATGTTGAATCAGGAAAATACAAAAAAGTACTTTTAATAGGTGCCGACAAGATGTCTTCGATTATTGATTATGAAGACCGGGCCACTTGTATTATTTTTGGAGATGGGGGTGGCGCTGTCCTTTTTGAACCAAATCATGAAGGCCTTGGTGTGCAAGATGAATATTTGCGCAGTGACGGCATCGGAAGGGAGTTTTTGAAAATCGATGCAGGAGGGTCAATCTTGCCTGCAAGTGCTGAAACCGTTGCAAAACGGCAGCATTATGTGCAGCAAGATGGGAAAACGGTTTTTAAATTTGCGGTTTCCAATATGGCTGATGTATGCGAAAAAATTATGATGCGAAACCACCTGACCCATGAGGACGTGGATTGGTTGGTGGCGCATCAAGCCAATAAACGAATAATCGATGCCACGGCAAACCGAATGGGGCTTTCTTCCGAAAAAGTGCTGATGAACATTCAACGCTATGGAAATACCACTTCGGCTACTTTGCCTTTATTACTAAGCGATTATGAAAAACAACTCAAAAAAGGAGACAACCTGATCTTTGCCTCATTTGGGGGTGGGTTTACCTGGGGGTCGATTTATTTGAAATGGGCTCTGCCTGCCGTTGGATAAGGCTATAATTCCAAACCACTAAAAAAATCAGATTATGGATTTAAAAGAAATTCAAAGTTTAATAAAATTCGTCGCAAAATCCGGCGCAAGTGAAGTTAAACTCGAAACAGATGAGGTAAAAATAACCATTCGAACCGGCAAGGCCGGAAAAGAAACCATCGTACATCAGATTCCGATGGGCGCCTCACAACCACAAATGCCAATGCCCACCGTTGAACCGGCATCGGCACCCGCCGCTCCCGCCACAGGGGGGAAAGAAACTGCTCCTGCCGAGGATGATTCGAAATATATTACCGTAAAATCACCGATTATCGGCACTTTTTATCGCAGACCTTCTCCGGATAAACC
>CAYPGZ010000039.1:9827-11367 GCA_964410335.1 uncultured Flavobacteriaceae bacterium | reverse complement strand
ACTTGAATGTTTAAAAAAATATTGATAGCCAATCGTGGAGAAATCGCTTTGCGCGTAATCCGCACTTGTCGTGAGATGGGAATAAAAACCGTTGCGGTCTATTCTACTGCCGATCGGGAGAGCCTGCATGTGAAGTTTGCCGACGAAGCTGTTTGTATTGGTCCGGCTCCCAGCCCACAATCCTATTTAAAGATTTCCAACATCATCGCTGCGGCAGAAATTACCAATGCCGATGCTATTCATCCCGGTTATGGTTTTTTGGCAGAAAATGCCAAATTTTCCAAAATCTGTAACGAACACGGTATAAAATTTATCGGTGCTTCCCCCGAAATGATTAATAAAATGGGCGATAAAGCCTCGGCACGTGCAACCATGATGGCCGCTGGCGTACCCTGTATCCCCGGTTCGGATGGTATTCTGAAAGATTATGACGAATGCCTGAAAACCGCCAAGGAAATGGGTTTTCCGGTAATGTTGAAAGCCACTGCCGGTGGGGGAGGAAAAGGGATGCGCGCCGTTTGGGAAGAAGAAAAACTGAAAGCCGCTTGGGACTCTGCAAAACAAGAAGCCGGTGCGGCTTTTGGGAACGACGGCATGTATATGGAAAAACTCATCGAGGAGCCTCGACATATCGAAATTCAAGTGGTGGGGGACAGCAGGGGAAAAGCCTGTCATCTTTCCGAAAGGGATTGTTCCATACAACGCCGCCACCAAAAACTGACGGAGGAAACCCCATCGCCTTTCATGACCAAGGAATTGCGGAAAAAGATGGGTGATGCTGCCGTAAAAGCAGCCGAATCCATCAAATATGAAGGGGCGGGAACCATTGAGTTCTTGGTGGACAAACACCGGAATTTTTACTTTATGGAGATGAACACCCGGATCCAGGTGGAACATCCAATTACCGAACAGGTCATCGATTTCGATTTGATAAGGGAGCAGATAAAAGTGGCTGCCGGAATTCCGATTTCGGGAAAAAACTACCTACCTAAGCTCCATTCCATCGAATGTCGTATCAACGCTGAGGATCCTTACAACGATTTTCGCCCCTCACCGGGGAAAATCACCAATTTGCACGCCCCGGGCGGACACGGTGTCCGTATTGATACACATGTTTACAGCGGTTACATCATCCCGCCGAACTACGATTCGATGATTGCCAAGCTCATCACCACCGCGCAAACCCGCGAGGAAGCCATTAGCAAAATGAGCAGGGCTTTGGAGGAATTTGTGATTGAAGGGGTAAAAACCACCATTCCTTTTCACCGCCAATTGATGAAGCACCCGGATTACATCAAAGGGAACTACACCACCAAGTTTATGGAGGATTTTGTGATGCAGCCGGAGGAAGAGGAAGAATAGAATGATTGGAGATTAACGATTGGGGATTTTTGATTTTGGAGGTTATTCTTTGACCACTTTTATGCTTTCGGCCAAAGCATTTTCACCCTCCAACTCCAACAAATAAACAGGTCTGTCCGGCTTGGAAAACGCAAAAGTTGTTTTGTATGACCTGCAAGGACGGGTCGTGCTTTCACAA
>CAYPGZ010000039.1:0-9727 GCA_964410335.1 uncultured Flavobacteriaceae bacterium | reverse complement strand
CAGGAAAGTTCTAACGCCATCGAGCGTCTCTACATCACCATGCGCCATCTTTTCAACCGGGGTTTTTACAAACCAATGGGGGTTTCAGGGGAAATCCTACGGGAAGAGTTATTGGTACTTCGCCCCGAAATATACGGTTCGGTGGCTACACAAAAATTGGAGCTTTTCGGTCTGCTATATGTTATTGATCGTTTGCCGGAAGGAATCGAAGAATGTAGAATTATAAACCTGACCAGCAATGAAGGGTATTCAAAATCGCATTTTGTTCCGATAATTCCTCTGAAACGTCGTCGCAATTGCTACCGTATCGATGAAGAGCAAATGAATATTGAAGTTACTCGTGGTCGCTCTGAAATCTATGATATCCTCACTCACTTGACCTTTATGTTTATGGAATCCTATAAAATCATGCGTCGGGTTATGGTGGATGACGAAGGGAATTCCGTTACTCGCGATTGGGAAAAACTGGAAAAAGCCGTTTTGCAAGAAGAAGCACTCACCCAAGATCAACGCGAAACAGCTTTGGTGTATACGGCCAATATAATCGGGCGAACCTATGAAGAGGTCTCGGCAATTTATCCTCTTTTTTCAATTCCAAAAAATAAAGACCGGTTTTTACATATTGTGTATTACCTGGGAAAACTGGCTATTGACGAGGCTTTTCACGACAATAAAAGAACGGTTACCTTCAGTCCTGTGTTGAGGGAACGGCTGGGTCATCATATTCATGGAGAAATTTGGGCGGACAAAATAAAGCAAACTTTAGTTGATAAAGGCTTGTGCAATCGGCCTATACACATCATCAGTGCGAATATGCACAGCGTCATGAATACTTTATTTGCTTCCACGGCTCTCAAAAACGAAGTGGCAAAAAAACCGCTTTTTAAGGTTTATGAAGATTTAAGTGACAACAAAAATCTGCATTTACGGGAGAAAGTAATGAATGTAGCGCTGAAAAACGGAATGGAATTCATCGAGGATTCCAGCGGAACGAATATTGATGTTCAAATTTTTGATACGGCAAAACTGAATCATCCCGAAGAAAAATTTGCCATGAAGCAGGAACCCGCTCCGGTTTTGATTGTGATGGATTATGCCTTTGGGGAGCAGGCTTATGAAACCATGGACGAATTGTTGAAACCCTATATAATCGGTGGAGAAAATATTTATATGGATGTAAAATCCATTTCGATTATGGGCAAAGCCGGAATTCTGGATGGAAAAAAGGGCGATATCATGATCCCCACCGCTCACCTTTTTGAAGGCACGGCAGACAATTATCCTTTCAAGAATAAGTTAAAGAAGAAACACTTTGCAGATTGTGGAATAAAAGTTTCCGAAGGTGCGATGATAACCGTTTTGGGAACCTCGCTTCAAAACAAGGATATCTTGCGGTTTTTTCATGAATCTACGTGGAATGTCATCGGTTTGGAGATGGAAGGAGCGCATTATCAAAAAGCCATTCAGGCCGCTTCAAAATTGAGAGGAAATATCAGCCCAAAAGTAAAAGTGAGGTATGCGTATTATGCCAGTGATAATCCGTTGGAAACCGGGAGTACGCTGGCGTCGGGTGGATTGGGAACTACCGGAGTAAAACCCACGTATGTGATTACAGAAAAGATTTTAGAACAAATATTTGAAACATAACCCATCTATTAAGATAAAAATGGAAAGAAACAATGTTTTGGTGACCGGGGGAGCCGGTTTTATTGGTGCAAATTTCGTCAATCATTATGTCGAAAAACATCCGGAAAGCCATGTGGTGAATCTGGACAAATTGACTTATGCCGGTAATTTGGACAACGTGCTGGTTTCCCAAGCCGCAAATTATGAGTTTATACAAGGAGATATCTGCGACAAAGGTTTGGTTGCCGAGTTATTTGAAAAATACCGTTTTCAAAAAGTTTTCCATTTTGCCGCCGAATCACATGTGGATAACTCCATCAGCAATCCTTCAGAATTTATACAAACCAATATCAATGGTACTTTCACGCTGGTACAGAATGCTTTCCATTTGTGGATGGACGAACCTTTTCAGCTAAAGGACGAATTCAAAAATGCACGTTTTTTGCATGTCTCCACCGACGAGGTTTACGGCACTTTAGGCAAAGAAGGACTTTTTACCGAAAAAACTCCGTATGCTCCGAATAGTCCATACAGTGCTTCAAAAGCTTCTTCAGATTTTATCGTGAGGAGTTATTTTCACACCTATGGTTTGCCGGTGGTCACGACCAACTGTTCCAACAATTACGGGCCCTTGCAGCACGATGAAAAATTGATTCCCACCATTATTAGAAAAGCACTCAGCGGAGAGAAAATCCCGATTTACGGCGATGGGAAAAATGTTCGAGATTGGTTGTATGTGCTGGATCATTGCAAGGGAATCGAACTTGTCATGGAAAAAGGGAAACCGGGCGAAACCTACAATATCGGTGGAAAAAATGAGCGCGAAAACCTGTATATCGCCGAAAAAATCTGTTCTATTTTGGATAAAATCCAAGCACGGGAAGATGGAAAATCCTATCAAAACCAAATCGGTTTTGTGCAAGATCGGCACGGCCATGATTTCCGATATGCCATTGATGCCTCAAAAATCGAAAATGAATTAGGCTGGAAAGCCGAGGAAAATTTTGAATCGGGAATAGAAAAAACCATAAAATGGTATTTAGGAAAATATGAATTAGCGCGTAAAGCCTAACCGAAGCGAAACTAAAACCGGAGGAGTACTGAATTTTTATCACAAAACACCGATAAATGACCGTCGAGAAAACCCCTTTAAAAGATTGTCTGCTCATCAAACCCGATGTTTTTCGGGATGAACGCGGAAGTTTTTTGGAAAGTTATCACCACGAACGTTTTACGCACGAAACCGGATTGGATATTGATTTTGTTCAAGACAACCAGTCCGTGTCTCAAAAAGGCACATTACGCGGATTACATTTTCAGATCGGTCAGGCCGCTCAGGCCAAGCTGGTGCGCACTATTGTAGGGGAAATCATGGACGTGGTCGTGGATTTACGGAAAGATTCTCCGAGTTTTGGAAAACATTTCAAAACTATTCTAAGCGGGGATAATAACCATCAACTTTTTGTGCCCAGAGGTTTTGCGCATGGGTTTTTGGTGCTTTCGGAAATGGCTGTATTCGCTTATAAATGTGATAATTATTATGACAAACCTTCTGAAGCGGGAATCATTTTCAATGATAAAACCCTGGCGATTGACTGGGGGTATCCCGAAGAAGAACTGGTGCTTTCGGAA
Source organism: uncultured Flavobacteriaceae bacterium (assembly GCA_964410335.1). Taxonomy (GTDB): domain Bacteria; phylum Bacteroidota; class Bacteroidia; order Flavobacteriales; family Flavobacteriaceae; genus DASSWG01. The sequence continues at coordinate 6,469 of CAYPGZ010000039.1, read as the reverse complement.
AAAGATAAAAACTTGCCGGGATTTGAAAACTTGAAACTATCATTCTGAACTTGTTTTAGAATCTAATTTGTAAGATTTTAAATCATTTTTTGGGAAACGATTCATTAAAAAACACAAGGTTAAAAATGAAAACCATCTTAGTCACCGGCACAAACGGACAACTTGGAAAATGCTTTCAGAAAGAAGCCTCAAACTATTCGGGTTTTCATTTTTTATATACCACCCCGGAAGAGTTGGATATTACTTCTGAGGAAAATCTCAACGTATATTTTGACACTCATAAAATCGATGTTTGTATAAACTGTGCTGCCTATACCAATGTGGAAAGAGCAGAATCCGAACCTGAAAAAGCTTTTGCCGTGAATGCTGAAGCGGTGAAAATTCTCGCCGAAATTTGCAAATTTCATCAAGTGATTTTATTTCATTTTTCCACCGATTATGTTTTTGACGGAAAAAAAAATGAGGCCTATTCCGAAGAGGATTCCCCCAATCCGATTAATGTTTATGGGGCTTCCAAGCTAAAAGGGGAAAAATATATTCAAGACATCTTAGAAAGATATTTCATTTTTCGCACCTCTTGGTTGTATTCTGAATTTGGACATAATTTTTATAAAACCATTCTTTCAAAATCCGAAGAAGCAGGGGTGCAGTTGAAAATAACCGACCAACAAACGGGAACCCCTACCAATGCAAATGATTTGGCAAAAGCAGTGTTGAAGACCATCTCCCTTGAAAATAAAAATTACGGCTTATATCATTATTCCAATATGGGAAAAACCACCTGGTATGGTTTTGCCAAAGCAATTTTGGACTTCACAGGAAAATCAAATACCGTAAATTTACAGGCTTCTGATGCTTATAAAACAGTTGCAAAACGACCGGAAAACAGCTTGTTGAGCAAATTCAAAAGCACCGTTCAATTGCAGTTGAATATTCCGTATTGGGAAGAAAGTTTAAAAAAATTAATATCGGAAAGCAATGCTGTCTAAGCGTGTTATGTCCTTAAAAACCAATCCAAAAGAATGAATAAGAAAAATTATTTGCCCATTATCAAAAAAGCAGCAAGGGAAGCCGGGAAGGCTATTTTGGAAATTTACAATTCCGACTCATTTGATGAAACTGCAAAAGACGATAACAGCCCCTTGACCAAAGCCGATACGGCAGCCCATAAAATTATTGTGCAACATCTGGAAGAAACCGCTTTGCCCGTACTTTCGGAGGAAGGGCGTGACATTCCTTTCGGCGAACGAAAAAACTGGGAATATTTTTGGATGGTAGATCCTCTGGATGGAACCAAGGAATTCATCAAGAAAAATGGAGAGTTCACCGTAAATATCGCTTTGATTCACAAAAATAATCCGGTGATGGGCGTGGTGTATGCGCCGGTTTTGGATAAATTGTATGCCGGAGGAGAAGGTCTGGGCGCTTTTTTAACCCTAAACGGAAAAGAAGAAGAATTAAAACCGGGCAATAAACCTGCTGAAAAGGTTCGAGTGGTTGCTTCACGTTCGCATTTGAATGAGGATACAGCCAATTATATTGCGCAATTTCAACAAGCTGAAACGGTTTCGATGGGAAGTTCTTTAAAGTTTATGCTGCTTGCCGAAAACAAGGCCGATGTTTATCCCCGATTTGCTCCCACCATGGAATGGGATACCGCTGCTGCACACGCTGTTTTGAAAGGGCTGGACATCGAAGTGATGAATAATGAGGACAAAAAACCCCTTCGGTATAACAAAGAAAACCTCTTAAACCCGTATTTTTTGGTAGAAAGGTAAAAAACAAACTATGCCCAATAAAGCCAATCTATATCTGATGACGCAAAAAGGCTTCTCGGTTTTAGAAGCTTTGATATTCAATGGTTTGCACAAATATATAAATCAAGTTATTGTCGGTGAGGATAAACATATCGACAAGGATTTTTCTGCGGAGATTATTGATTTATGTAAGAAAAATAAAATTGCGCATGTTTTAAAAAACGCCACTTTACCGGCAGCCTATTCTTTTGCGGTTTCCTGGAGATGGATAATTGATTGCGATGGCGAACTCATTGTGCTTCACGATTCCTTGTTGCCGAAATATCGTGGGTTTGCTCCTTTGGTAAACCAACTCATCAACGGAGAACGAGAAATCGGGGTGAGTGCCATTTTTGCCGAAAAGGAATATGATAAAGGAAGAATAATCGCACAGGAGAAACTGCAAATTGTCTATCCCGTAAAAATCGGGGAAGTCATCGAAAAGATGGCTGTTTTGTATGCAAAACTTGTCCTTTCTCTGATGAACCGGATTTTTTTACAAAATGAAAATTTGGAAGGCAAAATCCAAGACGAAAGTCAAAGCAGTTACAGTTTGTGGCGCGACGCAGAGGATTATAAAATAGATTGGAATCGTTCCGCAGATTATATAAAACGTTTTATCGATGCAGTAGGAAATCCCTATAAAGGCGCTATGTCCCTGATGGAAGGAAAACCAATACGCATTTTTTCCGCTTCGGAAAGAGAAGATGTAAACATTGAAAACCGGCATCCCGGAAAAATAATTTTTATGGAAAACGGATTTCCGGTAATTGTTTGCGGAACCGGACTTTTGAAAATCACGGAAGCCTGTTTTGAGGACACCAAGGAAAGTATCTTTCCCTTAAAAAAATTCAGGATACGTTTAGGGTGAGGTTATGGTGTTGATTTTGAGTGATGAGGAAATGTCTATAAGGAACAAAATCAATTTTTAGAGCGAGAAAACATCAAGGTTTAGAGAAAAACTATCAACTTCGCGCTACCGGGACAAGAAAACAGAAAAATGAAAATCCCTTTCAACAAACCCTATCTCACGGGCAAGGAAACCACGTATATCGAAGATGCGGCAAAAACCGGAAAGCTTTCCGGGAATGGAAAATACACCAAAAAATGTCAAGCTTTTTTTCAGGAAAAATACGGTTTCGGAAAATGTCTTTTGACAACTTCCTGCACCGATGCCTTGGAAATGGCGGCAATACTGCTGGATATTCGCCCCGGAGATGAAGTGATTATGCCGTCGTTCACCTTTGTTTCTACGGCAAATGCTTTTGTGTTGCGCGGAGCAAAAATTGTTTTTGTGGACAGTAGGAACGATCATCCGGGAATGGATGAGGACAAAATCGAACCGCTTATCACTTCAAAAACCAAAGCCATTGTGCCTGTTCATTATGCCGGAGTGGCTTGCGACATGCAGAAAATTATGCAGTTATCTGAGAAGTATGGAATTTTTGTGATTGAAGATGCAGCTCAAGCAATCGATTCCTATTTTTTGGAAAAAGAAACTTCAAAAAATCAAAAACAGGCACTGGGAAGCATCGGTCATATGGCGGCTTTTTCCTTCCACGAAACCAAGAATATCATTTCCGGAGAAGGAGGGATGTTGGCCATAAATGATGCTCGTTTTGAAAAACGTGCAGAAATCATTTGGGAAAAAGGAACCGACCGCGCGGCTTTTTTTCGTGGCGAAACCGATAAATACGGCTGGGTGGATTTAGGGTCGTCTTTTTTACCCTCAGAGTTGATCGCTGCTTTTTTATGGACGCAAATCGAAAATATCGAAGACATTCAAAATACCCGAAAAAAAATCTGGGAAACCTATTACCAAGAACTGAAAACTTGGGCAATAGCAAACCAAGTTGCACTGCCTTTCATTCCGGAATATGCCACCAACAATGCCCATATGTTTTATCTGGTATGTAAGGACACAAAACAACGTCGCCGATTATTGAAAAACCTCGAAAAGGAGGATATTTTAGGGGTTTTTCATTATCAAAGTTTACATAAAAGTCCTTTTTATAAAGACAAACACGACGAAAGAGTATTGGAAAATGCAGACCGATATTCTGAGAACCTCCTTCGTTTACCGATGTTTTATGAGTTGAAAAAAGAAGAAATCAACTTGATAATCAGTTCTTTAATGAAGTAATTTGTGTTTCCGACACCCTAAAATCTAATCAAAAGTTCATCTGTGGTAAATCCCAAAAAAATAGTACACCTTATTAAAGACGAGAAAATTACTGATCAAATAATTGAAAATTTCAGTTCTGTTGATGAGGGACATATTTTTTTGATATTGAAAGAAGACGATTCCCCTTTGAAATTAGTGAAATCACAAGGAGAAAATATTGTGCCTTTCCATTGTCAAACCGAGGATCCAAACCATTTTTTTGAAGAACAACCCATTGCGGCGATAATTTCCCACGGATTATTTCAACTGCAGGCCGAGGTGCTTTTAAAAATAAAAAAAAAGCTGCCTATTGCTTGGTATGCTTGGGGTTTTGATGTCTATGGACTTCCAAAAATTCAGCCTAAAACCTATGCCCCGAAAACCGGAAAATTCCTTTTAAAAACAAAAAAAGATCTCTTTTTGGCTTTTTGGATACGGAAAAAGCCATGGCTCCGAAAATTTTATTATAAACACATTGCTCGTCGTAAGGACAAGGTTTCGGAGTTGGAGGCCGCCATCGCAAAAACTGATTTTTTTGTGAGCTATATTCACGAAGATTTTGAAATTTTCAAGCATCATTATCCCAATTACAATCTGAAATTCCTTCATTGCGGGTTCAGTAGCATCGACCAATACCTTGCCGGAGAAAAATCATTACGCATCAGGGAGGGGGCGAAAAATATTCTTGTGGGAAATTCCAGCTCTCCGGAAAACAATCATCTGGATATTTTTCCAATTCTCAAAAAACTGAGTCCGAACGAGGTACAGATTATAGTTCCTTTGAATTATGGGTATTTGGAGGCGCATAAAAATCAAGTTTTGAAAGTGGGCAAGGAAATGTTGGGCAGAAATTTTAAGCCTTTGTTGGAATTTATGGAGCGAAAAAACTACCTCTCTCTGCTTCAAAATTGTTCAACTGCGATTTTTTATCATTATCGACAACAAGCCATGGGTAATATTTTGGCTTTGCTATATATGGGGGCAAGGGTTTATCTTTCTCCAAAAAATCCACTTTTTTCCTATTTTAAAAGGTTGAAAATCCGCGTGTTTGATTTTAATACGGAATTCAAACTATATTTGAACACCGAATTGGAGGAAGAAACCAAGCTTCATAATCGAAAAATTTTGGACAGGGAATTTTCCGAAGAGAGAATTTTCGAACAGACTAAGAAAATATGCGCGCGGTTAAGGGAGAAATGAAATCGAGCTATGAGAAAATTCCCCCTCACGTTATCACCAAGTCAGCCTAATAAACTATGTCTTTAAAAAAACAAGCGATTAGAGGCGTAAAATGGACCACTTTTGGTACGCTGGTGGTGGCGGCTTTGGGAATTTTAAAATATGCAATCCTGAGCCGTTTTGTGGAAAAAGAGGATTTTGGTCTGATGGCCATGGTGATGTTGGTATTTGGCTTTATCAAAATTTTTGGAGACCTCGGTCTTTCCACGGCAATCCTTCACAAACAAGGAATTTCCAAAAAAGAATACGCGAGTTTATACTGGCTCAATCTTTTGGTGAGCGTGGGTTTATATGGACTGATGTGGGTGATTTCTCCTTTGGTTTCTCAATTTTATGAACAACCGGAATTAACTTCCCTCATCCGGATTATGAGTCTGGGTTTGATCGCTTTTGGTTTTGGGAATCAGTTTAAAATCATGGAGGAAAAACATCTTTTGTTTGAAAGGATCAGCAAAATCGAGATTGTGAGTTCGGTTTTATCCCTGATTTTGGCAGTGATTTTGGCCGTTAATGATTTTGGAGTCCTGGCATTGGTGTATTCGTTATTATTTCAATTTGTATTTGCCAATGCGGGTTTTTTGATCTTGGGAATGATAAGATATGGTTTGCTTTTTCATTTTTCCTATACCGATACCAAAGCTTTTTTGAGTATAGGAAGCTATCAAATCGGGAGCCAAGCGGTGAATTTTTTCAATCGTGAAATGGATGTTTTTTTGATTGGAAAGCTTTTTTCGGAAGAAATTCTCGGAGGATATTATATCGCAAAACTATTGGTTTTCCGACCGATGATGGTTTTAAATCCCATCATGTCACGAGTGGCAGCTCCGGCATTAGCCCTTTTTCAGTCGAATATTAAGGAATTAAAAAATGCCTATCTCAAATTGCTGAATCTTATTTCTACGGCAAATTTTGTGGTGTATTTAGGGATAATCCTCTTCGCCCCGATAATCGTGGAAATCCTCTACCCGGATTATGATGACATCGTGATTTTGGTAAGAATCCTCTCGGTTTATATGTTTTTAAGAGCAATTGCAAATCCAACGGGGAGTTTGATTACCGCCACGGGAAAAACCGAACTTGGATTTTTGTGGAATATAGTCTCGCTGATCGTGATGCCGGTTTTTATTTATATGGGTTCCCGGCATGGAATTGTCGGCACCTCGGTTTCTATGCTGATTGCTATGCTGGTACTTTTTTATCCCGGCTGGTGGTTTTTGGTTTATCGCCTTACCCGAGCAAGTTTCGGAGAGTTTGTAGGGGCTTTGGTGCC
>CAYPGZ010000038.1:12418-16886 GCA_964410335.1 uncultured Flavobacteriaceae bacterium | reverse complement strand
TTTTTGTATTTTTACCCAACGGAAAAATCCTATGAAGTATTTTCTCAAATCCATTTACGGTTTTTTGAAATCGCTGTATTTGCATCAGCGGTTTTTTTATGTGTTGTTTGGCTTGGCGGCGCTCTTTTTGTTTTCATTTTGGATTCCGGTTATCTATGCTTATGTGTGGCTTGCTGTACTGGCTTTTGGCTTAGTGGTTTTTTCGGAGATTGTGGCTATTTATAACTCCAATGGTTTTTCCGGTCAACGGAGTTTACCCGAGAAGTTTTCTAACAGCGATGAGAATCCCGTTCGGCTATATTTTGAAAACAAATATGCTTTTAAAATTCATTTGGAAGTGATTGACGAACTCCCGGTACAATTTCAAAAACGTGATTTTTTGCATCTCCAGCAGATTTCCGCAAAACAAACTTCTTTTTTTGAATACTCGCTTCGACCGGTGGAACGGGGCGAATATTTTTTTGGAGCTTTGAATTGTTATGTTTCCACCAAATTGAAATTAACAAAACGCCGATACCGGTTCGAAACCACAGAAAAAAAACAAATGGTAAAGGTTTATCCTTCCTTTATTCAGATGAGAAAATACGATTTTTTGGCTATCGACAACCGCGTTTCTCCACCGGGATTAAAAAAAATACGTCGAATCGGCCATACGATGGAATTTGAACAAATCAAGGATTATGTAATCGGAGACGACGTACGCACACTTAACTGGAAGGCCACTGCCAAACACGGCAACCTGATGGTGAACCAGTTTCAGGACGAGAAGTCTCAATCAATCTATTCGGTAATCGACACCGGGCGGGTAATGAAAATGCCTTTTGAAGGCTTGAAATTGTTAGATTATGCCATCAACAGCAGCCTGGCGTTCAGCAATGTAGCCCTTAGGAAAAACGACAAAACCGGATTGATGTGTTTTTCAAATACTGTGACGGATTTTCTTCCTGCCAAAAACAGAAAAACGCATTTGAATCTAATCATGGAAACGCTTTACAATGTGGACACCCGGTTTTTGGATAGTGATTTCGGATTACTTTACGCCAATATCAAACGACGGATTCCACAACGGGCTTTACTTTTGCTTTACACTAATTTTGAGCATATTTCGGCTCTGCAACGTCAACTTCCATACCTAAAAGCCATTGCCGGAAAACATCAATTGGTGGTTATTTTTTTTGAAAACATCGAGCTGAAATCCCTGGCAGAAAGTAGCGCCGAAAATATCTCGGAAATCTATCGGCAAACCATCGCCCGACAATTTGGATATGACAAAAAAATGATGGTGAGGGAATTGCAAAAACACGGCATACAATCCATTCTCACCGAACCGAAGGATTTGACGATTAATACGATTAATAAATATTTGGAAATAAAGAAGAGAGGGATGATATAGGGGTCGGAGGTGAGAGAGGGGAATGTATTTCAATCAATAAAAAGAAAAAGAAATTGTCGTGAAGTTTTTTAAAAACACTTTTCTTCTTTCCTGTCTGGGATATTTTTTTTTCTCCTGTGGGGAAGATTCCGAAAAAAGCCGTGATCATTTGATTTTTCGGTATAATGAATTTGCTAATATTTCTTCCTTGGATCCCGCCTTTGCTAAGGATCAGCGTAATCTTTGGCCTTGCAATCAGCTGTATAACGGCTTGGTGCAACTGGACGAAAACCTGAATATTCAACCCGATATTGCCCAAAGCTGGACTATTGCCGACAGTGGAACAACTTACACCTTTTTTTTGCGAAAGGATGTTTTTTTTCACAAGCATCCCATTTTTGGAAAAGATTCTACCCGAAAGGTTACAGCCGATGACTTTGTTTTTAGCTTCAACCGCCTTCGCGATCCGAAAATCGCTTCCCCGGGAGCTTGGGTGCTGCGGAATGTGGAATCCTATTCAGCGGTGAATGATACCTTATTAAAAATTAAATTAAAAAAGAGTTTTCCTGCTTTTTTGGGTTTACTGTCGATGGAATATTGCTCTGTGGTGCCACGGGAAATGCAGGATTTGAATTTTCGTGAAAACCCCATCGGTACCGGACCGTTTCAATTTAAGCGCTGGAAAGAAAACGAGAAGTTGGTTTTTCGCAAAAATGATTTATACTTTGAAAGGGACGAACACGGTACTCCCCTGCCCTATCTCGAGGCGGTGGCCATCACTTTTTTGAATGACAAACAAAGTGAGTTTCTGCAATTTGCTCAAGGAAACCTCGATTTTTTGAGCGGTCTGGATCCGTCGTATAAAGATGAACTGCTGACCACCACAGGACATCTTCGGAAAAAATATGTTGAAGAAGTGAATATGACCAGCAGTCCTTACCTCAACACGGAATATCTCGGGTTTTATTTAAAAGGAAATTGGCCCGAAAACAGTTCCCTCAACTTGCGCAGAGCGATAAACCAAGGTTTTGACCGGGAAAAAATGATTACCTATCTGCGTAATGGCATCGGAATTCCCGCCAACAACGGAATCATTCCCAAAGGCTTACCCGGATTTGGCGCCGAAGGCTATGATTATAAACCTGAGGAAGCACGCCGACTCGTTCGTGAATATATACAAGAAACAGGAGATGCCCGCCCGGAAATTGTCATTTCGACCAGTGCAAATTATTTGGATTTATGCGAATATATACAACGTGAATTACAAAAAATCGGTATTGCCAGCGAGGTGGAAGTCATGCCCCCTTCCACCATTCGGCAAAAACGAAGCGTGGGACAATTGCAGGTTTTTCGCGCCAGTTGGATTGCCGACTATCCCGATGCACAAAATTATTTATCGCTGTTTTACAGTAAAAATTTTACACCCGACGGCCCGAATTATACCCATTTTTATTCCTCCGAATTCGACCTCCTTTATGAAAAATCCTTAAGTGTGGTAAATGACAGAGTACGAGCAGAAATCTACCGACAGATGGATTCCATCATGATTTCCCAAGCTCCGATTGTTCCCTTATATTATGACGAAGTGGTTCGTTTTACACGAAAAAACATCTCCGGTCTTGGCATAAATCCGGTCAATATGCTAGATTTAAAGAGAGTTAGGAAAACTAAGAAACCTTAAAGCAACTTCCTCGGAATGGTTAAGCATAATCCAAACCGGAAAAAACTCATTCTCGTCTATATTTCATGGTATCTTCAAAAACCTTTTCCAGAATCTTTTTCTCGGTTTCTGAAAAGTGAAGACCGCGACGTTTCATCACGATTTCGGCCACTTCAAAAGCTTTTTCAGGCTTATAGGAAATCATCTTATTAGCACCACCCCAACTGAAACTGGGAATAAAGTTTCGCGGAAAACCTGCTCCAAAAATATTGGCACTCACCCCCACGACGGTTCCGGTGTTGAACATGGTGTTGATGCCGCATTTAGAATGGTCGCCCATCATTAAACCGCAGAATTGGAGACCGGTATTTGCAAAACCTTCCTTTTCATAATCCCACAACTTCACTTCGGCATAATTGTTCTTTAGGTTGGAATTGTTAGTATCTGCGCCGAGATTGCACCACTCTCCAATTACGGAATTGCCCAAAAACCCGTCATGAGCTTTGTTGGAATATCCGAAAATCACGGAATTATTGACTTCCCCTCCTACTTTACTATGCGGACCGATGCTTGTGCCTCCATAAATTTTTGTTTGCATTTTCAGGGTGGAATTTTCGCAAATGGCAAAGGGACCTCGAATGGTGCACCCTTCCATAATTTCTGCGTTTTTTCCAATATAAATCGGACCGTCGGCAGCATTTAGAGAAGCAAAATTCAGTCTTGCGCCTTCTTCCACAAAAATATTTTTGCGGTTGATGCAAAATACCGAATCGGGAATTGCAGCGGATTGGCGGCCTTTGGTCAGCAGATCAAAATCGGCTTGAATTGCAAGCGTATTTTTGGAAAAAATATCCCACGTGTTTTTGATGCTAATTCCTTTTTCCGCAAGAGGAAGATGCTGATAATGTTTTAAGTCGGTCTCCGTTCCCGTTTGAAAATAAGCTACCGGAGTTTGACCGTCACAAATGACCTCCTGTTCCCGCAGATTATTGATTTGTGCCAGTAGGTTTTTATCGGGAAGATAGGAAGCATTGATAAAAATAGACTTTTCTGTATGTCGATATGGCCATTTTTCTTGTAAATAATCCCGGGTGCGGGTGTAGGTTTTTTCTTTTAAAGCCCGTTCCCATTTTTCGCGAATACTGAGAATTCCAACCCGAATTTCCGCCACCGGGCGAGTGAAAGTGAAAGGGAGGAGATTGTTTCGGGATGAGCCGTCAAAAAGGATATAGTTCATCGAATTGTTTTCTTTTTTGGTTTAACCATTATTTTTTCGCTGCAAAACACAAAACTCAAGAAGTTTATGTGTTTTCACCTTATGAAGATTTAGGGTTTTATTTGTAATTCCAAGCCTTGGCGGTTTGTAAAAATAATCAAATTTCATTCTTCACAAGCTTGATCTCGACGAGTATCGAGTATGGAAATGATTTTCCATT
>CAYPGZ010000038.1:9511-12318 GCA_964410335.1 uncultured Flavobacteriaceae bacterium | reverse complement strand
GTGAGTTCTCGCAGGGAAGCGGTGTCTTTTTTATGCAAGGCTTCAAAAAAAAGACGGATATTCTCCTCAGGACTTTGTTGGGCATTAACCCCAAGAGCGAGGAAAAACAAAGAAAAAATCATTTGTTTTTTCATGTTGAAAAGGATTTGTGTGGGAGGGCTAATTTAGTATTTTTACGCAATTTTAAGATCAGGGTGTTTTTATGAAACTCATTCACCGTTTACTTTACTATTTCTCGGGTTTTACCATCGGAATTATTCTTTTGTTTTTTATTCTGAGCGGGAAAGAAACTTCCTGTGCCTATGGTCCTGACGCACGTACTTTAAAAAGCATTTTGGTGTTGGAAAAAGAATACAGCCCCCAAGCGGATCAATTTTTGGCAACCCACAATTTGGACAGTATGGCCTTAAATTATGTGTTGGAAAACGGCGATGTGAATTTTGGAAAAAGCACCGTGCATAAGAATCGTGATTCCTGTAATATCTACCATGTTTATGGAGATTATGAAAGTAAAAATCTCGAATTTATCATTCGGCGATGTGACAGTATAGCTCACATAAAAAAAATCGATTTTCTGGAACCGTAAAAGCCATCAGCTTTATCTCTAATTTTTTATATTTGAATTTTCATTAAAATCATGAAGCGAATAATCGTCGATTTTAAAAAACTCACCCCTGAAATTCTAGGGCTTTTGGTTGAAAAATATCCTGACGGGTATGACGACCGAGACATTATTGTGTTTAAGAATGCCAAGAATGAGACCATCGAAGCCGTTGAAGTCAGAACCGAGGATTGTTGCTATCTCGTAAAGGTAAGCACCAAACTCGAGAACAGTATGGCTCAATTTGATGAAGACGATTATGATGAGGATGAAATGCATTTTCCCATCGTGGATCTTCCCGACCACAATCCGGAGGAAGACGCAGATGAAGATGAGGAGGACGAGGAAGATTTATAAAAATACCTCTCCGGAAAAGTCCGTTCATTTAAGCTTTAACTGAGATTTTCTCGGGAAAGAAAACGAAAGTAAAAAGCCACATCAACGTAAAACTCGGAATAAAGTCCGTATAGGGCAAGATTTCTTCCAAAAAGTTGAATGTTGCCATTACTTTTCCTTTTTTTCCGGGATACATTTCCATCATTTTTTTTGCGGAATAGGGCGCCCAGAGGATATCAATAAAAGGTCCTATCACGGGAATCGCCATAGTCAGCATACCTATGGCATCATAAAAAATCCCCTTTCGAAGCAATCTGTATTTCCTGCTCATTTTTTCGATTTTGGAGAAATATTTACAAAAAATGTGCCGTGGAAAAAGATCGGAAACAAATTAAGTCTTCAATTTATGCGCAAATGATTTTCTCAATTTTTGTAGTTTTGGACTGATAGTGACCTGACAATAAGGATTATCGGGATTGTTTTTATAGTAATCCTGATGATAATCTTCGGCCGGATAAAACTCTGTGGCGGCAATTACCTCGGTAACGATTTTTCCATCAAAAACCGCTTTATTAAGCCGCTTGATGGTGTTGAGTGCCGTTTGTTTTTGTTCCTCGTTATGATAAAAAATCACACTTCTGTATTGAGTTCCGATATCGTTTCCTTGCCGATTGAGGCTTGTGGGATCATGCGTAGAGAAAAAAACGGCCAATAATTCATCATATTCAATGATCTCCGGATCAAAATCAAATTGGACAGTTTCGGCATGTCCCGTTCTTCCGGTAATGACTTCACGATAGGCAGGATTTTTTATTTCTCCACCCATAAAACCGGAAACTAGATTTTCGACCCCTTTAAGGTTTTTAAATACCGCCTCGGAGCACCAGAAACAACCCGAGGCAAAAGAAGCTTTATGCATAGCTATTTTTATTTTATACAATATTACGATTTTGCAGCTTACAATCTACAAGATAGTTTATACATATAAAAACAACAAAAACACTATCTTCGTCCCTCCATGATTATAGCAAAAAACATCCATAAATATTATGATGATTTACACGTTTTGAAAGGTGTGAATCTACATATTCGCAAGGGGGAAATTGTGTCCATCGTGGGGGCTTCCGGTGCAGGAAAAACCACTTTACTTCATATTTTGGGCACGTTGGATCAGCTCAGCAAAAGCGAAAACAGCCAGTTGATAATCAACGGAGTGGACATCGATTCGCTATCCGTAAAAAATCTTTCCGGATTCAGAAATAAGCATATAGGTTTTATTTTTCAGTTTCATCAATTGCTGCCGGAATTCACGGCCTTGGAAAATGTTTGTCTGCCGGCTTTTATTAAAAATACGTCCAAAAAAGTGGCAGAAAAAAAAGCGGAGGAACTCCTCGAATTTTTAGGGCTTTCCCACCGAAAAAACCATAAACCCAGTGAACTTAGCGGGGGCGAACAACAGCGTGTGGCTGTGGCTCGAGCATTAATCAACAACCCGGCGGTGGTTTTTGCCGATGAACCTTCGGGAAACCTCGACAGCGAGTCGGCGGAGAATCTACATAAGCTATTTTTCACGCTACGGGATGAATTTGGGCAGACCTTTGTGATTGTTACTCACAATTCTGAACTGGCAGATATGGCCGACAGAAAGTTGACCATGGTGGATGGAGTGATTTGAGAAGAAGAGGTAGTTTGTTATGAAAAAAATAATCAACGCCCAAGTGTGGGAGTTCTTGGAGGAAAAGACTGTAGAGTATAATCAACCCCGGTTTATAGAAACGGATCCGATCCGGATTCCGCACGAGTTTTCAAAAAAAGAAGACATCGAAATTGCGGGCTTTCTTACAGCGAGTATCGCATGGGGAAATAGAAA
>CAYPGZ010000038.1:0-9411 GCA_964410335.1 uncultured Flavobacteriaceae bacterium | reverse complement strand
ATCAGTGATCCCAAGAAAAATTCGGCTGCAAAACGAATCAATATGTTTTTGCGTTGGATGGTGAGAAAAGACAATGCGGGAGTGGACTTTGGGATTTGGAAAAGCCTCTCCCCTTCTCTACTTTCGTGTCCGTTGGATGTGCATACCGGCAATACCGCACGAAAACTCGGTTTGATCACCCGAAAGCAAACCGATGCCAAGGCGTTGATGGAGTTGGATACTTCTTTGCGGAAATTTGATCCTCAAGATCCCGTTAAATATGATTTTGCACTTTTCGGTCTCGGCATATTTGAAAAGTTTTAAGATTCAAAAATCAATTTTACTTTCTTCTCAATTAGGGGTCAAAGTGTCAGAAAGACCAAACATGGCACAGTTTTCATAAAGGTTTTAAGGAATTTTTTGACCTGTAAAACTTATAATAAAATTAACATAGAGGAAAATAATTTCTTAATCCTCTGTTAATTACGATTTTTTCCCTAATTTTGCCTAGGGGTGAAATTGTATATTTTTTTTGTACGAAACCCTTGTTATGATAAAACCATCCGTTCCCGAAAACGAAACTTCCCGTTTGGAAGCCTTACGGAACTTGAAGATTTTGGACACCTTGCCGGAAAGCGAGTATGATGAAATCACGAGTTTGGCAAGTTATATCTGTAAAACACCCGTTTCACTGATTTCTTTTGTTGATGAAGATCGTCAATGGTTTAAATCGCGATCCAATTTAGAAATCGAAAGTTCTCCGCGTGAATATTCTTTTTGTGCTCATGCGATTTTGGATTCCGAGAATCTCATGGAGGTGGCTGATACCCGGGAAGATGAACGTTTTAAAGATAATCCTTTTACCCTTGCCGATCCGCCGGTAGTTTTTTATTCCGGCGTTCCCTTAGTCGATGATAACGGTCATGCGCTGGGAACACTTTGCGTTATCGATAATGTGCCTCGAAAATTGGATGAGCAACAGAAAGATGCCTTGAAACTCTTGGGAAAACAAACGGTGCGTCTTCTGGAAACGCGAAAACACAACAAGCAATTGCAAATTGTTCGTAAAAAGTTGCAGCTGAAGAATGAAAACCTAAAAACTTTTGCTCGAACGGTATCGCATGATATGAAAATGCCTTTGGCTAATATCGTGCTCACCATCGATTTGATAAAAAAGAAATACGGCGAGCAACTTGATGAAAAGGCAATTGAATATCTCGACAATCTAAAAAATTCCTCTTTTTCGTTGAGTGATTATGTTTCAGGGATTTTGGAGAATTATGAGAGTGAACACTCTTCGTATGATATGCAAGAGAAATTTGATCTTCAGGATTTACTGGAGAATATTATCGACATGCTGAATATTACGGAAGATTGCGAAATCAAACTTCCGAAGAAGCATATGGAGCTGACTTGCAATCGAATCGCTTTGGAGCAAATTCTCTTAAATCTTATCAACAACAGTCTGAAATACAATGACAAAGAAAGAATCCGCATTCAGGTGAAGTGCAAAGAAATTGACGGTTTTTATCGGTTTAAAATCAAGGACAACGGAATGGGGATTCCTGAAGACAAACAAGCCGGAATTTTTGAGCTTTTTTCCACCATCGGACAGGTGGACAGAAAAGGAAACAAAGGGCATGGCATCGGGCTTTCCACGGTTAAAAAACTCGTGGAAAAACTCGGAGGAAAAATCAGTGTTTCTTCGAAAATGGGAGTGAGTACGACCTTCCGGTTTACGGTGAAAAAACAAATGACCGACATCCGGAAATCCGAAGATATTCCTACGCCGGCCATGATTTGAAAAGGCTTGATTTAGGAATTAGAACTCCAACAAATCGTTTACTTTTTTCACTGCTTCGGCACTTTCTTTCAGTTTTGCTTTTTCAGCCTCATCGAGTTCGAGCTCAACAATTTTTTCGATGCCGTCTTTACCCAAAATCACGGGCACGCCAATGGAAATATCATTCAATCCGTATTCTCCTTCCAGCAAAGCCGAGCAAGGGAACATTTTCTTTTGATCGCATGCAATTGCCTGCACAAGGGCAGAAACTGCTGCTCCGGGAGCATACCAAGCACTGGTGCCTAACATTTTTGTTAAGGTGGCTCCACCTACTTTGGTGTCTTCTTTTACTTGCTCGAGACGTTCTGCGCTGAGAAATTTAGAAACATTCACACTATTTCTTGCCGCCAGACGAGTGAGCGGAATCATTCCGGTGTCACTATGACCTCCGATTACCATTCCCTCCACGTCCGAGGAAGGACAACCCAAAGCTTCTGCCAACCGATATTTGAAACGAGCACTGTCCAGAGCCCCTCCCATTCCGATAATACGATTTTTCGGGAGATTGGCGGTTTTATGTACCAGATAAGTCATCGTGTCCATCGGATTGCTTACCACGATGAGAATAGCGTTGGGAGAATGTTTCAACAAATTCTGAGAAACTTCCTTCACAATTCCCGCATTGATACCGATAAGCTCTTCGCGGGTCATTCCCGGTTTACGGGGAATTCCGCTGGTAATCACGGCAATATCGCTATGGGCAGTTTTGGAATAATCGTTTGTACTCCCCGTGATTCTGGTGTCAAAACCATTCAGGGAAGCGGTTTGCATCAAATCCATGGCTTTTCCTTCCGCATAGTTTTCTTTAATATCGACGAGCACCACCTCGGAGGCAAAATTTTTGATGGCGATATATTCCGCACAGCTTGCTCCAACTGCGCCCGCACCAACGATAGTTACTTTCATTTTATATTGATTTTTAATTTTGTGAATATTTTTTTGCTTGCCAAAATTACGCAATAATTATGGGATAAAAAGACAGATAGCCACTGAATTTAATGGATAAAGCTTGTTTTTTCGGTTTTGGATTCAGATTTATGAAATGTTAACTTCCAAACTTGTAAGCACAGCCCAAACTGAAATTATAAAATTCACCAAAAGTCGCCATCGTGTTTATGGAGAATTGATTAATATGGTAATTGGCTCCTAAATGTCCTTTAATGGAAACTTCATTATCTCCCACGGTTTCCAAAGCTTGATTTAAACCTTTTAAAGCCGGTCCTTTTCCTCCGAGAGTAAAGTTGAAATCGGCGAGGTTCAGTCCAAGCGCGGCGAAAACCTCCCAAGAATCGGAAAAAGTTTTAGAGGAAATCAATTGAAGCGACCACAAATCCGATTTAACTTTCAGTGCATCAAACTCTGCAAGACCACTTATATCCAACGGTTCAAACCAGTAATCCACATTGAATTTACTGTAAGCTACCAACACGGCGAACTGGAAACTTTCCGGCGTAGAACCGGAAAAATATTGGTTGATATTGTGCTTTATCCCCACTCCAAAAGTCAACGTTTCCACATCATCGATATTTATCATAGGCACATATCTTATAGAAAATTCGGTTTGCAGGGGCAATCCCACGGCCACTTGAACAAAAGGGTGAATAACCACTTGCTTTCCCAAGCCTTCAAGTGCTTGAAATTCAAACTGAGTAGTATTACCGAAAACATTTACTTCCCCATCAAAAAAAACATCCGTATCGCCCCCAAAAGCAGTAGGGATGTTTGCATTTTCCGATCCTCGAATCCTGATAACCGCAAAATCAGCGTTGGAAACTTTTGTTGAGGTTTTTCCGTCCGGAACCAAAAGTGCATTACCCTGAAGGGAAACATTTATTTTCCATAAACCCAAGGAATGTGCAGAGGTAAACCAACCCGCATCCGACTGATATACAGTTGCTTTTCCCGCAGGAGTAACAAAATCACGGGTAATTTTGAGCAAATCTCCAATGACCAAACCCATATTATTGTCCTGAGCACGGAGAAGTGAAGTAAGGAAAAAGAATAATAGAAAAAAGCTTCGAAGAAGAATTAATTTCAACTTATTATGGAAATTGAGTGGTTAGTTATATCAAAGCCTCAAAGGACAAAGACATAGAATTTTAGAGCCGTAATTCCTGTATGTCTTTGTCGTTTTGTGGCTAAGAAATAAATTATATTCCGAAATTCAAACCTACACTAAGGTTATTGTATTCCTGAAAACTATAATCGGCATTGAGACGGAAAAATGCCAGTTTCAGTTTAAAACCCACAGTAGCTTTAACCCCACTCACTTTGTTTTCCACAGAGTAAGGATCAACTAAAGTTTCATTGGCCAACACTCCTTCCTGAATGCGGTAAGTTCCTAATACTGAGCTGGTAGAATTTCCACTGATAAAGCCAATTCCTCCGTAGAAATTGATAACCGGAAGTTTGGTAGAAGCCACAGCAGAAAACAACCAAGAGTCCACTTCGGTTTCAACACGTTGATTTTCGCCATCGATAATTGAGGAACCGGTAAAATCATAACTTGCTTTCAGGCTGGTATAACCGATTACTGCAGAAATATGTAAGGGAAAAATCTTTTCTGCCGGCAACAAGCTGGTTACTTCATATTGAATTCCTCCTCCAAACAGTTGCACTTCCACATCTTCCTGATCGATTTTGGGGAGGAAACGAAACTTAACTTCCGCACCCTTAATCAGACCGACGTTTGCTTGCAAAAAGGCGCTGGGCAGAATATTCACCCCCGCCGAACCAATTCCCTGGGGGAGGGTAATTCCCAGTTCTTGGGTATTTCCGAATTCATCTTCATATTCGATAACCATATTGATATCCGGATTGTTTTCCCCCAACGAGGAAGCCACCATCCCACTTGCTTGCCCGGGATTTGTAAACCGCAGGTTGTTGTAATCTGCAGTGTTTAGTTGAAATTGTTTGTGTTCATCCTTAATAAAGGAAGCATTTCCAATTATAGAAATTTCGAACTGTCCCAGTTTTTTTCCTTTTCCTGTATTATACCATCCGTTGCTCAGGGAATACATAATGCCTTCAGCAGCAGGGGCAAAATAACTATTGCTAAAACGTTTTGCATCTTCAACCCCGGCGGCCAATAAATCTTCAATACCGTCCTGAGCTTGCGCAGCGAATCCCAAAAAACATATGGGTATTAGTAACCTGTTGATTTTCATAACAAAATTGGTTTAATGTTTTGATAATGTAATATTACTTAAATTTTATCATACCCACAAAATTTTTTTGATTACATATCTGAACAAAATAAAAAGGAACAACATATTATTTCAAATATATGTTTTTGTGGAGAGTCCCTTTAAAATTTTTGCGATTCTTACGCGGCGATCAATGCCCCATTTAAAAGAAAAAAAGGGCAAAAAAACTAAAAATCATGCATGCAATTAATTCGGAATATATTTTTCAGGAAATAAAAAAGGGAAGCACTAATGCCTCCCTGAGTTAAAAAGTATGATTAAAGGTTAAGCATCTATATTGGCATAGACTGCATTTTTCTCGATAAACTCCCGACGTGGAGGAACCTCGTCTCCCATAAGCATAGAGAAAATCCTATCGGCTTCGCTGCCACTGTCGATAGTGACTTGTCGTAAAGTTCTGAACTCCGGGTTCATAGTGGTATCCCACAATTGTTCAGCATTCATTTCTCCCAGACCTTTATAACGTTGAATGCTAATTCCGCCGTTGAATTCAGCCGAAATGGCATCTCTTTCCTTGTCCGACCAGGCATAGCGTTTTTTATTTCCTTTTTTGATAAGGTATAACGGAGGAGTAGCGATATAAATATATCCCGCTTCGATAAGCTCTCTCATATAACGGAAAAAGAAAGTCAGGATCAAGGTGGCGATATGACTTCCATCCACGTCGGCATCACACATGATAACAATTTTGTGATATCGCAACTTGGAAAGGTTCAAGGCTTTGCTGTCTTCTTCCGTTCCGATGGTCACCCCAAGGGCAGTATATATATTTCGGATTTCTTCGTTTTCAAAAACCTTGTGTTGCATGGCTTTTTCCACGTTGAGGATTTTTCCCCGCAAGGGAAGAATCGCCTGGAAATTACGGTCGCGACCTTGTTTTGCGGTACCCCCTGCCGAATCCCCTTCCACCAAAAACACTTCACATTCCGCGGGATCTTCCGAAGAACAATCTGCGAGTTTTCCGGGCAATCCTCCGCCGTGCATGGCAGTTTTTCGTTGCACCATCTCGCGTGCTTTTTTTGCAGCGTGACGAGCTTGTGCCGCCAAAATCACTTTTTGGACGATGGTTTTGGCATCACCGGGGTTTTCCTCCAGGTAGTTTTCCAACATTTCGGAAACCGCCTGAGATACTGCCGAAGTCACTTCTCTGTTTCCTAATTTGGTTTTGGTCTGGCCTTCAAATTGCGGCTCGGATACCTTTACGGAAACAATTGCTGTCAATCCTTCTCTAAAGTCATCCCCGGCAATTTCGAATTTCAATTTATCCAACATTCCGGAGGCATCGGCATATTTTTTCAGGGTGGTGGTCAATCCTCTTCGGAATCCCGCCAAATGTGTTCCTCCTTCATGAGTATTGATATTGTTTACATAAGAATGCAGGTTTTCTGCATAAGAATTATTGTAAACCATCGCCACTTCAACCGGAATATCATTCTTTTCGCCCTCCATGGAAATAACGTTGGAGATAAGCGGTTCGCGGGTATCATCCAAAAATTTGATAAATTCCACCAGTCCCTCTTCCGAATGGAAATTTTCATGGATAAACTCGCCATTTTCGTCTTTATTTCGTTTATCGGTGATGGTGATGGTAAGACCCTTATTGAGGAAAGCCAATTCCCGCATTCGCGAAGCAAGGGTGTCATAACTAAAAACCACACTTTGCTGAAAAATCTCGGGATCAGGTTTAAAGGTAACAATCGTTCCTTTGGAATCTGTTTCGCCGGTTTGTTTAACGGGAAAAAGAGCTTTTCCTCGTTGATATTCCTGTTCGTAAACCTTTCCATTTTTATGAATCTCGGCATGCAGGTGTTCGGAAAGTGCGTTCACCACCGAAACCCCTACTCCGTGCAGTCCTCCGGAAACTTTATAGGAATCTTTATCAAATTTTCCACCGGCCCCGATTTTCGTCATTACGACTTCGAGAGCCGAAACTCCTTCTTTTTTATGTATATCTACGGGAATACCACGGCCATTATCCTTGGTAGTCACCGAGCCGTCTTCATTGATAATCACATCAATACGATCACAATGTCCGGCCATAGCCTCGTCGATAGAGTTATCTACCACCTCATAGACCAAGTGATGTAATCCCCGCATTCCTACGTCCCCGATATACATCGAAGGGCGTTTCCGCACATGTTCGATACCTTCTAACGCCTGAATATTGTCTGCGGAATAACTCTCAAAAGAAACTTCTTTTGTCTTTGGGTCTTCCTGTTTATTTTTGTCTTCGCTCATGTAATACTCATTTTTTGAAAAAACAACACAAAGATAAGGAAAACAGGCCTTTTAAGGAAATGTTAAGCCAACATAAAGTCTTAAGTTATCAACAAACTAATAACAGTTTAAAATCCCAATTAAACCAAGAATTTTTTTTACAGTCAAAACAAACAGCATCTTAAAAAAAAACCATGAAAAATATCCTTTTTGCCTTAGTAGCTTTCCTTTTATTTATACCCCCAATGCATGCCCAAAAATTTGATGACCTCGACAAAAGCCCGATGGATGTGAAGTTTATCCGCGATCATGACAACGCACCGATGATTCGGGTTATATACAGCAGACCACAAAAAAACGGGCGTAAGATTTTTGGCGGTCTCGTACCCTACGGAGAAGTGTGGCGAACAGGTGCCAATGAAGCCACAGAAATCACTTTGTATCAGGATATGCTGGTAAATGGCAAGCCTTTGTCTGCCGGAACCTACACCCTCTACAGCATTCCAAACAAAGAGGAATGGACAATCATCATCAACCGAGCGGTATATGCTTGGGGAGCTTACGAATACGATTCAGAAAAAGATGTTTTGAGAACTACAGCTCAAGTAGAAACCACTGCTGCTCCGGTGGAGGCTTTTTCGATGACTTTTCAGCCCACAGAAAACGGCGCAAACCTATTGATGGGGTGGGATGATGTTTATGTGATGGTTCCTTTTGAGAAAGCAGAATAGCGGAAAGGGTTACCCATGAAAGTCCTGCCACAAAACAGCTAAAGTCCCATGCGGGAGACGTTGTGTTTTGTGGTTTTTTTTGCTTGTTTTTTTACTTTACTTTTACCGAAAATCACTAAGCTCAAGTGTCGGAAAGTTTTGGAAAAAAGGAAAAGCTCAAAAGCAGAAAGCTTATCGAGCAGATGTTTTCCGAGGGAAAATCATATAAAGATTTCCCCCTTCGGATGATTTATCTTCCGCTGGAAAAGAATGCCGAAAACAATCTGGCGGCAGTATCGGCACCCAAAAAAAATTTCAAAAAAGCAACCGAGCGCAACCGTATCAAACGCCTTCTTCGGGAAAGTTATCGGAAAAACAAATATCTGGTGGAAAATCTTTCTCAAAAACACGCGTTTTTGTTTATATATACCGAAAAAAAAGCCTTGACCTATCAACAGGTTTTTTCGGCAATGGAAATTTTGTTGAAAAGGTTTGCCCAAAATAATCAAAAAGACCCGGAAGCCTCTTTGGAATAAAAAGAAAGGTGATTTTTTTCGGTTTAAAAATATTATTATATTGATTATCCAATAGATAAAATCATGAAAAAGAAAATAATCCTCCCTGTAATTGTAGTCGGTCTTGTGGTATTGACTGCTGCTAAGGCCTATAAATTCTCTCCTTTTTTTGAAATCGCGAAGCAAATCGAAATTTTCACCACACTTTATAAAGAGGTGAATATGAATTATGTGGACGAAACCAACCCTGCCCAATTGATGAACACGGCCATGAGTGCAATGTTGGAAGATCTCGATCCCTATACGCAATTTTATAATGAACAAGATGTGGAGCAGGCGAAAATCCAACAATCGGGAGAGTATAGCGGAATTGGAGCTTTGGTGAAAAACCGCGATGGAAAAATCACCATTATGGAGCTTTACAAAGGTTATCCGGCCGATAAAGCCGGGTTGAAAGCAGGCGATGAAATCATTCAGGTGGGAAATGTAAATGTATCGGATTTTAAAGATGATGCCAGTCAACTTTTACAGGGTTCTCCCGGCAGTGAAGTGGAGATCAGCTATTTGCGACAAGGAAAAACTCACACAACTACTCTGACTCGCGAAGAAGTGGATATTCAGGCGGTGCCTTATTTTACCCTACTGGAAAATAACATCGGTTATATTGTGCTTTCAAAATTCAACCAGAAAGCCGCCAGCGAAGTGGCAGACGCCATCGAGGAATTACAAAATCAAGGTGCCGACAAACTTATCTTGGATTTGCGCAACAATCCCGGAGGATTGATGATGGAAGCGGTCAAAATAAGTAACTTATTTCTACCCAAAAATCAGTTGGTAGTTTTCACAAAATCAAATATAGAAGAATATAATCAAACTTATGTCACCCAAAAAGAGCCTATGGTGCCGGATATGCCTTTGGTAGTATTGATAAACGGAAGAAG
>CAYPGZ010000037.1:11390-17821 GCA_964410335.1 uncultured Flavobacteriaceae bacterium | reverse complement strand
GCATCATCAATCCTTCCCACCATATCAATATTTAAATTGGTAATGGTTTGTTCCAGGGGAAGAATTGGATTTTCAGAATAGAATTTTGAGCCCAACAAACCTTTTTCTTCCGCGGTAAAATGAAGAAAAACGATGGATCGTTTGGGGCGGTAGCCTTTTTCTACAGCCAGTTTAAAAGCTTCGGCAATTTCCAAAATCGCCATGTTTCCCGAGGCGTCATCATCGGCACCGTTGTACACATTTCCTTCTTCATCCACGCCCACGTGGTCATAATGTGCAGAAATGACTACAAACTCACGCGTGTTGGGATTTTCATAATCTCGACCTTTGATGAAAGCAATCACATTCTCGGTGTCCCCGTATTTTCCGCTGAAATAGCTGGAAGGGATTTTTTGATAATAGTTGTCATCGCCAAGAGGAGAAGCAATCCCCAATTCCATATAGTAATCTTTGAGAAACTTTGCTGCTTTTTTCTGTCCCGGTTTTCCTGTATCGCGCCCCATAAAACTATCCGAAGCAAAAATATAAAGATGTTCCTTCAATTCTTTAGCGGTGATGCTCGAAGCAAAATCCTCCGGATTGGCGGTGGTGATGTTTTTTCCGGCATTACAACTAACAAGAGCGAGGACGAGGAGAAAGAAGAATATTTTTTTCATTTTTATAAGTTTTTGGGGCTGATGATTTTTATATTTTTTGTTTTATGCCATTTTACTTCGTTTGTTCCGCTCATCCTGAAGTTTTCTGCCCAATTCCTGTTGTTTTTCCAGGGATTTTTGACGGAATTCCTCGAATTCAGCTTCGGATTCAGCTAGATTTTTTTGGGCTTCTTTTGTCAAAACATTGCTGCTGCGAAATCGAAATGCAAAAAAGACCATAAGTACCGCCAAAAATAGAACAATTCCCCACATAATACTCTTATAGGTGGATTTTTCGATGGGGGTGCCGAAAAAACTGATGCTGGTTTTTTCTTCGTTGGATGCGGTTAACTCTGCTTCAAGAGCAGAAATCTTAGCGTTTAAACTCGCCACTTCTTCATTCAATTTGTCGATTGTTTCCTTGTTTGTTTCGATTTCGGCATTCAAAGAAGCAATTTTTTGAAGAGTCGAATCCCGTAAATCGAGGAGCCAATCTTGTCTAACAACTTCATAATTCTTATAGTTGCTGGACTTTTCCATAATCTCTTCAAACTGTGCTGCAATAGAACTTTCGGTTTCCTGTTGCTCCTCTTGTGCTGACAGCAAAGCAGGAAAATACACGAAAAAGAGAAGGCTTAAAACTGAAAAAATTTTCATTTGATATTTTTTGATGAAACTTCTTGGGCTGCAAATATAAAAAAAGGCTTATCTCAAAGATAAGCCTAATTAAATTAATATGAATTGTCCTTAATAATAGGTATATCTTCTCACTTTGGCAATGTGTTTTGCCAAGCGGATAACTTGATGGCTATAGCCGTATTCGTTGTCATACCATACATATAAGACTACGTTTTTTCCGCTTTTGTCAACAATAGTGGCATTACTATCGTAAATTGACGGGGCGGAGAAGCCCATAATATCACTTGACACCAGTTCGTTGTCCAGAGAATATTTGATTTGCTCAACCAAATCACCTTCTAAAGCATATTTTTTCATGATGGAGTTGATTTCATCTTTGGAGGTGGTGGTTTTTAGGTTGAGGTTCAAAATTGCCAAAGATCCGTTAGGCACCGGAACGCGGATTGCATTGGAGGTCAGTTTTCCATCAAAAGCGGGCAGGGCTTTAGAAACAGCTTGTCCAGCTCCGGTTTCGGTGATGACCATGTTTAAAGCTGCAGCACGTCCTCGGCGGTATTTTTTGTGCATATTATCCACAAGGTTCTGATCGTTGGTGTAGGCATGGATAGTTTCCAAATGTCCTTGAACCACTCCTAATGAATCCTCAATGACTTTCAATACCGGCGTAATGGCATTGGTGGTGCAGGATGCAGCAGAAAAAATGTCTGTGGTCTCGAGGTCGTACTCTTTTTGATTTACTCCATGAACGATATTTGGAACACCTTTTCCCGGAGCGGTCAACAATACTTTTGAAGCACCTTTGGATTTCAGATGCCGGCTCAAGGCTTCTTTATCGCGAAAAGCACCACTGTTGTCAATAATCAGTGCATCATCGATACCATATGCGGTATAATCGATTTCTTCGGGTGAATTTGCTGAAATAAAATGCACTGTAGTTCCATTGATGTTTAATGCATTTTTTTCCAAATCCACCGAAACAGTTCCTGAAAAATCGCCGTGAACCGAATCCGATCGAAGTAAGGAAGCTCTTTTCTCGAGTACGGTTTTATCGATGGGTCCTCTTGTTACCACTGCGCGAAGGCGCAATTGATTTCCTTTTCCGGTGCGAGCCATCAATTCCCGAGCAAGCAATCTGCCGATACGTCCAAATCCGTAGAGCACTACGTCTTTCGGAATGATTTCTTCGTATTTTTTTGCGTCAGCAAGTTTGTCGGCCACAAAAGAAGTGACATTGGCAAATTTGTCATCTTCCAGATGATATTCATAAGCCAGTTTTCCAATATCCAGTTTTGCGGGAGGCAAGTCAAGGGATTGAATGGCCTGAGCAATTTCTACCGAATCGAAAATCGAAATCGGTTTCTGAACGAATTCACCGGCATATTCATGCAGGTTGATGATTTCGCTCACGGTGCGGTCGATCAATTGGTTCCTGAAAAGCACCAGTTCGATGGAACGGTCATACCATAAATCGTTGATGGACTTGATGAATTCCACCGTGGCTTTCCGGCGGTCGGCTTGGAAGGCAAGCTCTTTTTCGTAAACTTCGTGTTGGTTCATTTTTGAACGATTTCGGTTAAAGTTTAAAGTGCTGCAAAATTACTGATTTTTAATGGGATTTAAGAATGATTTTAATGTAAAAAACTGTCTCCTTAAAATTAGTTTTATTCCCCAAAGGCATGCCACCGCCTAATTTTTTATTCCTATTTTTGTGCAAATCCTTTTTTTTGAAATCCCATAGCATTCAGCATAAAAAAATAATCATCGCCATTGATGGTTTTTCCTCAACGGGAAAGAGTACAGTTGCCAAACAACTTGCGAAAACTTTGGGCTATGTATATGTGGATACCGGAGCCATGTATCGTGCGGTTACGCTCTATGCTATGTGGAAAGGTTTTGTGGGAGATAGTAAATTCGACAAAAAAGCACTTATAGATTCACTTCCTTCAATTGATTTAAAATTTAAATTTAATCCCCAAACTAAAAATGCGGATATTTATTTAAACGGCAAGGATGTTGAAAAGGACATCCGGCATTTGGAGGTGGCGCGTTTTGTAAGTCCTGTTGCAGCAATTTCGGAAGTACGTGAAAAATTGGTGGAACAGCAGCAACAAATGGGAGCCGAAAAAGGAATCGTCATGGATGGACGCGATATCGGCACGGTGGTCTTTCCGAATGCAGAACTCAAAATATTTATGAACGCTTCCTCAAAAAAACGGGCCATGCGGCGCTACAAAGAACTGTTGGCGACCCATGATGAAGTGACCTACGAAGAAGTTCTGGAAAATGTTAGGGAACGCGATAAAATCGACACTCTTCGTGAAGACTCTCCTTTGCGGAAGGCTGAAGACGCTATTGAAATCGATAATTCCGAAATGACAGAAGAAGATCAGTTTCAAATGATTTTGCAACTTGCTGAAGACCGAATTTATGGTCGGGTGTAGCGCTTCAAAATATTTTTCTATAAAAGAAAATGATAAAACCTCTTACCAATTCTTGCTTTAGGTTCTGATGCTCCTTTTTTTAAATCATTACCCCCTCAGATAATCAGGGATTTTTTTGTTCTGTACTACAAAAAACATTACTTTTGCAGCCCTTTTTGGCATAACGGAAAAATACAAAAAGGAATGAGAATCAATTTTTTATAACCCTTCCGCAGGTTTTTGCTTAATCTTTTTCCGGATTTGCGGGATACAAACATTAATATCAGCTATGGCTGAAGAAACAAAAGATACCGAGATCCAAGAAGTGGAAAACTCGGAAAATCAGGCTTCCGAAACTCCGGAAACCGTTGAAGAAACGAAAAGTAAACCGGCACTTTCGCCACAACAAGAAAACCCCGAACAATTTCTCGAGGATTTTGACTGGGAGAAGTACGAAGAAGGAATTGAAACCATCGACGAGAGCAAATTGAATGAATTCGAGCGGTTGGTATCCGAAAACTTTGTCGATACTTTGGACAATGAAGTGGTGGAAGGAACGGTCATCAACATCACTGACCGCGATGCCATCATAGATATCAACGCCAAAAGTGAAGGCGTGATTTCCTTGAACGAATTCCGATATAACCCCAATTTGGAGGTTGGCGACAAAGTGGATGTGCTTATTGATGTACGCGAAGATGCGGAAGGGCAGTTGGTTCTTTCTCACCGAAAAGCCCGAATGATTAAGGCTTGGGAGCGTATTAATAAAGCCCATGAAGAAGGAACCATCGTAAATGGTTTGGTGAAAAGCCGCACAAAAGGAGGTATGATTGTGGACGTGTTTGGAATTGAAGCTTTCCTTCCCGGATCACAAATCGATGTGAAGCCTATTCGTGATTACGATCAATATGTAGGTAAGACAATGGAATTCAAAGTTGTGAAAATCAACCAAGAGTTTAAAAACGTTGTTGTATCGCATAAAGCGCTTATTGAAGCCGATATCGAAGAACAGAAAAAAGAAATTATCGGCCAGTTGGAAAAAGGTCAGGTGTTGGAAGGAACAGTCAAAAACATCACCTCGTATGGAGTATTCGTGGATCTGGGCGGCGTAGATGGATTGATCCATATCACCGATCTTTCTTGGTCACGAATCAATCATCCGAACGAAGTGGTGGAACTCGATCAGCAACTCAATGTGGTTATTCTTGATTTTGACGAAGATAAGACGCGTATCCAATTGGGCTTGAAACAATTGAGCAAACATCCTTGGGAAGCTCTGGGCGACGAACTAAAAGTTGGCGAAAAAGTAAAAGGAAAAGTGGTTGTCATCGCCGATTATGGTGCATTTGTTGAAGTTGCCGATGGAGTAGAAGGTTTAGTTCACGTTTCAGAAATGTCTTGGAGTACACACTTGCGTTCTGCACAAGACTTTGTGAAGGTGGGTGATGAAATTGAAGCACAAATCTTGTCGCTAGATCGCGAAGACCGCAAAATGTCTCTTGGAATGAAACAATTGACTCCGGATCCTTGGACAGATATTACCAATAAATATCCCGTGGGATCACGTCATACCGGAACCGTACGCAACTTTACCAACTTTGGTGTTTTTGTGGAACTGGAAGAAGGAATCGACGGGTTGGTTTATATTTCTGATTTGTCTTGGACCAAAAAAATCAAGCATCCATCCGAAATTTGCAGCGTTGGCGACAAGATGGAAGTAGTTGTTTTGGAACTGGATGTAGAAGGGCGCAAATTGAGCCTTGGACATAAGCAGACGGAGGATAATCCTTGGGATAAATACGAAAAAGAATTTGGCGTGGGCACCAAGCACACTGCTGAAATCACTGAAATCGTAGACAAAGGTGCAACCGTTGAATTCAACGAGGACATCACCGCTTTTGTTCCGGGACGTCATCTGGAGAAAGCGGATGGTTCAAAACTCAAGAAAGGAGAGGAAGCTGAATTTGTGATTATTGAATTCAATAAAGAATTCAAACGCGTTGTTGCTTCCCACATGGCCATCCATAAAGAAGAAGAGGAAAAAATCGTCAAACAGGCTGCCAAAAAAGCAGCAGAGGAAGCGGACAAACCCACTCTGGGCGATGCCAACTCCAAGTTGCAAGCACTGAAAGACGAGATGGAAGGCAAGAAAAAGTAATCTTTTTCTCAAATTACCATGAAAAGGAAGCATGATTTTTGCTTCCTTTTCTTTTTTAATTTTTTTGACATGAAATACACACGACTTACCAAAGAACAGTTCGAGGAACTCCACGAGGAATTTGCTAATTTTCTGGCTACCCAATCCATCACTAAAGAAGAATGGGAAAAAATGAAAACTGAAAAACCCGAAATGGTGGATGAAGAGTTGGATCTTTTTAGCGATTTGGTTTGGGAAAGAGTTTTGGAAAAAGTGAAATATCTCGAACATTTTTCAAAACAACAAATCTATCTTTTCAAAATTGGGAAAGTGAAAATGAGTTTGGTTGCCATAAAAATAGAGAATGAGGCTATCAACCTGCTCACCAAGGAAGGCTATCAATGGTTGCGTGATAATCTGATGGATGAATCCGTAAATATCTACACTTCCGAAAAAGCCATTACTGAAGATCGGAACAAGGATATTTTTGCGTTGATCAAACAAGGCGCCAATATCACCAAAGGAGAATTGTATCGTTATTTTGAAAAATTGGTGTAGTTACCAACTTCCACTTGCGCCGGCACCGCCAAAGCTTCCACC
>CAYPGZ010000037.1:6618-11290 GCA_964410335.1 uncultured Flavobacteriaceae bacterium | reverse complement strand
GGAATAATGATTTGATCGATAATTTGTTTGGTCATCAAATCGGTTAAGCGATGTTCCACTCCATACCCGTTGTTGATATTAATTCGTCGATCTTCCCGGGCAAGAAGAATAAAAATCCCATTGTCTTTTTCGGCTTGACCGATTTTCCAAGATTCTGCCCATTGAGATGCGAGGAAAGAAATTTCTTCTCCTTCCGTGGATTTGATGATAGCTACCACAATTTGCGTGGAAGTGGAATCAGAATAGCTGATAAGCTTATCCCGCAATGCATTTTTTTGGGAAAGTGACAACATTCCGATTTCATCATAAACGGAGGTTTGAATTTTAGGAACTGCCGGGATTTTATATTGAGCCAATACTTTTGGGCTTATCACAAAAAGCACCAAAATAAATAGTCCGGGAAAGAGGATATATCTTTTCATTTTGTAAGACTGGATTGAAATCTTACCGGCAATATTCTTGGAAGATTCAAATAGAATTGTTTTTATTTTATATTAACAAATATAATAAATCATACATTATTCTTTTAAAAATAAAAAAAGATAAAATGAAAGAGTCTTTATGCTATTTTGAAAAAAATGTCAAGATGTAAGGCTCATTAAAAATAATTATTCATAACGGAGGGACTCGATTGGATCTTGTCGAGAAGCTTTAATGGCGGGATATCCGCCGGATACCAAAGCGATAATAAAAGAAATAAAAATCGCCCAAAACATTGCAGCCCACGGGAGGGAGAAGTCTAGATTTGCAATAGAAGAAACCAGAATGCCGACTAAAATTCCCAACACGATTCCTACAAAACCGCCAAATTGTCCAATGAGCAGCGTTTCCATAAAAAATTGGTTAGCGATGGTGCGATTTCGGGCACCTAAAGCTTTGCGTACGCCGATTTCCTTAGTGCGTTCCGTAACCGAAACCAGCATAATATTCATCAAAGCGATGGAGGAACCCAAAATTGTAATTATGGAAATTACCCAGGCAGCGATATTCAATATTCCGGTCAATTCAAATAGTTGATTGAGCAGGCTGTCGCTGCGGACGATGCCAAAATTATTTTTTTCCACAGGACTGAGTCCGCGGATATTTCGAAACGTCATGATTGCTTCGTCCTGAGCGGCTTCAAATAGGTTTTTGTCGCCCACCATCACGCTGATGTTGTAGTTGATATTGGGTTGACTATAAATAGATCTTGCAGATTGAATAGGAATCAAAACGCGTAAATCTTCGTTTTGTTGAAAAGTGGAGCCTTCACTCTCCAACAATCCGATAACTTTAAACCGATTTCCCCGCACACTTATGGTTTTATTGATGGGATCCATATCGTTGAACAGGGCTTTTTTAAAATCCGCACCCAAAACACAGACGCGAGAGTTGTTCTGAATATCAAAATAGGTAAACCCTCTGCCGGATTCCAGCTCCAAGCCCGAGTTGTTTAAAAAATGTTCATTAACCCCTAAAACATTGGCTTCGGGATCCGTTTCACGGTCGCCGTAACGGATTTCTGCAGAATTTGTTCCCACAAATGAGATGGCGGTTTGGGTGGAGGGGAAGTTATAGGAATCTTTGAATTCTTTCACTTCCCGATAACCGATAATTGGATTTATTTTTTCTACTTCGCCACTCCCACGCGTGCGAAGGGCAAATTCATAGCGTTGAATATTAAAAGTATTTGCACCCATGGACGCAAAATTCCCGGTGATCGTGTTTTCTAAAGCATTCACTGAGCTCAAAATTCCGACCAATGCCATAATTCCGATGGCGATGATCAGCACGGTCAGAATAGTACGAAGCAAATGGTTTTTGATGCTTTCCAGGGCAATTTTTATATTTTCTCGGAGAAGGCTCAGCATGGGTGAATCAAGATTATCCGGTTAGTCAGGCAAATTTATACATTGAACGCATTATAAACCTATACCAACATCTTCAAAACTATCTGACGCTTTTCATAACAAAAAGTTACCGGAAAAATAAAATTTATGAAGCACTTACTAATCTGTTTTGTTTTTTCAGCAATCGCATAAATGGAGTAGAGGGTTTCAAAAAACTGAATTTCAATTCATTAAAAATTTATGCTTCATTGCATGATATTTTTTTATTTTTCAGGGACAATATCGATTCAATATCAATTGTCTATCCAAAAAAATATTGTATTTTTGCGCGCAATTTTAAATCAATAATTTATGAACCATTATGAAACTGTTTTCATCTTGAATCCCGTTTTATCTGAAGATCAGATAAAGGAAACAGTAAAGAAGTTTGAGGATTTCCTTGTTTCGAAAGGGGCCGAGATGATCAACAAAGAAGATTGGGGCTTGCGCAAGCTTGCTTATCCGATTCAACACAAAAAGAGCGGTTTTTACCATCTTTTGGAATTTACTGTCGATGGGCAAGTAATTCAACCGCTTGAAACCATGTTTGCTCGTGACGAACGCGTGATGCGCACCCAAACTGTAAAACTTGACAAGCATGCCATTGCTTGGGCCAGAAAACGTGTACAACGAAACAAAGAAAAATCTAAAGCTTAAATTATGTCAACAATCGAACAACAAGCCAAAGGACAAAAAGACGGCGAAATCCGTTATTTGACTCCTTTGAACATCGATACCACTAAAACCAAGAAATACTGTCGTTTCAAAAGGGCGGGTATAAAATATATCGACTACAAAGATCCCGATTATTTGATGGGATTACTGAACGAACAAGGAAAGTTGCTTCCACGAAGACTTACCGGAACTTCCCTTAAATATCAACGAAAACTGGCCAAAGCTGTTAAGCGTGCACGTCATTTGGCGTTGCTGCCCTATGTTGGCGATATGTTAAAATAAAAACCCGTGAGAGTTATCCGCACAGCAGTCGGAAAGACGGAATGAGCTAAGATAACTCACTAAAAAAAACGATTGTATGGAACTGATTTTAAAAAAAGATGTCGAAAACCTTGGTTTTGCAGATGACATCGTGGAAGTGAAAAACGGGTATGGGCGAAATTACCTGATCCCGCAAGGTTATGCTGTGATGGCGACCCCTTCTACCAGAAAAATGCTTGAGGAAACCTTGAAACAAAGGAGCCACAAGGAAAAACAACAAATCGAGACCGCTCAAAAACAAGCTGATAAAGCACAAAGTCTCGAGTTGAAAATTACCGCCAAAGCCGGAGCTGCCGAAAAGTTGTTCGGAAGTATTACCAGCGCTGATTTGAGCGAAGTCCTGAAAAAAGAAGGAATCGAAATCGATAAAAAATACATTACGATTTTGGGAGGAAACATAAAACGCTTGGGGCAATATCAGGCCACGTTGCGTTTCCACCGCGAAGCTGTTGCTACAATTACTTTTGACGTAGTTGCAGAGGCTTCTTAATCAACAGGATTACCAAAAAAGTAAAATCCCCGTTTTTTGCGGGGATTTTTTATTACTCTATTTTTAAATATTTTATTCACGAATAAACTGATATTTACTCTTTTCTTGCAGGGGGATATTCAGCCAAAATTTTTCGAACCATTTCGTTGATGCGTTCAATTTTTTCCTCAGTGTCCAAGGACAAAACCCCGGAACCCATTCCTTGCCAGACCAGATTCATCGTAGAAGCCTCGATCAAATCTATATATAAAGTACCTTCTGTAGTTTCGGAAACAGAATTATACCCTGCATTCCAATACCAAGGATGCCAACCCCAATGATATCCATAAAAGCCGGGATTATGATTGTAGATATTTATGTTCTTCTGGGTTTTTGCGAAAATACTCACTAACAAATCCGGATTTTGGGATTTAGTCATTCCCTTGGCAGTTAATTCAGATTCAATTGCTCTTAAAATCCTTCTTTTATCCAAATCTGAAATTTCAGCCTCGTCGATACCGGGTTTATAAAAAGCGAAAGTTTCATAAACCGCAAAATTTGCTTGGCGGTCGTAATCGGTGGCCACTCTCACAGAATCACAAGAAGTCAAGACTGCGATTGATAAAATCAATATAAGCGTTTTGATAGGTTTCATGATGTGGGTGTTTTTAGTTTCTACCGGATGAACTTTATCGCTATTTTGCGAAAATTAAAACAAAGCATCGTCAACCTCATTTGGCAGGGTAACTTTTAAATTGGGTTCATTTTCCATGGCTCTCTTTATAGCAAAAACAGCAGCTTCATTTCGAGCCCAGGAACGTCTGGAAATCCCGTTGTTCACATCCCAGAAAAGCATTGATTTTAAGCGCTTTTGTGCTTCTTTAGAACCATCAAGAACCATGCCGAAGCCTCCATTAATAACCTCGCCCCATCCCACACCACCACCGTTGTGGATGCTTACCCAGGTAGCTCCGCGGAAGCTGTCTCCGATGACATTTTGAATCGCCATATCAGCGGTAAATTGACTGCCGTCATATATATTGGAAGTCTCACGATAAGGTGAATCTGTCCCGGAAACATCGTGATGATCCCGACCTAACACCACCGGTCCGATTTCTCCTTTGGAAATGGCATCGTTGAAAGCCTCAGCAATTTTTATTCTTCCTTCTGCGTCGGCATAAAGGATTCGTGCTTGAGAGCCTACCACCAATTTATTTTCTTGTGCGCCTTCAATCCATTGGATATTATCCTGCATTTGTTGTTGAATTTCAGGAGGAGAATTTCGCTCTATTTCTTTCAACACGTTTTTGGCTATTTCATCGGTTTTTTGCAAATCTTC
>CAYPGZ010000037.1:2431-6518 GCA_964410335.1 uncultured Flavobacteriaceae bacterium | reverse complement strand
TTTGCCATCATTTTTTTGGCTTCTTCAAAAGTCAGTCCCACCGGATAATAGCCTCCGGCCCAAGGATTATGGAGGGAGGTTTGATCGCTGCCCAAATCGATTTGGATATTCTCTTGAGCAAAATGCTCCCACACGTCCACTATGTTTCCGGAATAGGCAATAGAAACCGTTTCTTGATTTTCTTTTGCTTCCTTCACTCTTGCGGAAAGTTCCTTCAAATCTGAAATCACTTCATCTACCCATCCTTGCGAATGTCGGGTTTCAATGGCTTTAGGATTTATTTCTGCGCACACGCTTATGCAACCGGCAATATTTCCTGCCTTAGGTTGCGCCCCACTCATCCCGCCCAATCCGGAAGTCACAAAAAGACTGCCTTTTGGAGATTTGTTGATTTTTCGGAAGGCGTTTAACACCGTGATGGTAGTTCCGTGAACAATTCCTTGCGGGCCGATATACATATAACTTCCGGCCGTCATCTGCCCGTATTGGGTTACGCCCAAGGCATTGAATTTTTCCCAATCATCAGGTTTGGAATAATTCGGAATCATCATCCCGTTTGTTACCACCACGCGCGGAGCTTCTTTATGGGAAGGGAATAATCCCAGAGGATGACCACTGTAGATAACCAAGGTTTGTTCCTCGGTCATTTCGGCCAGATATTTCATAACCAGAAGATACTGCGCCCAGTTTTGGAACACTGCGCCGTTTCCTCCATAAGTGATTAATTCATGTGGATGTTGTGCAACAGCCGGATCCAAGTTGTTTTGAATCATCAACATAATGGCTTTTGCCTGTTCACTTTTTCCGGGGTAGTCAAAAATAGGTCGGGCATACATTGGATAATCCGGACGATATCTGTACATATAAATACGACCGTATTTTTCCAATTCTTCTCGAAATTCCGGCAATAAAACCGGATGATGTTTGGGTTCAAAATACCGCAATGCATTGCGCAAAGCCAGTTTTTTTTCCTCATCGGAAAGGATATCCTTGCGCTTTGGGGCATGATTCACATTGGGATCGTAAACTTTTTGGGGAGGAAGTTCTCGGGGAATTCCTGCTTTTATGATTTCTTGGAAAGTCATTTGTTTAAGTTGTCAGTATTTAGAGGTTGGTGTTCCCTATTCAGCGTCAGCGATCACTGCTCACTGAGGATTGATTACTTTTCCTATACGGGCAATGCCTACAGCCGCTTTGGCAACAATATCCTCGTTTTAAATGATATTGTTCGGTAAAACAACGATATCCTTCGGGCGTCAGGTAATAATCGCCTTCTTCTATCGGGATTCTTTTGTTTGGAAACTGCATTTGCCAAAAATAGGAAATTTGCGAGATTTGGTGCAGAAAACAAATCTCAATACGGATCTACATTAATAATTATTCTAACCCGGTTGAATTCCGATATCGCCCGGAAACCCGAAATTGTTTTGGTGATGAAGTTTTTTGTTTTATTAATGGATTGTTCTGCGGGAATTTTTATAAGAATATTTTTATGATATTCATTGCGTATTCTCGCTATGGGAGGAAACTCAGGACCGAGGACATTTTCTTTTAAACTTTGTTTGATAACTTTGGCAAACCATTCTGCAGATTTATTCACCATGTTATAATCTCTGCTTTTAAAGCTGAGTCGTATCAACCGACAAATCGGGGGAAAGAGAAAGTTTTGACGTTCCTCCATTTGATTGTTAAACAAACCCTCATAATCATTTTCCACAACTTGTTTCAAAACGGGAAGATTTGGATTGTAAGTCTGTATCAGCACTTTTCCTTGATTTTTTGTTCTTCCTGATCTTCCCGCTACTTGCACCAGCAGTTGAAAACAGCGCTCCCAGGCACGAAAATCAGGAAAATTCAACAAGCTGTCGGCATTCATCACTCCCACTAAATCTACATTTCGGAAATCCAGTCCCTTGCTGAGCATTTGTGTGCCCACCAAAATATCAATTTCCCTATTTTCAAAAGCAGTAATTATTTTTTCGTATCCGTATTTTCCCCGGGTGGTGTCTAAATCCATGCGTCCGATATTATAATCGGGAAAAAGCGCTTTGAGTTCTGTTTCAATTTGTTCGGTGCCAAAACCTTTTGTGCTCAATTCATGGCTGCCACAGGCCATGCATTTGATTTGCATAGCGATGTGATACCCACAATAATGACAGCGTAATTTATTTATTCCACGATGATAAGTCAGGCTGACATCGCAATTGGGACATTGTGGGGAATGACCACAAGTCAGGCATTCCAAAATGGGCGAAAATCCGCGTCGGTTTTGAAAAAGAATGATTTGCTTTTCCATTTTCAATACCCGTTTCATTTCTTCTAAAAGGGTATCAGAAAAATGTCCTTTCATCTTTTTTTTGTGGTGCATTTCCTTCAAGTCCACCAGTTCAATTTTTGGAGGGAGAACCCCGCCAAAACGCTCGGAGAGGCTAACCAATCCGTATTTTCCGTGCGTAGCGTTGTAGTAACTTTCCAACGAAGGTGTTGCCGACCCCATCAAAACTTTGGCCTTAAAAAGAGAAGCCAAAACCACGGCGGCATCACGAGCGTGATATCGCGGAGCGGGATCAAATTGTTTAAAACCCGGTTCGTGTTCTTCATCAATAACGATCAATCCCAGATTTTTAAAAGGCAACAAAACCGATGATCGTGCCCCGAGGATAATTTTTCCTCCTTCCCCATGGCGGATATGACGATAGATTTCCACGCGCTCATTAACGGAATATTTACTGTGATACACCAGCACACCATTTCCAAAATAATTTCGCATCCGGGAGATTAATTGTGTGGTTAGTGCAATTTCCGGAAGAAGATATAAGACTTGTTTTCCGTCGGCAACAGCTTTTTCAATTTGTTTGATATAAATTTCCGTCTTTCCCGAAGAGGTCACACCATGCAACAAACACACGTTTTCTGTTTCTAACACTTTATCAATTTCAGAAAAAGCTTGTTGTTGATATTCGTTGAAATTTATTTCGTTCAAACTTTTCAGTCCCTCCGTCAAGACACGCCCGCTTTTTAAATTATATTCTTCCAAAATCCCTTTATCAATCAACGATTTGATAATACTTCTGGAGGCTCCGCTTTTTTTCTGAAGATCTTTGGTTCTGATCCGTTTTCCAAGACCATCTCCCCCGGAAGCAAGAGAAAAAAAGCTTAAAATTACTTGTTTTTGTTTGGAGGCATTTTTTAATTCTTCCAACAATTCCCTGAGTTTTTCTTTCGTGGAAAATGCGGGTTTTAAACGGATATAGCGAACCAGCTTAGGTTTATACTGTTTATAAAGTTCCTGGTTGACGATAATGGCATTTTTTGAGGCAAGCCGATTGAGAACCGGCATGACACTTTTCCTGTCAAGAATATTCATTACCTCTTTTATCTTGATAAGCGGTTGATTTTGAAGTGCTTCATAAACCAGCAGCTCATCGTCTTTTAAGCTTTCCACTTCAATTTGAGTGGTTGGATTGAGTTCAATCACCGTTTCACTCTCCAATAAAAAAGCACTGGGCAAAGCAGCCCGTAACACCTCGCCTTCCGAACACAAATAATACTCTGCAAGCCATTTCCAAAACACAAGTTGCATTGTGCTAACTGTTGGCTCCTCATCCAAAATTTGTTCAATGGGTTTTGCATCATAAACCTGTGGCGCAGTCTGATGAATTTTGGAGACGATGCCCGTATACACCTTCGTTTTCCCAAAAGGTACGGCCACCCGGGTTCCGGGCTCTATTCTTTTAGATTCTGACTCGCTAACCGAATAAGTGAAATGTTTTTCGAGCGGGAGCGGCAAAATAACATCAACGAAGTTTTGCATAGGACAAAAATCGTGATAAATTTTTGTATGAGAAACCAAATAAAAAACTCCTTGAGGAAGATGCTTCTTATTTTAATATGAAGTAGGTTTCATGTCTTCAAAAATAGTTTAATTATCAACTATTTCTCCACCATCTATAAAAAGTTCCCATTTTAATCCGCTCGATTCTTTTTGGTTTAAATCCCAGGGTAGCTGATAGGATTATTATCAAGCTCCAATTGCCCTTTCGTTCTTATAATCCATCCACTTTTGTCCTTGTATTTTTCGCATAAG
>CAYPGZ010000037.1:0-2331 GCA_964410335.1 uncultured Flavobacteriaceae bacterium | reverse complement strand
GGCACTTGCTTCAGAAGGTTGTAAAGAAAAATCCGGTAATCTGTAGGCTGGGTTTTGAGCAAGTGGATATACTCCGACATCTTCATTTCGGCATGCGGTTCGTTAAATTTATAATCCGCTGTTGCGGGACGGTTGTCAAAAAGTGGAACGGTTTTGTCTCCCGCAATTTGGTCGATATAATCTAAAGACCATTTTTTGTAAGCGGGCCAATTGTGGGTCAAGGTTTCGATGACCACGGGTTTTTGAGGACGTACATATTCTTTTAAAAACCTTTTGGGCGAAATCGTTTTTACGCGGGGAATTTCCCACAATTTGAATTGATCTTTCATTTGCAATATAATAAATGAGGGTTCTGCAAAATCTCTAAATACTATGTGATCTTAGCTTTTTTCCTTCTTTCCCTGTGCTTCCAAGTTGCGCTCGATTTTATGTCCCGGACGTGTCCATTTTGGTTTTTCGCCTAAAGCTTGATAGGCCGATTCTTCTGCCGAAACCGAATGGGGTTGGGGATGTTTTGCAAATGCTTTTTGGGGGTTTAAACCGAGTTGTTTGAACATTTCCATGTCTTCGTTCACATCCGGATTGGGAGTGGTCAACAATTTGTCGCCTGCAAAAATTGAGTTGGCGCCTGCAAAAAAGCACATGGCTTGCCCTTCACGGCTCATTTCGGTTCTTCCCGCCGAAAGACGTACTTGAGTTTTAGGCATGACAATACGCGTGGTGGCTACCATGCGCAACATTTCCCATATTGAAACTTTCTCTTGTTCTGCAAGTGGAGTGCCTTCTACCGGCACCAATGCGTTGATAGGCACAGATTCCGGTTGAGGAATCAAACTGGCCAATGCCACTAGCATTCCGGCACGGTCTTCCAGGCTTTCGCCCATTCCGATAATTCCCCCACTACAAACCGTTACGTTGGTTTTGCGCACATTTGCGATGGTGTCCAACCGATCTTGATAAGCACGAGTGGAAATAACTTCTTTATAATAGTCTTCAGAGGAATCCAGATTATGGTTGTAGGCATACAAACCTGCTTCAGAAAGGCGTTTTGCTTGATTTTCGGTAATCATCCCTAAGGTGCAACAGACTTCCATATCCAGTTTGTTAATGGTACGTACCATCTCCAACACCTGATCGAATTCGGGACCGTCTTTCACATTGCGCCATGCAGCGCCCATGCACACACGCGAACTTCCCGAGGCTTTGGCACGCAAAGCTTGTGCTTTCACTTGTTGCACGCTCATCAATTCATTCCCTTCGATGTCGGTGTGATAACGGGCGGCTTGGGGACAATAGCCGCAATCTTCGGGACAGCCGCCGGTTTTGATTGAAAGTAAGGTGGAAACCTGCACCGTGTTAGGATCGTGAAATTGTCGATGAACTGAGGCTGCTCTATAGAGTAACTCCATCAAAGGCAGGTTGTAAATATCTAGAATCTCTTCTTTAGTCCAGTGATGATTAATCTGCATAATAATGATTAGAATGATTTTCAAAAGTACTGAAATCAGGCTTAACACCTAAAAAACGGAAATACTTTTTTTGATCCTACTTCAAAAGCCTGCTTCTTGATTTATTTTTAAAACCTAATCGGGAAAGTCCAATAATATATTTCTTTATTTTTGCAGAGATTGCGTAACAAACCCACTCAATTCCATACCAATTAAAAAAATTCATCATGACCTTGACCCAGTGGTTCATTTTTTTCTTCATTATCCAAGCCATTCATTTTTTAGGAACCTGGAAATTATACCAAAAAGCAGGAAGAAAAGCCTGGGAGGCACTTATCCCGGTTTATAATGCCGTAGTGTTGATGAAAATTATCAACCGTCCATGGTGGTGGGTTATTTTATTATTTATTCCCATCGTAAATCTAATCATGATTCCTGTAGTTTGGGTGGAAACCATCCGCAGTTTTGGACGAAATTCTGGAATGGACACCTTTCTGGTGCTTGTGACTTTGGGGTTTTATATTTTTTATATCAATTATTTTGCGGAAGTAACTTATATCGAAGATCGAAGCCTAAAACCGCGAACCGCAGCGGGGGAGTGGGTGAATTCTATTTTGTTTGCTGTAGTAGCGGCCACGATTGTGCATGCTTATTTTATCCAGCCTTTCACTATTCCTACTTCGTCGATGGAAAAAACTCTGTTGGTAGGGGACTTTTTATTTGTGAGTAAACTTCACTATGGAGCTCGAATTCCGATGACCAGTGTTGCTTTTCCAATGGTGCACGATACTATTCCGGTGGTGCATACCAAATCCTATTTAGAATGGCCTCAATTTCCTTATTTGCGACTCCCGGGTTTTGAAAAAGTGGAACGCAATGATAT
>CAYPGZ010000036.1:0-18152 GCA_964410335.1 uncultured Flavobacteriaceae bacterium | reverse complement strand
GTGAAGGAAAAATTCCCTCCCGAAGCAAAAGCAAAAGCCGAGAAAATGATTGCCAACATCATCGATGCATACAAGAAGCGCATCATGAGGCTGGATTGGATGTCTGATTCTACCAAGACAAAAGCCATTGAAAAATTAGATAAATTCACCGTAAAAATCGGTTATCCCGATAAATGGAAAGACTATTCTGAATTGGAAGTAGATAGCGATAATTCTCATTATGAAAACATGGTTGCTGTTTCCGAATGGGACTATAGGGAAAATCTTGCCGAAATCGGTGAGCCGGTCGATAAAACAGAATGGGGAATGCCGCCACAAACCGTAAATGCCTATTTCAATCCATTCTACAACGAAATCGTTTTCCCGGCGGCCATTATGCAGCCCCCGTTTTATGATTATCAAGCCGATGAAGCGGTGAATTACGGAGGTATAGGCGCGGTAATCGGACATGAAATCTCCCACGCTTTCGACGATAGCGGTGCCCGTTTTGATTCTGATGGAAACCTTAACAATTGGTGGACGGATGAAGATTTGGAAAATTTCACCCAACGCGGAAAAGCCCTTGCAGAATTCTATAGCAATATCGAAGTTTTAGATAGTGTTTATATTAATGGAGAATTCACTTTAGGTGAAAACATCGGCGACCTGGGCGGCGTTTTAGGAGCTTATGACGGGTTGATGCAATTTTATAAAGAAAACGGTCGTCCTGATAAAATTGACGGATATACCCCCGAACAACGCTTCTTTATGTCCTGGGCCACTGTTTGGCGCGGAATCATTCGCGAAGAAGCTTTGCGCACTCAGATTAAAACTGATCCTCACTCCCCGGCAAAATATCGCGGATATGTGCCTTTGCAGCACGTGGATGCTTTTTATGAAGCTTTCAATATTCAAGAAAGCGATTCGATGTGGGTAGCTCCTGAAAAACGCGTCAGGATTTGGTAATTACAACTTTCGAGTTTTAAAGCCCGTTTTTTTAAGCGGGCTTTTTTTATTGAATACGCTTTTTATCCCCTTAAAAAAAATAAAATCAATGTTATTTTATGGTTAAACCCTATGCTCAATTGTCAAATTAGGAGAACAGACCTCGAATTAATTGCGTACTTTTGACCCCTGTAAAAATCAAATTTATTTATCATGAAAAAAGTTACTTTTTTATTGCTTGCTTTCCTTGCAACATTACCCTTGTTTTCTCAAGGCCCTGTCATTACCATGATTTCTGATGGAGATTGCTCCGGAGGAAGTCCGAAAGTGGTGGAAATGTATGCCCACGGCACAGTGGATTTTTCACTTTATTCTATCGAAATCCAAACTAACGCCAATACCAGTTGGGGCAACACGCTCAACTTGGGCACTTTGGGTGTAGTTACCGATGATTTTGTATATATTTATGCAGACAATCCTGCTTTTGCTACAGAATATCCTTCAGCAGTAAATACCTTTCCCACAACCTCCTCTGTAGTTAATTTTAATGGAGACGACAGAATTCGTATTATTTTGGATAGTAATGGAAGTACAGTCGATCAATACGGAGTAGATTCTATGGACGGATCCGGAGAAGTATGGGAATATATGGATGGCTACGCAAAAAGAAATGATGGAACGCTCCCAAATGGAACTTTCACTGCCGCAGATTGGTCTTATTTTAAGGGTGCTTTGGACGGACTGGGAGTTTGCAACGGAGGGTCAACTCCTTTCGAAACCATTATTGGAACAGCTTCCTATGTGCCCACCGGGGGATCCCCGAGTTTGGCCATTACTTCCCCCGCCGACAGTTTTACTTTTAATCCAAATACGGCGAGTGTAAATGTTTCTTTCAATGTTTCCAACTTTGCAATTTCTACCAGTTCCACTGCCAACGACGGCGATGGATTCGTTCAATACTCAGTGAACGGCGGTTCTTATACCGACCAATTCGACA
Source organism: uncultured Flavobacteriaceae bacterium (assembly GCA_964410335.1). GTDB lineage: Bacteria > Bacteroidota > Bacteroidia > Flavobacteriales > Flavobacteriaceae > DASSWG01. The sequence goes on along the minus strand of CAYPGZ010000036.1, from coordinate 16,231 downwards.
CTTCCGATATTGTGCTTTCAGGTTTGACTATCGGAAGCTACACTGTGGAAGTCCGTTTGGTGGACAACAGCGGAAACCCATTGACTCCTGCGGTTTCCGATACCGTAACCTTTAACATTCCTGCGCTCGTTCAGGTGGCAGATATTACTGCTCTTCGTGCTGATGTTGCCACAAATGGTTTAGGAGGATATTATGAAATTACAGGTGAATCCATTTTTACTCACGGCGATAACTTTAATAATAGGAAATGGTTCCAAGACAGCAATCTTTCCGGAATTATGATTTTCGATGAAGATGAAATTATTCCTAATGGAGTCTATACCGAAGGCGACCACGTTACAAACTTATATGGCTATACCGATGAGTTTAACGGTGTCCTGCAATTCATACCGGTTCAAGATTCGGGAGTAGTTGTTTCCAACTCCGGATCGGTTTCTCCACAAATTATCACGCTTTCCGAATACAACACCAACCGGGAAGATTATGAATCTGAATTGATTGCTTTTGAAAATATTTCTATTGTTGAAGCTGATGGTACGGCAACTTTCCAAACCGGAACCAACTATACCATTACTGATGGGACGGACAATGTGGTAATGAGAACCGAATTCTTCGGCGCCGATTATATCAACCAAGTTATTCCTCAAGGAACCCTGGACGGATTAGTGGGCCTTGCGGCTGAATTCAACGCAACTCCGCAAATTTTTGTGAGAGATTCCGGCGATATCGATGTTGTCCTTTCTGCAATGGATAACCATATAGAAACTTTCTCTGTATATCCGAACCCCGCTCAAGATTGGATCAACATAAGCACGACTTCCCCGCAACCTGTGCAGATTGAAATTTACAACCTGCTCGGCAAAAGGATTGCTATGGAAAGCACTACCGGAAGGATGGATATTTCCAACCTAAACACCGGAGTTTACCTGTTGAAAATGAGCCAAAACGGAAAAACTCAGACCAAAAAATTGGTTGTGGAGTAAGCTTCCAAAAGCTAAACATACACCCTAACCCCACAGATTACGTGGGGTTTTGTTTTTTGAATACCTTTGTCTTTTCCTGACAAATGAAGCCGCGCAACACCTTATTAATGCCCAAAACCGATGCTGATTTTGAGAAATCTGCACTCAAGATTTTTGAATTTCAATACCGGAACAACCCGATTTATCGCCGTTTTTGCGATTTGTTGAATCTCGAAAAAACAACTATCGACCGGCTTGAAAAAATTCCTTTTCTTCCTATTCAGTTTTTTAAATCACACAAAATCCTTTCCTCTACTCAAAAAATTGAACAAATTTTCACCAGCAGCGGAACCACCAGTATCACCACGGCGAAACATTTTGTAACCAATCTCTTTCTCTATGAAGAAAGTTTTATGACTGCTTTCGAACAATTTTATGGAAAAATAGAAGACTATCTCATTTTGGCTTTATTGCCTTCCTACCTGGAACGAAAAGGCTCTTCTCTGGTCTATATGGCCGATGCTTTTATCAAAAAAAGTAAATATCCCGAAAGTGGTTTTTTTCTGAATAATTTTTCCGCTCTGGCAAAACGATTACAGACTGCCGAAGAGGAAGGAAAGAAAACCTTATTGTTGGGAGTTTCATTTGCTTTATTGGATTTTGTGCAAAGCTTTCAATTTCAATTGAAAAATACCATTGTCATGGAAACCGGCGGGATGAAAGGAAGACGAAAAGAACCTACCCGAAGTGAGTTGCACCAAGAACTTTGCAAAGGTTTTGGGGTGGATAAAATCCATAGTGAATATGGAATGACCGAATTACTTTCTCAGGCTTATTCGCAAGGAAACGGGATTTTTGAATGTCCTTATCAAATGAAAATTTTGATTCGGGATCCCGAAGATCCTTTCAAAATTCAACCCAAGGGCAAAATTGGCGGAATCAACATTATCGACTTGGCCAATGTAAATTCTTGTGCCTTTATCGCTACTCAGGATTTAGGAAAAAAAACCGGGAAAAATAGCTTTGAAATTCAGGGAAGATTTGACAACAGCGATTTGAGGGGGTGTAATTTGATGGCTATCACCGTTTAATGTGTTAAAGTTTGTTAACGGATGTAATTTTCCCTCACTTTCTACGTCTTATTAATTGCTAGGATGAATTTTTTCATAATAGATTGGTTAGTTAATCGGAACCCCAAGTGTAGTGGCTTGGGGTTTCGGTTTTTTTAGGCGAAAAATAAATACCAAAATTCTTAGCTTGCTTTGATAATATAGGTATTTCGTTTTCCTTTATTTAAAATCACATATTTTCCTCCTATCAAATCCTTTTCGGTAATAACATAATCTCCCGTAACTTTCTCTCTATTCACGGAAACTGAATTTTCTTTCAAGGCACGTCTTGCTTCTCCATTGGAATTTAAAAAACCTGTTTCCGCAGCAAGTGCCGCAATCATATCCAGTCCCTTTTCGATTTGGTTTTTGCTGATTTCAGCTTGAGGAACTCCTTCAAAAACATCTAAGAAAGTTTTTTCGTCGAGTTGACGCAAATCTTCGGCAGTACTTTTTCCAAATAAAACATTGGAAGCTTTCACAGCATTCTCAAAAGCTTCCTCCGAATGAACCAGCACCGTCACTTCTTTTGCAAGCCGTTTTTGGAGCTGGCGTTCATGGGGTGCTTTTCGATGGGTTTCAATCAAAGTTTCGATTTCTTCACGAGACAAAAAACTAAAAATCTTGATATATTTTTCAGCATCCTCATCACTGGAATTCATCCAATATTGATAAAATTTATACGGGGATGTGCGTTCGGGATCCAACCAAATGTTCCCTCCTTCGGATTTTCCAAATTTACTGCCATCGGATTTTGTAATCAAAGGTGTGGTCAGGGCAAAACCTTTTCCTCCCGCGATGCGTCGAATAAGTTCTGTGCCCGTGGTGATATTTCCCCATTGATCACTGCCGCCCATCTGCAAAGTGCAGTTGTGACTATTGTAAAGGTGCAAAAAATCATATCCCTGCACCAGTTGATAAGTAAATTCCGTAAAACTCATTCCCTCCTTCGACTCAGAAGAAAGTCGTTTTTTGACGGAATCTTTAGCCATCATATAATTGACTGTAATGTGCTTTCCCACATCCCGAATAAATTCCAAAAAGGAAAAGCTCTTCATCCAGTCATAATTATTAACTAAAACGGCTGAATTGTCTTCGGTGGAATCAAAATCCAATAAATTTTCAAGCTGTGCGCGAATTGCTTTCTGGTTTTCACGAAGGGTATTTTCATCGAGTAAGTTCCGTTCATCGGATTTTCCTGACGGATCACCAATCATTCCGGTTGCTCCTCCCAGGAGTGCCACAGGCTTATGCCCACACAGCTGAAAATGACGCAAGGTCATGATTTGCACCAAATTACCAATATGAAGAGAATTGGCAGACGGATCCATTCCGATATAGGCCACTCTCATTTTTTCGGATAAATGTTCTTCGGTTCCCGGCATAAGGTCGTGCAACATCCCGCGCCAGGTAAGCTCCTCAACAAAATTCTTAGGCATTTTTATTTTTTGGATTTTCGGCAAAGGTATTTGAATTTTCAGAAACCCAAATCATTCTGAAACTCCTTTTTCTTTGGAGAAACTCGAACGGAGAAAAAGATAACCGATTATTCCCGATATCACGGAAGCTACTAAAATCGCTATTTTCGAATGATCGATCAGAAGTTCTTGCCCTTTGAAAGCCAGTAATGTGATAAATATAGACATTGTAAAACCGATACCTCCCAAACATCCTGCTCCGAGAATGTTTCTCCATTTCAAATCCCCGGGAAGCGTTCCTAACCCCAATGCCACCCCCAAGAAGGAAAGCAACCATATTCCCAGCGGTTTTCCCACTGCCAGTCCAAAAATTATTCCGAGACTACTTTCGTGTCCCAAACTTTCAAACCACGCACTATCAAAGACAATTGCCGTATTGGCAAGCGCAAAAACAGGAAGTATAAAAAAAGCAACGGGTTTGTGCAGAATATGTTGCAATTTATAGGATGGCGTATCCTCTCCTCCATCTCCATAAGGAATGGCAAAGGCCAGCAACACTCCGGCAATTGTTGCATGAACTCCTGAATGAAGCATAAAATACCACATAACAATTCCTCCTATTAAATAAGGAATAAGGGAATAGACTTTTAAACCGCGCAAAATCAACAACAACCCAAAAATTCCCAAAGAAATAATCAAATTAAGCCAGACCACTCCACTGCTATAAAATAAAGCAATGATGATAATTGCGCCTAAGTCATCAATCACGGCAAGAGCAATCAAAAAAGCTTTTAGCGAAGTGGGCACACGACGACCCAATAACGAAAGAATTCCTACAGCAAAAGCAATATCTGTGGCCATGGGAATTCCTATTCCATCCTGTGTGGGCAGACCAAAGTTGAATAATAAATATATCAATGCCGGCACGAGCATACCTCCTATGGCTCCAAAAATCGGTAGGGATGCATTTTTTAAACTCGAAAGTTCTCCACTGTAGATTTCGCGCTCAAGTTCCAATCCGATAAGCAAGAAAAAAATTGCCATCAAACCGTCGTTAATCCAGTGCACGATACTGTGTCCACCAAATATCTCCTGCTCCCAAAACCCGGTATAATCTCCTTGAAAAACAGAATTGGCTAAACCAAGAGATATCAAGGTGGCAAAAATCAACATTATTCCTTCTGATTTTTTGCTATTAAGAAAGTCTATAAAGAGTTTTGAAATCATTCTGTTGCTTTTTCAGGAGCAAAATTACAAATCCACATTCGGTTTGAAGACCAATTAATTTTATAATTTTGTTATTTTTTAACCCAATCCCGTTCTTAATCATACCTATAACGGGAATTCTCCCTCCCAACATTTCTATAAAAAATAAATATAAGGTCTATGATAATGAAGGCTTCAGCATGGATATATTAAAAAAAAATTTTATTTTCCAAAAGAATTTTCTATATTTGCACCGCCTTATGAATAAGATGAATCTGAGGGGACGCTAAGTCCCCTCTTTTTATAGCCGAAATTTATGTTGAAGGAAAAAGTAGAGCGGGCACTGACAGAGGCTTTTGAAAAAAACCCGTCCTTGTTCTTGATTGGATTGAAAGTCGATGATTCCAATCAAATCCATGTGGTAATTGATGGTGATATGGGAGTGACCGTTGAAGATTGTATTCTCATCAGTCGCGAAATCGAACAAAACCTCGATCGCGAGACAGATGATTTTTCATTGGAAGTCACTTCTGCCGGCGCAGATCAACCCTTGAAACAACCTCGGCAATTCAAAAAAAATATCGGCCGAAAAATGGAAATAAAAATCAAAGAAAATCTTTCCGGAGAATACACCGGAAAAATTGAAGGCGAGTTGGTTTCTGCCGATGCCGAAACCATCACCTTAACCTGGAAAACTCGCGAACCGAAACCGGTAGGAAAAGGCAAACATACGGTGCAAAAAGAAGCCGTTTTGAAATACGAAGAAATAGAAGAAGCAAAAACAAAACTGAAATTTTAACAAATTTGGGATATGGAAAATATGGAGTTGATCAGCTCCTTTTCGGAGTTTAAAGATGATAAGCTCATCGACAGGGTCACCCTAATGGCGATTTTGGAAGATGTCTTCCGAAGTACGCTGAAGAAGAAATTTGGCGAGGACGACAATTTTGATATCATCATCAACCCCGACAAAGGCGATTTGGAAATATGGCGCAACCGCGTTGTGGTTGCCGATGGCGAGGTGGAAGACGAAAATCAGGAAATCTCTTTGTCTGATGCCCGCAAAATCGAGCCGGATTTTGAAATCGGCGAGGATGTTTCGGAAGAAGTGAAGCTCGTTGATCTGGGTCGTCGTTCGATTCTGGCCTTGAGACAAAATCTTATCGCCAAAATTCACGAGCACGACAACACGACAATATACAAGCAATTTAAAGAACTTGAAGGCGAGCTTTATACTGCCGAGGTTCACCATATCCGTCACCGTGCAATTATTCTTTTGGATGATGAAGGCAATGAATTGGTGATGCCTAAAGACCGTCAAATCCCTTCCGATTTTTTCAGAAAAGGAGAAAGTGTACGAGGCATTATCGAAAGCGTGGAGTTGAAAGGAAACAAACCCACCATTATATTTTCACGAACTGCTCCGGAATTTTTGGAAAAACTTTTCGAGCAGGAAATCCCGGAAGTTTTCGACGGTTTGATTACCGTGAAGAAAGTAGTTCGTATCCCCGGTGAAAAAGCTAAAGTAGCGGTCGATTCATACGATGACCGTATCGATCCGGTGGGGGCATGTGTGGGAATGAAAGGTTCCCGAATTCATGGCATTGTCCGCGAACTGGGCAACGAAAATATCGATGTGATAAACTATACCAACAATACGAATTTGTTTATCACACGAGCGCTGAGTCCCGCAAAAGTAACTTCGTTGAACATTAACGAAGAAACCAAACGAGCTGAAGTCTTGTTGCGCCCTGAGGAAGTTTCTAAAGCCATTGGGCGTGGCGGGCACAACATCCGTCTTGCAGGACAACTCACCGGTTATGAAATCGATGTTATCCGCGAAGGCGAAGATGATGAAGATGTAGAATTGTCTGAATTTTCCGATGAAATCGAAGATTGGGTAATTCTGGAATTTGCTAAAATCGGTTTGGATACTGCCAAGAGTGTTTTGGAACAAGATGTGGAGGATTTGGTGCGACGAACAGATTTGGAAGAAGAAACCGTCCGCGATGTGATGCGGGTGCTGAAAGAGGAATTTGAAAAGGAATAATTCCACCCTGTTGAAAGAAAGAACGAAGAAGGATTGCCGAATAAGCACAATTGGTTAAAGATTAATGCTTAGATTTGGCAATTCGTGCAAGTGAGAAAACAATAAAGTTTTTTTAAATATTAAAAATAAGATTTCCGTATTTTCGGGAACGAGTGTATGGCAGAAGTAAAAACAATGCGGCTTAACAAAGTCTTACGCGAATTCAACATATCGTTGGATCGTGCAGTGGAATTTTTGCACGCAAAAGGCCACGATATCGAAGCACGCCCCACCACCAAAATTTCTCAAGAGGTGTATGATGTGCTTTTTGATGAATTCCAGACCGATAAAAGCAAGAAAAAAGCTTCGAAAGAGGTTGAGGAAGAACGCAGGAAACAGAAAGAAGAACTCCGCATTGCCCGTGAAAAGGAACTTCAAGAGAAACAGCGTAAAGAAGAAGAGCGCGAAGAACTCATCCGGGCAAAAACCAAACTTTCCGGCCCCAAACAAGTAGGCAAAATCGATTTGGAACCCAAGCCCGAACCGAAAAAAACGGAAGAACCCAAACCGGAAAAACCTCCTGTGGAAGAAAAACCCAAAGAGGCACCTCCCAAACCCGAGAAGAAGAAACCCGAAGAAAAATCGAAGAAAAAGATCGGAGCGGAAATAAAGATTGAAAAAAAGGAAACCGAATACCAAAAACTCAGCGGTCCTAAAATCGCAGGTGAAAAAATCGATCTTTCGCAATTTGAAAGACCTAAAAAAGCCAAACAAGACAAGGATAGCGACGAAAAAGGCAGCAACAGACGCCGCCGACGCAAACGAATTAATAAAGATACCGCTCCGGGTAAAGCTGCAAAACCCGGAAGAAAACGCCGTTCGATTCCACGAGAAGAACCCACCGAGGAAGAAGTACAAAAACAAGTACGCGAAACCTTGGAAAAACTTCAAGGAAAATCAGGCAAGGGAAGAGCTGCAAAATACCGTCGTGAAAAACGCGATATGCAACGTCAAAAAACCGAAGAGGATTTGGCGATGCAAGAAATTGAAAACAAAACTCTGAAAGTCACAGAATTTGTAACGGTAAGCGAGATTGCAACCATGATGGATGTGCCGGTTACCAACGTGATTTCTGCATGCATGTCTCTTGGAATGATGGTTACCATGAACCAGCGCCTCGATGCGGAAACCCTTAGCATCGTTGCCGATGAATTTGGTTTTGAAGTGGAATTTGTGGGGGCAGATCTTGAGGAAGACCTCAATGAAGAAAAAGAGGACGACCCCTCAAAACTTCAACCCCGTGCTCCAATCGTAACGGTAATGGGACATGTGGACCACGGAAAAACCTCTTTACTGGATTATATCCGAAAGGAAAATGTAATCGCCGGCGAAAGCGGAGGAATTACACAACATATCGGAGCTTACAATGTCGTTCTTGAAGACGGTCAGAAAATCTCTTTCCTGGATACTCCCGGTCACGAAGCTTTTACCGCCATGCGTGCCCGTGGTGCTCAGGTTACCGATATTGCAATTATCGTAATCGCAGCCGACGACGATGTAATGCCCCAAACCAAAGAAGCTATTTCGCATGCTCAAGCAGCCAATGTGCCGATTGTATTTGCCATTAACAAAGTAGATTTGCCTACTTCCAACCCGGATAAAATCAAAGAACAACTCTCTAACATGAACTTGTTGGTAGAGGATTGGGGTGGAAAAATCCAATCTCATGATATTTCTGCAAAACAAGGTACCGGCGTGAAAGAACTGCTGGAAAAGGTATTGCTGGAAGCAGAGTTACTCGAGCTGAAAGCCAATCCTGACAAACCCGCATCCGGAACAGTTGTGGAAGCTTACCTAGATAAAGGTCGTGGTTTTGTTTCCACCGTATTGGTGCAAAGCGGAACTTTGCGAATGGGCGATTATGTACTTGCCGGAAAAAACAGCGGAAAAATCAAAGCCATGTATGATGAACGTGGAAACACCGTGGAAGAGGTCGGCCCATCGATGCCTGTTTCTATTTTAGGATTGGACGGGGCACCTCAGGCCGGCGATAAGTTCAAAGTTATGGCCGATGAACGTGAAGCAAGAGATATCGCCGCAAAACGCACTCAATTGCAACGCGAACAGTCCGTGCGTACCCAGCGTCATATTACCTTGGATGAAATCGGAAGACGAATTGCTCTTGGAGATTTTAAAGAACTTAACATTATTCTGAAAGGAGATGTGGATGGTTCTGTTGAAGCTTTAACAGACAGTTTCCAAAAACTTTCCACAGAAGAGATTCAGGTTAATATCATTCATAAAGGGGTCGGAGCCATCACCGAAAGTGATGTATTACTGGCTTCCGCCTCAGATGCAATTATCATAGGTTTTAATGTTCGACCCGCCGGAAATGCACGAGTCGTGGCAGAACGCGAAGAAATCGATGTGCGCACCTACTCCATTATCTACGATGCCATCAACGATTTGAAAGATGCGATGGAGGGTATGCTTTCTCCGGAAATGAAAGAAGAAGTTACAGGGAATGCCGAAATTCGCGAAACCTTTAAAATTTCCAAAGTGGGAACCATTGCGGGATGTATGGTTACCGATGGAAAAATATACCGCAACAGCAGCGTAAGACTTATTCGTGACGGCGTAGTGATCTTTACCGGAGAACTCGCTTCCCTAAAACGTTTCAAAGATGATGTGAAAGAAGTTTCGAAAGGCTATGATTGTGGTTTGCAAATTAAAAACTACAACGATATTCAGGTTGGGGACACCATCGAAGCCTTCCGGGAAGTAGCTGTTAAGAAAAAACTGAAATAGAAGCTTAAAAAAAGGATTTTTGAGAGATCTATTTGATTTCTAAATAATTATTCATTTACCAAAAAAGAAACCCGTGGAATATAAAATTCGACGGGTTTTTTATTTTTAATATTCTCCTTTGATTTTCTTCACTAAATACGTAAAACGGAGGTTTCTACGAATAAAATTATTCCGAAAAGGAATATAAAATAGTCTTATCCATTGGGTTTAAAAATAAAGGCACTGCTATATTCATTTTTAATCTCGAGAAAAGCACAATCGGCTTCGAGAAGGCTTCTGAAATCTCCTACCCAAACTTTATAATTGGGAGCTTGATATTCAATTGTTGCCGGCCAATCCGGAAAATTTTCACGGAATTTCTTAATAATTTCATTTGCTTCGCTGTTATTTCCATAAAAAACCTGAATTTTATAGCGTTCTCCAAAAGCATTGTTTTGACTCATCTGCATTTTCAGTTCCAACAATTGCGGAATAGTTTCATCCTGTTCCACATGAATTGAAGCATTTTGTGAAAAACCAATAACTCCGGTGAACAACAGAATAACAAGGAAGTTTTTTTTTGTTGAGATATACATATTTCAAGATTTAAACAACTGGCCACTTAAAAATCTAAATGAGGATTTCAAAGATAAAATATTAATAACCGAAAAAGGGGGTAAATTATTATTTAGAAACGATATAAATTACCCTTTGAGGGGGTTCTTCCATTTTAAATACAAACTCTAAGTGTTACTTTTGCGCTGTGTTTATAAAGGCGTGTCCTTTTTTCATTCAATGAACCATTCAATGTAAAAATCGTGCCGAACCAGCTATCAATTCAATCTATTATGAAGAAGGTGCTATCCCTCTGTCCTATAGCCAAAACTCTGGTATTATCCATAGCCGTATTCTTATCCTTCAGTGGTGTTTCTTTTGCCCAGGAAAATGCGGCGCCTACCGATGACGCTGCAACAGCCGCCTCAGGAATGGCAGGTGATCCGGCTCGGGGGAAAGAACTCTTCAACACGCATTGTGCTTCTTGTCATAAGCCATATAAAAGAGCTACAGGACCTGCGCTTCACGGAGTAACTTCCAAACACGACCGTCAATGGCTGTACGACTGGATCCACAATAGTGTGGAAATGGTACAATCAGGCGATCCTGCAGCCGTAGCTATTTTTGAAGAATACAATGGGTCTATCATGACTCCTTTTCCGCAATTGAGCACGGAGGACATCGATGATATCCTTGCGTATGTGGAACAACCCAAACCCGAACCGGTGGTTTCCACTTCAGATGGCGGCGGAACAACCGGCGGTGGTGGCGGAGGTGTTTCTTCCAACCTCATCTTGGCCATTTTAGCCACCTTTCTCACCATCCTGATTATTATTTTGGTATTGGTCAACAAAACCCTGAAGCGTTTTGCGGATGAAAGTGGAGTTCCCGTTGCTGAGAAGAAAGATCATTTTGGTGGAAAACCTATCTGGAAAGCATTCGCTGAAAACCAGTTCCTGGTATTGGTAACAGTAATCGTATTGATGTTGGCCGCCGGATATTGGGCCTTCGGATGGATGATGCAAATTGGGGTAGATCAAAAATATCAACCCATACAACCCATACATTTCTCGCACAGAATTCACGCCGGAGACAACGGAATTGATTGTAAATTCTGCCATTCGTCTGCGCGTACTTCCAAGATTTCAGGTGTTCCTTCCCTGAATGTTTGTATGAACTGTCATGTATCCATAAGTGAAGTGGCACCGGAAACCGCCACAGAAGAATACAGTAAAGAATATTACGACAAGGAAATCGCCAAGCTTTACGAAGCTGTAGGTTGGGATCCTGCTACGATGTCGTACTCCAAAGAACCCAAACCCGTGAAGTGGGTCCGGGTGCACAATCTTCCCGATTTTGCTTATTACAACCACTCTCAACACGTAAGCGTTGCCGGTATTGCATGTCAGACCTGTCACGGCCCTGTTGAAGAGATGGAAGTCCTATACCAGTTTGCACCGCTCACCATGGGATGGTGTATCGACTGTCACCGCGAGAGTAATGTAAGTATGGCCGGAAATGAATATTATGAGAAAATACATGAAGAACTGGCTAAAAAATATGGCATAGAAAAATTAACGGTGGCCCAAATGGGGGGCATTGAATGTGGAAAATGTCATTATTAAAATAGGTGCAAAGCATAAGGTGTGGGGTTTTAATTTGAAGAATGGAGTTTCATAAAACAAAAAATTAAGTGCTCTATATTTTGAATCCTGAATCTTGAATTTTTTGAATCAATAGTATGTCATCAAACAAGAAATATTGGACAAGCCTTGAAGAATTGAACGGGAATCCTGTCGTCGAGAAGATGAAGAACAAGGAGTTTGCCGAAGAAATTCCCGTCGATGAGTTTTTGGGTGATAAAGAAAGTCTCGAAAACTCTTCCACTTCGCGTCGTGATTTTCTGAAACTTGTGGGTTTCAGTACCGCCGCAGCAACATTGGCTGCCTGTGAAGGGCCGGTCACCAAGACTATTCCCTATGTCGTGCAGCCGGAACGTATAGTGCCGGGAATTCCTGATTACTATGCAACCACTATGGCCGACGGTTTCGATTTTGCCAGTGTTTTGGTAAAAACCCGCGAAGCACGTCCCATTAAAATAGAGAAAAACTACCTGAGCAAAACCAACATGGGAGTAAATGCCCGTGTGCATGCTTCGGTCTTGTCTTTATACGACAACCAACGATTAAAACGCCCGAAAGCTAACGGGGAAAATGTATCCTGGGAAGATTTTGACCGTCAGGTTCAAGCTGCTATGCAAGGCTCCCGGGGCGAAACAGTATTGTTGACCAGGACTTTTGCCAGTCCTTCGACCAACAGGGCTATCAAGGAATTTGCCCTTAAAAACGGAAATGTACGCCACGTGATTTATGATGCAGTTTCCGAAGATGATGCCTTGAATGCTTATCAACAAAAATATGGAATCCGTGCGTTGCCCAATTACGATTTTTCTAAAGCAGAAACCATCGTTTCCATTGGAGCAGATTTCTTGGGTGACTGGCAAGGCGGAGGATATCACGTAGGATACGCCAAAAGTCGAGTACCCAAAGACGGAAAAATGTCGCGGCACATCCAATTTGAATCGAATGTGTCCGGAACCGGAGCCAATGCCGACAAACGTATTTTGGCCACTCCTTCTGAGCAGATCGAAATCCTTAAAGCTTTTCATGCTTATGTTACGGGAGGTTCTTCAGCAAAGAATAAACTCACCCCAAAACAGGACGATGCCGTTGTTAAAGCCTTGCGTCAATTGCGTAAAGCCGGAAAGGGTGCGGTCGTAGTAACCGGAGTACCGGGAACGAAAGCTCAAATCATGGCTTTGGAAATCAACGAAGCATTGGGAAGCCAAGTGATGAATGCCAACGAACCCAGAATGATCAGACAGGGAAATGCTGAGGCAGTGAAGCAATTGGTGAAAGATATGAATGCCGGAAGAGTGGGCACTATTCTCATTGCCGGAGTAAATCCCGCATACAGCTTGCCTAATGCAAAGGAATTTATTGAAGGCTTGAAAAAAACCGGTGTTTCCATCGCCTTCACAATGAAAGAGGACGAAACTGCAAAATTATGCAACTTCCTCGCTGCTACTCCACATTATCTGGAAAGTTGGGGAGATGTTCAGTTCACTAGAACCCATTTCAGCTTGATGCAACCCACTATCCGTCCGCTTTTTGACACTCGTCAATTTGAGGAATGCCTCTTGAAGTGGTCCGGAAATGATATTTCTTATTACGACTTTGTAAAGCAAACCTGGAATCAGCCTGTGGGTGATACCGGCAGCAACAGCTTAGGAGGCAAATCCTGGAACCAAGCACTGCATGATGGGGTGTTCACCGCTACTCAACCTGCGGGAACAGAAGGTCTGAACTCTGCCGGAGGAAATATTTCCCGCGGAAACATGACCTTTAAACCTGCTAAAAAAGATAGCAACGAGTTTGAATTGGTGCTTTATACCTCCACGGGATTGGGAGATGGACAACAAGCCAATAACCCTTGGCTTCAGGAATTGCCCGACCCGATTACCAGAACAACCTGGGATAACTTTATCAGTATTTCACGTGCCGACGCCGAACGTTTGGATTTGGAAAATTATATCGTGGACAACGGTGGCTTGAACGGAAGCCGTGTTAATGTGAAAATGGGAGGCATTGTATTGGAAAACGTACCGGTACTTATCCAACCGGGACAGGCAAAAGGCACTATCGGAATGGCATTGGGATACGGAAAGAAAGAAGGTATCCAAAAAGAAATGCAAACCGGGATTAATGCATATCCTCTTTATCAAGATTTCAACAATTTCCAGACCGTAAGTCTCGAAAAAGTAGGTGGAGACCATGAATTTGCCGCGGTTCAACTGCAACATACCTTGGCCGGTCGTAAGGATGTGTTAAGAGAAACCACTCTGGAAACTTTCCTTACCAAGCCCAAGGACGAATGGAATAAGGATCCTAAAGTAAGCTATGCGCATAACGAGGTTGATGTTCGTTCCGATAAAGCCGATATCTGGACTTCCTATGACACCAGCATAGGGCATCATTTCAATATGTCTATTGATCTGAATGCCTGTACAGGCTGTGGTGCTTGTGTAATTGCCTGCCACTCCGAAAATAATGTTCCCGTGGTTGGAAAAGAACAAGTGAGGAAATTCCGCGATATGCACTGGTTGCGTATTGATCGCTATTATTCTTCTGCCGAAACTTTTGAAGAAGGTTTTGATCAGTACAGTAAAACCGGTCTCTTGGAATCTTATAATGAAGTTGAACAACCGGATGAAAACCCTCAAATGGCTTTCCAACCGGTTATGTGCCAGCACTGTAACCATGCACCTTGCGAGACAGTTTGCCCCGTTGCAGCCATTTCTCACGGAAGACAAGGCCAAAACCAAATGGTTTATAACCGTTGTGTGGGCACAAGATATTGTGCAAACAACTGTCCGTACAAAGTACGTCGTTTCAACTGGTTTTTGTGGAGCAGCAACGATGAGTTTGATTACCACATGAATAACGATTTGGGCAGAATGGTGCTCAATCCGGATGTGGTGGTACGCTCACGTGGAGTAATGGAAAAATGCTCCTTGTGTATCCAATTGACACAGCAAACTATCCTTACCGCAAAACGTGAAGGCAGAGAAGTGAAAGAAGGCGAATTCCATACAGCATGCTCTCGTGCGTGCGACAGTGGGGCGATTGTGTTTGGTGATGTGAATATGGAAGGTAGTGAAATCAATGAGAAAAAGAACGATGACCGTAGATATTACAACCTGGGATACTTGGGCACACAACCCAACGTAATGTATCAAACAAAAATTAGAAATACTACGGAAGTATAAATTTGTCGGAGCTTCGATAAGGAAGAAAAGCTTCGAAAATTATTCAAAATAAATAGAAATAAAGTAATATAATCAATTTGCAATGGGAGATAAAAGTTGGCGATAAATCACCAATTCAGAATTCATAATTGATTTGCTAACCAATCTCCAATTAACCAATATTAAAATATGTCGTCGCACTACGAAGCACCGATAAGAGAGCCTTTAGTCCTGGGAGACAAGACCTATCACGATATCAGCGCCGATATCAGTAAACCTATATTGGGCAAGGCCGACCGTACCTGGTGGATTGTTTTCCTCATTTCGCTGGCCGCATTTTTATGGGGATTAGGCTGTATCATCTACACCGTTTCCACCGGAATTGGCGTGTGGGGGCTTAATAAAACTATCGGCTGGGCCTGGGATATTACCAACTTTGTTTGGTGGGTAGGTATTGGACACGCAGGAACATTGATTTCAGCCGTATTGCTGCTTTTTCGTCAAAAATGGAGAATGGCAGTAAACCGTTCTGCTGAGGCGATGACCATTTTTGCGGTAATTCAAGCCGGCTTGTTCCCAATTATTCACATGGGAAGACCGTGGTTGGCCTACTGGGTTTTGCCTATTCCCAACCAATTTGGCTCCCTGTGGGTAAACTTTAACTCCCCTCTTTTATGGGACGTTTTCGCCATCTCTACTTATCTTTCCATCTCCTTGGTCTTTTGGTGGACCGGACTCTTGCCGGATTTCGGAATGATTCGTGACCGTGCAAAAACCCCATTTCAGAAAAAAATATACGGCATCCTGAGTTTTGGATGGAGTGGTCGAGCCAAAGATTGGCAACGTTTTGAGGAAGTTTCCTTAGTACTTGCCGGTTTAGCTACACCTTTGGTTCTCTCGGTGCATACTACCGTATCTTTTGACTTTGCCACTTCCATCGTTCCGGGATGGCACAGTACGATTTATCCGCCGTATTTTGTTGCCGGAGCAATTTTTTCCGGATTCGCAATGGTTCAAACCCTGCTTATTATCATGAGGAAAATTCTCCATTTGGAAGATTACATCACCATACTCCACATCGAGTATATGAATAAAGTGATCTTGCTTACAGGAGGGATTGTGGCCGTGGCCTACGGAACTGAGTATTTTATCGCTTGGTATTCCGGAAGTCCTTATGAAAACTATATGTATCTCTCTTGGGGAGCAGCAACCGGTCCTTATTGGTGGGCTTTCTGGGCGCTGATTATTTGTAACTCCGTGGTACCATTGACCCTGTGGGTGAAAAAATGGAGAAGAAGCATTATGTGGTCTTTTATTTGCGCTGCGATTATCAACGTGGGAATGTGGTTTGAGCGTTT
>CAYPGZ010000035.1:0-18395 GCA_964410335.1 uncultured Flavobacteriaceae bacterium | reverse complement strand
GCAGCGAGGTCGTTTTTTAAATTTGCATTTAAACCCACCAACAAAATTGAGGACTCGTCACTCAGATTTTTCTTGAGTTCTTCAAAATAAGCTTGCTGACCTAAAACCGAATTATTTTGATGATTCGCAATATTATTTTCTAAAACTTCGAGCTTATTCGAAAACATAAAAAAGTTATCTATTTGCGCATAGAATTCCAAATCGGCGATGCTCACCAAAGGCGAAAAAGCATCTTTAAAAATTGATTTTTCCGAAAAATTATAAATCCTCACTCCCCGAAATTCTTTCACAACAGAGGTGTGTGCCAATAACGCTTCCTTTGTTTCTTCACTTTTCTTGGATGCCAAAACCACCGTTTCCCCAAGTCCATTATAAATTATTCCGATCTCATCAGCCGTTACAAATAAATTTTCGAGGGATAATTTGGAGAGCGCATCCACTTTTCGGTAGAGCCGAATATTTTCTCGCAAGACATGAAAATCATGATATGTAAAGGAAAAAAAGCCCTTAGAATTTAAGGGTACTATTTGTGCAATCCGGTTTTTTTGAGGTTGCACTTTCTTAAACAAATCGATTTTTTTGGGAATTTCATCTTCCGAAACAACTACCCCGTTGAGGAATATTCCGTTTTTTTTCACCTCCAAATCCATGACCGTCCAGTTGGCAAGATTCTCCAAAAAAGGAGACTTTCCATTGGGAAAAAAATAGCGGTAGAAACCTTCAAAATCTTTGTGATGTACAAAAATTGATGCATTTCCAGAAGAAACATCATACACTTTTTGCAATTGCGGATCTTTTCCCAAGCCCAAATTAAAAGAACGCACAATGCTTTCCACAATCAATTTAGAGTCGCTTATCACAAGGGTTCCTCCTAAAACCACGCTGAACAATTCCACTTGCTGAAGAAAATGTTTTCCGATGTGTTGATGGTCATAAACATATTCTCCGTTATTTCGGAAAATGGCGGAATCAGCAGGAAAGATATCTGAGTGGTTTTCCGTGATATAGGTAAAGAGCAAATCCCGCCCTATCAAAGACGCACATAACAAGCTTTCGTCTTTGGGATTGAGTTGTGAAAAAATCGAAATTCGTTCTTCAAGTTCCGAAAAAGCAGGAAATTTATGCTGATTAAAAAAACTGTTTTCAGAAAAATCTTCTCCCAGTTCTTTAAGATTATCGGTTTTCAACACCAGCCCTGTTTCGGGCGGAATAAAACCCATCAAACCCGAAAATACTTGTTTTTCCTCTGAGCAGGACCACAATACCGAAATGACGGCAAAAAACAAAAAACCTTTTTTCAACATCGTTTTTTTCAAAAAAATAATTAAAATGATGCGGGTGTAATTTAGAGATTAAATGGTATTTTTTGTTTTAAAAAAATATATTTAAAGGTTTTTAAAATAAAAAATTATTCGACGATCGAGATTTTCACCTTTGATTTATTTACCTCCACCACATTGCTTTCCGCTATCTCAAAATCGAATTCCAACTGTGTCGGCAAAAGTTGAAAACTCCGACGATGATATTTGGTAACTCCATATTCTTTAATTGCTTCCCGGTGTTCTCGCGTGGCATACCCTTTATTTTTTTTCCAGTTGTACATGGGATATTCTTGGTGAATTTTTTCCATATAAGCATCCCGATAGGTTTTGGCCAATATCGAAGCCGCAGCAATACTCATATACTTCCCGTCCCCTTTTATCACACATTGGTGAGGAATCTTTTCATAAGGTTTAAAGAAATTCCCATCCACCAAAATATGTTCGGGTGCAGCACTCAACTGATCGATACACCGGTGCATCGCTAGAATAGAAGCATGCAAAATATTGATTTTATCGATTTCCTCCATCATCACATGGTTCACGGCAAAACAAAGCGCTTCCTCTTCGATTAATTTTCGGAGTTCATTTCGGGTGTGCGCATGAAGTAGTTTGGAATCGTTCAAGGTTTCACATCGAAAACCATCTTTCAAAATCACTGCCGCCGCAGTAACCGGTCCGGCCAAACAGCCTCTCCCGGCTTCGTCGGTTCCACATTCCAATAAGTGAGGACTGTGTTTTGATATCAACATAAGTTCAAAATTGACAAGGATTTCTTGCTTCGGCGGTTTTACAAAAGTAATATGAAAAAACTTATGATGAAATTAGCTTATACCCTATTTATCAAATATATTTCCACAAAAAATAGGCTGTGGAAACCTGTTTTTTTTTCGAGGTTCACTTCCAATAAAAAATTTAATTTTGCCCCAAGGATTTTGCCCGATGAAAAATCTCCTGCCCATTCTACTGTTTTTGTTTTCCTGTACGCTTTTCGGGCAGGTTCGTCAACTTCAAAAAGGGGATGCCCGTCGAGATGATTTCGGCTTGAATACCAACAATAGGGATATCGGTGAGGCGCCCCGAAGCGTCATCGATAACCGCGAAAGACCTCCGATATCCGACTATAACATCATTTCGTCCCGGGGAGATACCACTTTTGTGGATACTACATTAACAATCCGAAAAGATTATAAATATAACTATTTGCGAAAAGACAATTTTGAATTATTGCCTTTTTCCAATGTAGGTCGTCCCTACACGCGGTTGGGACACAAATTTGACAAGGTTCAGCTGATGCCCGAATTTGGCGCACGCGCTCGGCATTTCAGTTATTTGGAGGTCGAGGATATTTATTATTATCACGTTCCCACTCCACTGACGGAATTATTTTTCAAAACGGTTTTTGAACAAGGTCAAATTTTGGATGCTTTTTTCAGTACAAATGCCTCTCCGCAAACCAATTTTTTTATCGCATACAAAGGCTTGCATTCGCTGGGAAGATTTCAGCATATTCGAACAAGTATGGGGAATTTCAGAGCGGGGATTAGTCATCACACCAAAAATAAACGCTACGTGCTGAAAACCCATTTTACTTCCCAGGATTTGTCCAGTGAGGAAAACGGAGGACTGAGCAAAACCGCTATTCAAAATTACAAAGAGGGCGTCGAGGAGTTTGACGACCGCTCCCTTTTGGAAGTAAATTTTCAGGACGCCTCCAACTTATTGTTGGGAAGACGTTTTTATCTGGATCATTATTTTATGTTGATTCAGGACAAGGACTCGATTTTCAATAATTCTCTGCGCATAGGGCATACGTTGAACTTTACCGATAAAGAATATCGTTATGACCAGGCAGAAGCAAGTCCACTTTTTGGAGAACCTTATGAAACGAAAAATCTTAGGGACGAAACCGAGTTTCAACAAGTCAGCAATCTATTGTATCTGGAATACGAAAACCGGATTTTGGGAAAATTGCAAGCAAAAATTTCGCATTCGGATTATAATTATGGATACCGACGCGTTATTTTCAATCAAAACAGCACCATTCCCAACCGTTTAACCGGTGATGTTTTTGCAGCCGGAGCAGGATATGAAAAGAAAATTGGAGATTTTGATGTTCGCGCGGATGCAATGCTAAACATAACCGATGATTTCACCGGCAGTTATATTAGGGCTTCCGCCGGATATGACCTGCCAAAAATAGGAAGAGCCCAAGCAGGAGTGTTGGTGAATTCCCATGCTCCTAATTATAATTTCCTATTATATCAGAGTGATTATAAAAATTATAACTGGAGAAATAATTTTGATAACATAAAGGTACAAAGCCTGAGTTTTGATTTAGTTTCAGAAAAATTTGTCAATGCGGGGGTAACTTATACCCAAATTGAAGACTATGCTTATTTTGGTTTAATCGAAAATCCTGATGCAAGCTCAGTGGCCGACACCCTGGTGAAGCCTTTTCAATATTCAGGATCGGTGAGTTATTTGAAGCTCAAAGTCAACAAAGAATTTGATTTTGGTCTTTTTGCACTAGACAATACCCTGATGTATCAAAATGTATCGGACGGAAAAGAAGTTTTCCGTGTTCCCGATTTTGTGACTCGTAACAGTTTTTATTATAAAGATTATTGGTTTGAAAGAGCACTTTATCTGCAGACGGGCTTTACTTTTAATTATTTCACTTCATTCAAAGCCAATGCTTATGATCCCGTGCTGGCAGAATTTTATGTTCAGGATTGGCATGAACTGGAAGGTTTTGCCACAGTAGATTTCTTTTTTAATGCCAAGGTGGATCAAGCGCGAATTTACTTTTCTCTGGAAAACCTCACCGATTTGTTTATGGGCAATACTTCCTTTGCCGCTCCGGGGTATGCTGCACGGGATTTTGGACTACGCTTCGGAATAGTCTGGAATTTCTTCTTATAAAAGAACGATAATTATTTACTTTAAATTTTGGAAATTACGAAATCGATTCTTTTTCGAGCTTGTTCGGGCAGGTTAAAGGGTTTTAAAAAAAATTAATTTCAAATATTTTTTTCTCAAAAATAGGTGATTATACCACTTTTTTATAATTTTGGCGCAAGTTTATTTGCATTAAAATGCTTTTTTAAACGTCAAAATATAGTTAAAAATTAAAATGAATGCAGATAATTACTTTAATTTGTACTCATATTTAATTCATATGTATTGAAGTTTTTACTTTAATAGTCGATGAAATCAATATCTTTGTAAAAGTACACTTAAACGAATTAATTAATTAAATCAATTAGACATGAAAAAAATCTCTTTATTGCTATTATGCGGTTTGTTTAGTTTAGCTCTTACCGCTCAGGATGGGCAAAACTACAACCGTTGGTCAATTGAATTAGAAGCTGGGGTGCATAAACCGGGCAGGCCTTTTGCCGCAGGATATTACACTTCCACACCCTCCTTTTTTCAAGGCGGATTGGGTGTGCGTTATATGTTGAGCAACCGATTCGGTTTGAAAATGGATTTCGGTTATAACAGCATTGAATCCCACGACGACAGCAATCCATTTGAAACCCGTTACATGAGAGCTTCTTTACAAGGAGTTTTGAACGTAGGTGATATTGCCAACTTCCGCAGTTGGACAAATACCATAAACCTGTTGTTCCATATGGGTGGTGGATATTCACGTTTGACCCCCCAAGAACCTGTTGAATTGGACGCCGATCAAATGGGACATTTGATTGTTGGACTTACTCCTCAATTGAAATTAAGCAACCACATTGTATTAACCGGGGATTTATCTTTCCTCGGCCATGTGCGCCACAACTATACATGGGATGGCACAGCTCAAGCAGGAGGTCGCGGCTTTAATGGTTTGCTCGTAAACGGTTCGATTGGTCTTACTTTCTATCTGGGAAGTGCCAGTGTTCATGCTGATTATGCCGGTGTGGATAGCGCTTTGGAAGAAAAAATAGATTCTTTGGATCAGCGTGTATCAACCATAGAAGACAACATGTTGGATAGCGACCAAGATGGCGTACCCAATTATCTGGATCGTGAGCCTAACACCGTAAATGGAGTGGCAGTTGATTCAAAAGGTGTTGCCGTAGATAAAAACGGAAATGGAATCCCGGATGAGTTGGAATCCTCTCTTGATGAGCGATATGCACAAACTATGAGCTCAGGTTCCAAAGGAGGCAGCGGTGGTTTGATCTATGATCTAATCAACGACGGATATGTGAATGTTTATTTCCAATTCAACAGCACTAAGCCGGAAACCTATTCTTTGGAAGCCATCAACTATTGCATCATTTATATGAAAGAAAACCCGGAAGCAACTGCTGAATTGATTGGTTATGCAGACGAAATCGGAAACCCCGAATACAATCAGCAACTGTCTCTTTCCCGTGCACAAAAAGTACAGGAAATCATGGTAGCTGCGGGAATTGAGGCCAGCAGGTTGAGCGTCACAGGAAACGGTGAAGATACTTCCGTAGATAAGTCTTCTTCTCCTGCTCGTCAGCTGGTAAGAAGGGTTACCTTCAAACTCAACTAATTTCGACTCTATTATAAAACGCATTCCAAAAGAGTGCTTTCTAAAACCATCGGTTCATTTGAGCCGATGGTTTTTTTGTTTTTACGCCTTAATTTTACAGGCATGCAATCCAAACCCCATATCCGAAAAATTATCCATATCGATATGGATGCTTTTTTTGCCTCTGTAGAACAGTTGGACAACCCGGAACTTCGAGGAAAAGCAATTGCCGTGGGCGGAAGTTCCGAGCGAGGCGTGGTTGCCGCAGCGAGTTATCAAGCACGTAAATTCGGTGTGAAAAGCGCCATGAGCAGTATTAAAGCCAAAAGATTATGCCCGGAATTAATTTTTGTAAAAGCACGTTTTGACCGCTATAAAGAAATCTCCCGGAAAATCCGCAAAATCTTCTATGAATATACCGATTTGGTAGAACCTCTTTCCCTGGATGAAGCCTATTTGGATGTTACACAAAATAAAAAAGGAAATCCAAGTGCCACTTTGATTGCAAAAGAAATTAGAAGTAAAATCAAACAAAAAACAGGCTTGACCGCCTCTGCAGGGATTTCCATAAATAAATTCATCGCAAAGGTGGCCAGTGATATAAACAAACCCAATGGTCAAAAAACCGTGCCCCCGGAAGAAATAATCGGTTTTTTGGAAAAACTCGAGATTCGTGAATTTTATGGAATTGGAAAAGTTACTGCCGAAAAAATGTATCGCTATGGAATTTTCACGGGAAAAGATTTAAAAGAAAAATCCCGAGAATTCCTAATAGAACATTTTGGGAAAAGTGGAAATTTTTATTTTGATGTTGTCCGAGGAATACATCTCAGCGAAGTAAAACCTTCCCGTATTCGCAAATCCCTTGGGGCAGAAAGAACATTTCATAAAAATATTTCTTCCGAAATTTTTATGCTGGAACGATTGGAAAATATCGCCGAAGAAATCGAAAACAGGCTGCTTAAAAATAAAGTTGCCGGAAAAACCATTACCCTTAAAATAAAATACAGCGATTTTTCTTTACAAACACGCAGCAAGACCCTGCCCCTATATATTTCCAGAAAAGATTTAATTCTAGAAACAGCAAAAGAACTGCTTTATCAAGAAAAAATGAGGGAATCTGTACGATTATTAGGCATCTCTCTTTCCAATCTAAATACTTCGCTCCCCAAAAAAAGCCCCAAAGAAGCGGAAGAAAAAAAAGTGGAAGTACAATTGGAATTCGATTTTTAGGATAAACCATAAGGGAAACACCAAAAAATTACGACAAAAAATTGATTTTAAATCCCTTCGGAAAAGCTATAATTTTTTTGTAATTTTCGGCAAATAAAAAAATCCATGATTAAGAAATTCGTTCCCGGAGTACGAGAAGCCGTAGAAGGTGTAAAAGATGGCATGACCTTGATGTTTGGAGGTTTTGGGCTTTGCGGCATTCCCGAAAACAGCATCACAGAAATTGTGAACTTGGGCATCAAAGATCTCACCTGTATTTCCAACAATGCAGGAGTTGACGATTTTGGCCTAGGGCTTTTGCTCAAAAAGAAACAAATCAAAAAAATGATTGCCTCCTACGTGGGCGAAAACGCAGAGTTTGAACGCCAAATGTTGTCGGGCGAACTTGATGTTGAGCTTACGCCACAAGGCACCTTGGCCGAAAAATGTCGGGCTGCTCAACATGGCTTCCCTGCTATCTATGTGGCCGCCGGGTATGGAACCGAAGTGGCCGAGGGAAAAGAAATTCGCGAGTTTGACGGCAAACATTATGTCTTAGAGGAAGCTTTTAAGGCCGATTTTGCTTTTATAAAAGCATGGAAAGGCGACGAAGTAGGAAACCTTATTTTTAAAGGCACAGCTCGAAATTTCAATCCCGTAATGTGCGGTGCTGCAAAAACCACGGTCGTGGAGGTGGAAGAACTGGTAAAACCCGGGGAACTGGATCCCAATCAAATCCATATTCCCGGAATTTTTGTGCAAAGGATTTTTGAAGGAAAGAACTATGAAAAACGCATCGAACAACTCACAGTTCGTCCAAAATAAGGAAAGGAGATGTTGAATTTCTCCGATTAATATTTTTAAAGCATTAACACACAAGACATATCACCATGAGTTTAGATAAAAACGGAATCGCGCAACGCATAGCCAAGGAAGTAAAAGACGGCTATTATGTGAACCTCGGGATTGGAATCCCAACTTTGGTAGCAAATTTTGTGCGAGACGACATCAGCGTGGAGTTTCAAAGTGAAAACGGTATTTTAGGAATGGGACCTTTCCCCTATGAGGGAGAAGCCGATCCCGATTTAATTAATGCCGGAAAACAAACCATTACTGCTTTGCCGGGCGCAAGTTTTTTTGATTCGGCAATGAGTTTTGGAATGATTCGCGGAAAACATGTGGATTTAACCATTCTCGGTGCCATGGAAGTAGCAGAAAACGGCGATATCGCCAATTGGAAAATTCCGGGAAAGATGGTCAAAGGGATGGGCGGCGCCATGGATTTGGTGGCTTCTGCCGAAAATATTATTGTAGCCATGATGCACACCAATCGTAATGGCGAATCCAAACTTTTAAAAAAATGTAGTCTTCCTTTGACGGGCGTGGGTTGCGTTACCAAAATCGTAACTAATCTTGCTGTAATTGAAGTGACAGATAAAGGTTTTAAACTTCTTGAACGCGCGCCTGGAGTAAGTGTAATGGAAATCCAGCAGAAAACTGAGGGCGAATTGATTATAGAAGGAGATATTCCTGAAATGCAATTAAATTGATTTCGTATTCTATAAAAAAATAAAAAAGCTCCTCAAATCAAGGAGCTTTTTTTGTGCGGGCGAGAGGACTCGAACCTCCACACCTCGCGGCACCAGATCCTAAGTCTGGCGTGTCTACCAATTCCACCACGCCCGCTTTCTGCTTTTAAGGCTGCAAATATAAACAAAGTCAGGCTTTAAAATATTATCTCATTGGAAAAATCCGATGAAAAAACTAACTTTACAAAAAATAAGAAGGAAATTGAGGGAGAATCTTAAATAGAGAAATATGAAAACTGCGATTGTCCTTGGCGCCACAGGTCTCACGGGAAGTTTTTTGCTCCGTTTATTATTAAAGGATAAACGCTATTCAAAAATCATCGTTTTCACCCGAAAAAAACTGGGGATGGAGCACCCAAAACTCGAGCAACATCACGTCGAACTTTTTGATTTGGAAGACTACGAAGAAAAGTTTAAAGCTGATGTAGTGTTTTGTTGTGTGGGCAGTACGCGAAAAAAAACACCTAAAAAGAAAATATACAAAAAGGTGGATTATGGCATCCCCGTTATGGTCGCCGAATTATGCAAAAAAAATTCAATTCCTGCCCTTTTAATCATTTCTGCCTTGGGAGCAAACCCAAAAGCCAAACTTTTTTATTTACGCATCAAAGGAGAAATGGAACGCGATGTATTGAAAATGAAAATTCCCAACACCTACTTTTTTCGCCCTTCGATTATCGGCGGGGAAAGAGAAGAAAGCCGGAGATATGAATTTTTTGCCAAGCAAGTTATGGAAATCACCAGTTTTCTTCACTTTGGTCCTTTAAAAAAATTCAGGCCTATTCATCCCGAGAGTATTGCCAAAGCAATGCTGCAAGTGGCAGAAAAAGGCTTTCCTCGACCTAAAATAAAATCTTTTGAAATCCAGGAAATTGCCGACCATGCTTGAAATCGAACGAAAATTCCTTGTGGTTTCTGAGGCTTTTAAAAAAGAAGCCTTTAAAAAGGAGAAAATTCAGCAGGCTTATCTCAGTACCCATCCGGAAAGAAGTGTGCGGGTGCGCACCAAAGCCGATAAGGCTTATTTAACCATCAAAGGAAAATCTAATACATCCGGAACCACACGCTTTGAGTGGGAAAAAGAAATATCCATTCAGGACGCCGAAGCTCTATTGAAGCTTTGTATTCCGGAAATAATTAAAAAAAATCGCTATTCCATCAAAATGGGGCAGCATGTTTTTGAAATAGATGAATTTTTAGATAAAAATCAAGGGCTTATTCTTGCAGAAATAGAACTTTCAGAAGAGGACGAAGATTTTATTAAACCAAAATGGTTGGGCGAAGAAGTTACCGGCAAGGCTCAATATTATAATGCCTATCTCAGTGAGCATCCTTTTTCTGAATGGGAGTAATTTGACAAAAAACGAAAAAGCTCAGATGAGTTCAATAGTTTGTAACTTTGCCCGAATTTAAAAAAGCATGAACACCGTTCGCATTACCAAACAATTTACTTTTGAAACCGGTCATGCCCTGTATGGATATGACGGGAAATGCCGCAATGTACATGGGCATAGTTATAAACTCAGTGTGACGGTTATCGGCAAGCCCATCGGGGAGTCCACTCATGTGAAATATGGGATGCTCATCGACTTCGGTGATCTTAAAAAAATCGTGAAAGAAGAAATTGTGGATAAGTTTGATCATGCAACGGTTTTCAACAAAAACACTCCCCATCTTGAGTTGGCGAAAGAACTGGAAAAACGCGGTCACAAAATAATACTCGCTGATTATCAACCCACCAGTGAACAAATGCTGATCGATTTTTCCAAAAAAATAAGCAAAAAACTTCCCGAAAATATCAGACTACATTCTTTAAAACTTCAAGAAACCGATACGAGTTTTGCAGAATGGTACGCAGACGACAACCAGCATTAACGGATATGAATCTTCCCACCGGCAAAAAAATCTATTTCTCGAGCGATAATCATCT
Organism: uncultured Flavobacteriaceae bacterium; assembly: GCA_964410335.1. Taxonomy (GTDB): domain Bacteria; phylum Bacteroidota; class Bacteroidia; order Flavobacteriales; family Flavobacteriaceae; genus DASSWG01. Next base: position 7,841 of record CAYPGZ010000035.1, on the reverse strand, counting down.
TGGTGCGCCCAATGCTGAAGCCAGCAGAATTCGCGAAAAAAAGTTTGTTTCTTGGTTGGATATGGTGAAAGACGATGCTGAAGTTATTTTTTTATTGGGAGATTTATTCGATTTTTGGTTTGAATATAAACACGCAGTGCCAAAAGGATTTGTGCGTGTGCTGGGAAAACTCGCCGAAATTCGTGACCGGGGGATTCCCGTTCATTTTTTCACGGGAAATCACGATTTGTGGATGAATGGGTATTTTGAGCAAGAACTCGACATTCCCGTTTATCACGAACCCAAAGAATTCATCTTCAACGGAAAAATATTTTTTATCGGTCACGGAGACGGACTGGGCCCCGGAGACAAAGGCTACAAACGTATGAAAAAAGTCTTTAAAAATCCTGTTTCGAAATGGTTTTACCGGTGGCTTCACCCCGATTTGGGAATTCCTTTGGCCCAACATCTTTCTCTGAAAAACAAATTGATTTCTGGAGATGAGGATGCGAAATTTCTTGGGGAAGAAAATGAATGGCTGGCCCTCTACGCCAAACGGAAACTCGAAAAAAAACACTACGATTATTTTATTTTCGGCCATCGGCATCTACCCATGCAAATAAATCTTTCAGAAAAATCCACCTATTTTAATCTCGGAGATTGGATTTCACACTACACTTATGGAGTTTTTGATGGAGAAAAATTTGAGCTGAAACAATTTTAAAGCGTCAAAAACAATTTCACATCCCTTTTGGGAAGCGCCTTTTTTTCGGGGTTATACAGGAGTATTCCCAGTTTATAAAATTCTATCGAACAATACACCCCGGATTCATTTTGCAGGTACTTCCAAGCTTTTTTCATGCCTGAACTCCAGTTTATATCATCAAAAACCAAAATTGCATCCCGGGAGTAATTTCCTTTTAAAAGATTGAAATAATCGATGGTAGGCTGATAATGATGATTTCCATCAAAGAATACAATATCAAATTTTTGTTCCGTAGCGGCTATTTTTGGCAGGGTAGCGTCATACATTCCTTGAATCACTTCAAAATCGGAATCGTTTTCCAATTTCCTAAAACGCTCCGAGGCCAATTTGCATAAGTCGGGAAGACCTTCCAAGCTTGTGAAGTAAGATTCTCCCGAGGGTAAAGCCGAAAGAAAGTATTGTCCCGAAATCCCAAGATTTGTCCCGATTTCCAAAATGTTTTTTGCACCCGAAAACTTAGTCAAGAAATAAAAAAACGAACACCATTTCTTGGGAGAACCTGCGTTTTGTGCGATTTCATATACTTTTCGCTTTTCGTTTAATCCAAAAAATTCATAGGATATTTCGGTTTGGTTTGAATTAAGTTCTTCGATATATGCCTCAAGAGCTGCGAGTTTCTGCTTGTTATTTTTCTGAAACTTTCCTTTTTTAACATGCAAAAAAGCTTTTTTGATATATTCAGCACCGGGACTATCGCCCATTTTCTCGAGTTCTTGACGCTGATTACAAAGCGCATACGAGATATACTTTATTTTTTTCAGCTTGTTTCCTATCATTAATTTTTATGTTATAAACATTCTGCTCCGGTGCCAACCGAATCCTCGATGAAATTTCTGTTTTGACAATATCCGGCCAATTTTTCTTTAATAAATACTTGAATTATTTCTCTTTCGGAATACGGATAAAGCACATGCACATTTGCTCCGGCATCCAAGGTAAAGCAAATATTCGCAGAATTCATTTTGCGAAATTCCCTGATTTCTTCAATCACTTTCAACGTATTAGGTTTCATCAAAATATATCCGGGATTGCCGGTCATCATCATTGCGTGAAGGCTCAGTGCCTCATTTTCCACAATATTTATAAATCCGTTTAAATCGCCTTGACGTAAAATGGGAATCATCTTTTCGAGATTTTCTCCGGCCTGTTCAAATCGTTTTTCAGCAAAAAAATGTTGCTTCATCAAATCATGACCAACTGTGCTGCTCACACTTTTTTCTCCTTCATCAATCAACAAAACCGTATCTTGAAAATTCTTAAAAACCTGATGTACTTCATAGGGATAAGAAATGCCGAACAAATCGGTGCTTTTTTCAATTTTCGGATGTTTTCCCCAGACTACGAGACCACCCTCGATACTTCTGCAAGCACTTCCCGACCCTAATCTCGCCAAAAAGGAAGCTTTGTGTTTGGGTGGATTTTCTGAGAGGAGTTTTTTTTCAATTTCTATCAAACACATAGCTAAAGCTGCCATTCCGCTGGCTGAAGAAGCAATTCCACTGCCATGTGGAAATGAATTTTCTGTGTGAATTTCGAAGCGATAATTTTCTAAAAAAGGAAGATAGGGTAATGCTCGTTCAAAAAAAGTTTGAATTTTGGGTTTGAAACTGTCGGTTTTTTCTCCGTCGAGAAATACCTCAAAATCAAAACCTTTACTCTCTTTTTTATCAAAAACCAATCTGGTGATGGTCCGGCATTTATTCAGCGTAAAACTGATGGAAGGGTTCTTGGGAAGCTGCAGCCCGTGTTTTCCCCAGTATTTCACCAAAGCAATATTGCTGGGAGCGAAACAAGAAACTTCTCCATGCTCGATATTGAGGGAAGGTTTTCGGGAAAGGAAATCCTTTTCGGACATTATTGACTTTTTGGCAAAGATAAGCTTTTGTTTTGCCACAGATTTTATGAATGTTTTTTTGATGGATTGTTCATTTTTTCCACAAACCAGGAGATTAACATCAACTGAATAAAATGATACAACATAAGTGGCAATAGGAATACTCCCATTGCTGCGGAACTTCCAAAAATCACTTTCGCCATGGCCGATCCGTGTACGAGAGATTTTTGAGAACCACAAAATCTGGCTACGATCGAATCTTTATAATTAAAGCCCAATTTTTGCGAAATATATCCTAATCCAAAGTGAACAAATAAGAATAAAAACAGCACGCTCACGAAAATCAAAGCCAGTTCCCAAATGCTCAAATCTGCGAATAAACCGGAAGCAAAAGAGGCGCTAAAAGCGGCATAAACGATTAGCACAATTACCGTTTTGTCGAATAATTTCAACCGATTACGGTATTTGTTATACCATTCACTAAAAAATCTTCGCAGTAAAAACCCCAGCAAAAGTGGAAGCACAATTTGGAGTATTAATTTTATAAAAATCTCACTCAAAGGCGGGGAGTCGGTGGTTTGCATAAATAATCCTAACCAAAGGGGTGTGATGATCACGCCGATAATCCCCGAAAGGGAAGCATTAAAAATCGCGGCAGAAATATTTCCCTTGGCCAGGGAAACCAAAATCACCGAAGACGAAACCGTGGAAGGCACTGCGGCTAAAAAGAAAAAGCCTTTCCAATAAGAGAGCCATCCTCCTTGTGTGGCAAGGGGATAAAAAGCAAGCACCAATAAAGGAAAAAATAAAAAAGTGGAAAATTGCACTAATAAATGCAATTTATGATTTTTCAATCCTGCAGTAAGTTCCGACACTGAAAGCCCCAGCCCATAAAAAAAGAATATCATCGCAATACCCACATCGATGAAAGTTCCCAGAGGGATTTCGGACAGGAGTAGTGGAAAAAACCCTGCTATGAGCACAGCCAGAAACAAAGCAATCAGAAAGCCGTTTGGCCTCATATGCGAGTGAATCAATTTAGGATTTTAAACTATTGGTAAGATATAAAAAAAATACCAATATGCATTGAAATTATCGCTGAAAGGAAGTTACCCCATATTTTCTTGCCGTGGATTTGGCTTCCTCTGCCCAGGAAGTCAGGTTTTGGATGCGGGTGTCGTGCGAGGGGTGAGTACTCAACCATTCGGCAGGTTGCCCGCCACTATGTTGTTTCATTCTATTCCATAAATCTATTGCAGCTTGTGGATCATAACCCGAAAGCGCCATCAAGGTCAAGCCAATTTTATCGGCTTCGGTTTCATTGCTTCGGCTGAAAGGCAGCATCACCCCCAATTGGGTTCCCATGCCATAGGCGGTGGCAAAAATTTCTTGATTTTCTTCGAGTAAGGCTCCACCCACCGCAGCTCCCAGTTGTTGCAGTTGTGCCACACTCATTCTGCGTTGACCGTGATTGGCCAAAGCATGGGCAATTTCATGTCCCATAATTGCTGCTACCATGGCTTCGGAATTGGCGACGGGCAAAATCCCGGTATAAACCACAACTTTTCCGCCCGGAAGCGCCCAGGCATTAACTTCTTCGCTATTGATGAGTTTAAATTCCCATTGATAGTCTTTTAAATAATCATTATACCCCAGTGCGTTCAAATACTTAGCTGAAGCACGGGCAATTTTGTTTCCTACTTCACTTACCATTCTTGCTTCAGAAGTTCCTGTGACCACCTCATGGGTTTCCAAAAACTGATCGTATTGTTGAAAAGCAATTGGCAAAATTTCAGCGTTGGAAACCAATGCCAAATTCTTTTCTCCCGTGAAAGGATTTACGCTGCTACAAGCTATATACAGCAAACTCAAACTTAAAAAAGCGAAAGAGGTTTTGAGTTTCATATTCGGGTTTTTATAATTTGGTATAAAAATACAAATTCCATACCATATTGAAATTAATTTATTATTGCTTTAACAACACCAAGGGGATTTTTACGGCACAATAATTGTAAATTTACTTTTTAGCAAAAAAACCCATCATGAAAAAGTTAGCGGCATTTTTTTTCTTATCTTGTCTGATATCATGCACCGGCTCTGCCCAAAAAACTAATGCAATAAAAGAAATAAGCGATAATAAAAAAGTTATGGAAATAAACAAAAACCTCACGCCCGAACAGAAACATATACTCTTTGAAAAAGGCACAGAACTCCCCCATACCGGAAAATATAACCTTCATTTTGAAGAAGGGGTTTATCATTGCGCCAATTGTAACGCCCAATTGTTTGAAAGTGACACCAAGTTCCACAGCAATTGTGGTTGGCCCAGTTTTGACAAAGCGATTAAAGGCGCAGTGGAATATAAAAAAGACACCAGTCATGGAATGATCAGAACGGAAATTCTTTGTGCAAACTGCGGAGGACATTTAGGTCATGTTTTTGAAGATGGTCCAACCGAAACCGGACAACGTTATTGCATCAATTCGGCTAGCTTGGATTTTGCAGAAAAAAAGGAATAGTTGACTTCAAATAGAGATTTAATCTCTGAAATTTTTAGAATTTATATCACGAATCATTTAAAACTCACCCCATGAAAAAATTAATTTTTATCCTAATCAGTGCAGTCGTATTTAGTGCTTGTGAAGGCGATACAGGACCTCCCGGGCCTCCGGGACCGCAAGGACCCTATATTATTGGCACCGTTTTTGAAATTTCCAATGTGAATTTCAATCCCGGAAATGACTATTCTTTTTTGGGGGTTTTCTATGATTATATCCCCAGTAATATTGAGATTTTTCCTTCGGATGTAGTGTTGATTTATCTGTTGGAAGGAGTGGACAACGGAAATGATATTTGGAGTCTCATGCCTCAGACCTTTTATTTAAATGGAGGTGGAATTGCGGAATATAACTACAATCATACCGTGAATGATTTTCAGATATTTCTTTCGGGAAATGTAAATTTAAACACCTTACCACCGGATTTCACTCAAAATCAGATTTTTAGAATTGCCATTCTCCCGGCTGATTTTGCAAATGACGCTCATACGGATATCTATAATCTGGAATCCATTATCGAGAATCTAAAAGCACAAAATCCTCAATTTGAAGTAATTGAGACAGAGTTGGAAGACTTTTAAAAACAGAAAAATCAAAGATACATTTCAATCAAGCCCTCCGGAACACGAAGTATAAGTGTTTTGTTGGGCTTGTCTACTTTTTCGATAAACTCATCGTTGAGAGGAACGAGGATTTCCACTCCATCCCGGTCGATCTCAAAAAGGCTTTGGGGGGTCTTGTCATTGATACCTTTTAAGAATCCGACAAACCCAAAATTCACCTCCTCCACTTTAAAACCAATAATTTCGTGAAAATAAAACTGATCTTCCTCAAGTTCGGGCAAGAGCTCAAGAGGAAGATAAACGGCACATTTCAGTAGAGAGTCGGCATCTTGCTCGTTATCGACATCTTCAAATTTTACGCGGAGGAGTTCGCTGCGGTGCAAAGCGCTTTTTTCAATAAAAAACGGAATCAAGTTTTTGCCCACTTCGACAAAAACCGATTCCGTTTCAAGATAAATTTCCGGCTCGTCTGTATCAAGTTTGATCAACAGCTCGCCTTTGAAACTGTATTTTCCGACGATTGTACCCAGATAGAAACATTCTTCCTTTCGCATCGTCAAGAAATTTAATTTATTTCTTGTCCTCGCTTTCGGAAGCAGCTTCTTTGCTTTCTTCGGCTTTTTCTTCAGAAGCAGGAGCTTCTTCAGGGGTTCCCTCCTCTGCCGGAGTTTCTTCAGCAGCAGCTTCTTGAGCTTCTGCATTTGCGGCTTCCTCTTCAGCTTTAGCTTCGGCTTCGCGTTTTGCTTCAGCTTCTTTTTCAGCCGCTATAGCTTTTGCTTTTTCTTCTTCTTTAGCCTTGGCAAGTGATTCTTTTTTGGCGTTTATTTTGCTCTCTTTCTCTTCCAACCAAGCCTTGAATTTTTCTTCCACTTGCTCTTCAGTCAAAACGCCTTTTTTCACACCTCCCAGAAGATGTTTTTTAAGCAATATGCCTTTATAGGACAAAATTGCACGGGCAGTATCTGAAGGCTGAGCTCCATTTTCCAACCACTTAATGGCATTGTCTGTTGAAATTTCGATGGTGGCAGGATTAGTATTGGGGTTGTAAGTTCCCAATTTTTCCAAATATCGACCGTCTCTTTTAGCGCGTGAATCCGCAGCAACAATCCAATAAAATGGTTTTCCTTTTTTTCCGTGTCTTTGTAATCTGATTCTTACTGGCATAGCGATTAATTTATGGGGTGCCCGACCCCGGTTATTAATTAAGGCTGCAAAAGTAATGTTTATTTTTTTATCCCTATTAAAATTATTATTGTTTTTTTCCGTTACATTTGTGGAATTAAAATTTTAGCCCCAATGAAGAGATTAATTTTACTTGCAAGTATTTGTGTTTTTGCTTTTGGTTGCTCAGATGATGTGGAAACAAACACCCCGGTAATTCAGGGAAGTGTGAACGAAGTTTTTTTTCGTGCCAAAAATGCAACGGCCACTCTAAACGAGGATGGCTCTCTAAAACTTATCGGAAAATCCTCCGAACAAATTATCACTTTGCAAACCGCTTCTTTTGAAACAGGGCAGTACACTTTGGGTGCAGCACCTGCAAATGAAGCTACTTTCACAGATTTTGCCGGTTCAATTTATATTGCAGGATCAGGCTCAGGGGACGGAATGATCGAAATCACCAAATATGAAGCAGGTACGGTTTCAGGCGCATTCCACTTTAATGCGCTGAATAACGGAGTCGGAGATACCCTGAATTTCCAAAAAGGTGTATTCTTTGAAGTGCCTATCACTAACCTAAATCCGAACGAGGGAGGAGAAACCGATAAAGATTTTATTACTGCTGATATCGGGGAAACTCCATTTGATGCGGAAGTCGTGGTTTCTCAAAATAATTTGGACAATATTCAAATTACAGGCTCTACACAAACTGTTTCCATTTCGCTTACATTTCCTTCCGATGTGACTGCCGGAAGTTATCCGCTGGCTTCTTCGGGACAATATGTGGCCAGTTATCTCGTGGGAAGTATTTCCGATGAAGTGGATACCGGAGAATTGATAATCATCAAAAATGACACTACCGCCAAAATTGTGGAAGGCGAATTTTCGTTCACCACGGTTAGTGGCATTGAAATATCCAACGGAAAGTTCTCTATCTCCTATTGATATTAAACTTATTCCAGTTTTATTTTTTGTTTGAT
>CAYPGZ010000034.1:0-18564 GCA_964410335.1 uncultured Flavobacteriaceae bacterium | reverse complement strand
TAGTTAATGATAAAATCCTTGAAGATGCTCTCAAAAAGTCTGCACGCTATCGTGATTTAAAAAAAATGGGGTTAGAAAATAGCCGCATTATGGATTCCATGAAGCTTAAAAAAGAAATGGAGTTTTTTTACTGGGATAAAGATTCGGTGGTGATGGCTTCTTCAATCGACAGCCTGCAACATTATCTGCGATTTTTAAATATCGGTCACATTGCCCTCGATCCGCAGAGTGGTGCTGTGCGGACATATATCGGCGGAATCGATCATCGCTATTATAAATATGACCACGTAAGTCAAAGTAAGCGGCAAGTGGGATCTGCTTTTAAGCCCATTGTTTATACTGCCGCCTTGGAAAACGGGCTCGAGCCTTGCACTTATTTTCCTATCCAAGCGGTAACTTACACGGATTATGACAATTGGCGACCGGAAAATGCATCTACCGACTACGATCCCGAACTAGAGTATTCCATGGAATTTGCCTTGAGTCGTTCCATAAATACCATTGCCGTTAAAGTTTTACGCCAAACCGGAATTGAAAATGTGATTGCTCAAGCACGCAAAATGGGCGTGGAAGGAAAAATCGAAAAAGTGCCTTCAATTGCTTTGGGCACCGTGGATATGAGCGTTCAAAATCTGGCAAAAGCCTACACAGGTTTTGTAAACCACGGAATTATTTCCAGCCCGTATTATATCGAAAAAATCGAAGACAAATTTGGAAACGTGCTTTATGAACATCTCCCCGAATCAGATCGAAAGACTGCCTTTTCGGAAGAAACGCGACAAACCATGATCGAAATCATGCAATCCACCGTGAATGCAGGTACTGCACAACGATTACGGTCACAATATAATCTACAAAATGACCTTGCAGGAAAAACCGGAACCACTCAAAATAATAAAGATGCTTGGTTTGTATCCGTAATGCCGGGGTTGGTCACGGCAACATGGGTTGGCCACGACGATCACCGAGTGGGATTTAGCAATACGGCGATTGGACAGGGTGCCAACGCGGCACTGCCCGTTTTTGCCAAACTTCTTCAGGAGATGAATGACGACACTTACTTCGATCATATTACCCGAACTAAATTTGAAGAACCCTCAGAAGAAGTGCAAAAAGCATTGGATTGCGCCCTTTCCAAAAAACCGGGATTTTTCAAACGTCTGTTTGACAACGACAAGCACCAAGAGGAATTTGATAAAGGCAAGAAAAAGAAAAAAGGCTTTTTTGGGCGGCTTTTTGGTGGAAAATAAATTAAATATTTAAATATCTCGACAAATATTCCGATCGCTCTTTCAGGTTTTGTTTAAAGGTATCTTCTTGATGATGGCTGATAATATTATAACCGTATCGCCTAAACCCCTGAATAATTTCATTCATTCCCGAAGAGTTGATTTTCAGGGTGATCCAAGCAACTTCATTTTCGATTTTACTGATAAAAGCTCCTAAAACTTTTCCTTGATTTGATTCCACAATTTGGGTAATCTCACTAAAAGAATAATCCGTAAAACCTTTTTCTACCACCAATATTCCGCCGGGTTCACTCAGGAACGGAACTTTATCAAACAAACTCAACACATCCTCCAATTCCACATATCCGATATATCGGTTTTCCTCATTTAGAACCGGCACAAGGTTGGTTTTGTTGCGCGAAAAGGTCTCCAACACCCCTAACCACGCATCTCCTTCCCGCACAAAAAACACTTCCAAAGCATGCTGATAATCCGAGATTTTTTTGTCCTTATCAAATCCGCGAGCATCTTTTTCAGCGAGGCTGCCCACAAAAACTCCATCTTTTTCCACGGGAATATGACAACAGGTGATTTCATTAAATATACCGATTACTTTTTCAATGGAAGTGTGAATCGGCAAAATGGGCACATCATTATTGATATATGAAGTAATAGTCATGACCTTTTCTTTAAAATGTATCGTACTTTTGTATATTCAAATGTACGCACAATGACGAAACTGAGTGTTAATATAAATAAAATTGCCACCCTTCGAAATGCGCGTGGGGGAAATATCCCCAATGTGGTGGAAGCCGCCAAACGAATCCAAGGTTTTGGCGCCGAAGGGATTACTATTCATCCGCGCCCGGATGAGCGACATATCAAATACCGCGATGTTTTTGAATTAAGACCGGTAGTGAATACCGAATTCAATATCGAAGGAAATCCCACCCCGGAATTTATCGATTTGGTCTTAAAGGCAAAACCCGAACAAGTGACCCTCGTACCGGATTCAGTGGATGTGCTGACGTCTAATGCCGGTTGGGACACCGTGAAACACAAAAGTTTTTTAAAGGAGAGAATTGCCGAATTTAAAAAACACAACATCCGCACTTCCATTTTCACCGATCCGGTTGCGAAAATAATCGAAAATGCAAAAGAAACCGGAACAGACCGCATCGAACTCTACACAGAGGCTTATGCAAAAGGCTATGAAAAGGGCGATAAATCGGCGATAAAACCCTATAGGGAAGTAGCGGAAATTGCATTAAAACTGGGTTTAGGAATAAATGCCGGTCATGATTTGTCTTTGCAGAATATTCGTTTTTTCAAAGAAAACATTCCCGGACTGCTTGAAGTTTCAATCGGTCACGCCTTGATTTCTGAAGCTCTGTATGAGGGGTTGGAAAATGTTATAAAAAAATATCTGGAATTTCTGAAATAAGAGTATGAAACTACATTCAAAAATAGTTGGAGAAGGAAAGCCCTTTTTGATCCTCCACGGATTTTTGGGGATGGGCGATAATTGGAAAACCTTAGGAAATGCCTTTTCCGAAAAGGGCTACCAGATTCATCTCATCGACCAACGCAATCACGGCCGAAGTCCCCACAGCGAGGATTTCACTTTTGAAGATATGGCTAAAGATATTCGTGAGTATTGTCTTGAAAATCAACTGGAAAACATCATTTTGTTGGGTCATTCGATGGGAGGAAAAACCGCCATGTTCACCGCTTGTGATTATCCCGATTTAGTGGACAAACTCATTGTGGCTGATATTTCACCCAGATATTACGAACCCCATCATCACACCATATTGGAAGGGCTGAATTATCTCAATTCCCGAGAGCCGGATTCCAGAAAAGATGCCGATAAAATGCTTTCCGAATTTGTGAAAGAACAGGCTGTACGACAGTTTCTTTTGAAAAATCTCTACTGGAAAGAAAAAGGGAAATTAGGCTTACGCATGAATCTGAAAACGCTAACTGAAAAACTCGAAAACATAAGCGCTCCTCTTCCCGAGGGAAAGCGTTTTTCAAAAGAAACCCTCTTTATTAAAGGTGAAAAATCCACTTATGTTCCGGAGACGGATACCGAGCTCATAAAAAAACATTTCCCCACAGCCCAAATCGAAGTGGTGAAAAATGCAGGACATTGGCTTCATGCCGAAAATCGCGAGGGTTTTTATGAGGGAGTAATGCGTTTTTTGCTATGAGTTAACCCATAAAAAGAAAGGAATTTGATTCTTTAAGTTGTTTAAATTTCCATATAAAATAATCTTTATTTTCGTCCAAACTTCCCATTCATGCAAGCCTATCAAATCCTGCTTCTGATTGCCGCTTATTTTGGGGTATTGATCCTCATTTCCTTTTTAACCACCAAAACCGGCAGCAACGCCGATTTCTTTAAAGCCAGTAAACAATCTCCATGGTATTTGGTTGCTTTTGGAATGATTGGTGCCAGTTTAAGCGGGGTCACCTTCATTTCTGTTCCGGGCTGGGTCGAGGAATCTCAATTTGGATATATGCAAGTGGTTTTTGGATATATGGTGGGCTATGCCGTCATTGGTTTAGTGCTGCTCCCCCTTTATTATCGGCTGAACCTTACCTCAATTTACACTTATTTGGAGAGCCGTTTCGGAAAATATTCCTACAAAACCGGGGCGTCTTTTTTTCTCTTTTCCAGAATTGTGGGCTGCGCCTGCCGCCTTTATTTGGTGGCCATCGTATTACAAACCATTCTTTTTGATGCCTTGAATGTTCCTTTTTGGGTCACGGTTTCCGTAACTATTTTAATGATTTGGATATATACATTCAGAAGTGGAATAAAAACAGTGGTTTTTACCGACACCCTCCAGACCTTGTTTATGTTGATTGCACTCGGAGTAGCCATCTATTATATTTCTACAGACCTCGGGCTGGATTCGGGAAATATTGTCAATTTTATTGCCGAGAGCGATTTATCAAAAATGTTCTTTTTTGAGGATTATAAATCCAATAATTATTTCTGGAAACAGTTTATCAGCGGAGCTTTTATCGCTATCGTGATGACCGGTCTTGATCAAGATATGATGCAAAAAAACCTGACGTGCAGAAATCTGAAAGACGCACAAAAAAATATGTTTTGGTTCACTATTGTGTTGACAATTGCCAATTTTATCTTTTTGTCTTTAGGCTTATTACTTAGCGTGTATGCAGCACAAAACAACATCACAGCCGAAGGTGATCAGTTGTTTCCCGTGATTGCCATGAGCGGAGAATTGGGTTTTGGTATCGCGGTTTTTTTCATACTCGGTTTGATTGCCGCGGCCTATTCCAGTGCCGATAGTGCTTTGACTTCCCTGACCACCTCTTTCAGCATAGATATTCTCGAAATAGAGAAAAAATATTCCGAGGAAAAGCAGATTAAAATTCGGAAAAGAGTGCATATCCTCATGTCTTTCGTGCTGCTGTTTTGTATTCTTATGCTCAAATATCTTATACAAGCAGATGACAGTGTGATCGAAAAGATTTTCATTTTTGCAGGATACACTTATGGCCCTTTACTTGGCTTGTACGCTTTCGGTCTCTTTGGAAAATGGAAAGTAAAAGACAAACTCGTGCCTCTTGTGGCAATTATCGCCCCGATTTTATCGTATTTTATCAGTGTTTACAGCCTGAAATATTTTGGCTTTGAATGGGGCTTTTTTATTCTTATTTTAAACGGAACCCTGACGCTCTTAGGGCTGTTATTGATAAGAAGAAAAGAACTTGTTCCCCAAGTTTAAAGACAATAAAATTATCGTTCGATTTCTTATACTCATCGTATGTGTTCCAACACTTTCTGTCTTGATATTTTAGTGTCTGTTCGCACCAATTTTTTTTGATAATCTTTTTCTTGAGGGAAACCTTCGGGAAGTATGATCTCACTGAATTCATCTCCATCCTCCATAAAAACATGCGGGGTATCCTGAAACTCTTCGTCTCCATCAAAATCCGCATAATAGAATTTTCCTTGTGATAAGGTTTTATCCTTCTCGTGGTCTGAATCGGATTTTACAATAATTTCTCCTTTTTTTCCTTTCACGAGCGCGTAATACCCCAAATCTTTCAAATACAAAATCTGATGTCCGCGGGAAGTCTTGAAAAGTTCGTATTCTCCTTCCTTTTTCAATTCGCCTTTCATAATAATATTTTTTTCCGATTGTACTTAAAAAGCTAAAATTAAAATTTTAAAACCTTAAAATTCAATAAGAAAAGTCTAAAAGCTTGCTAAAGTTAAGCGGCAAAATATTCAATCATAATTTCGCTCAATTTTCGTTGGTCAACTAAAGGAAAAGGATGTTTGCAATCCGGGATTTCGAGGAATTTACCTCGCGGCAAAATCTCCGCAAGTTTTTGAGATTCTTCTTTGGAAACCATATTGTCCTCGGAACCTCGTACCACTAAAACAGAATTTTTGATCTCGGCAAAGTCTTGAATAGGCACTGCTTTTCCATGCCCCAATCCCTGAATCATTTTTGCGGTTTTCTCTACAAGCTTCCTCCAGTCGTTTGGTTGATTTTCTTTTTCTAAAACCGCTGTGAAATCCGGGATTTTTTCTTCCATTTTTTTCCAATTCAACATTTTTTCTTCCTTGGCCGCACTTTCCGGGTTCCAGTCCAGTTTAGTGGCCAAGATCATAATCTTCCCCACTCTTTCCGGACTCTCCAAAACGAATTTCAAGGCTACATATCCCCCCATGCTGTACCCGAAAATATCGGGTTTTTCTAAATTATTTTTATTTATATAATCATGTAAATCTCTAACAAACAATTCAATGGAAAAATCTTCTTCACAAGTCTTTCCGGCATGTCCGGAAAAGTCCAAGCTATGCACGTCAAAATGGGGTTGTAAAATTTCTCTTAATGCTGAAAAGTGATTTTGGTTTCCAAGAGCTCCGTGAAGAAGAATCAATTCTTTCATTATGAACGCCTAATTTAGTGATACTTACCTGCCAAAAAAGCTTTAAAATAAAATTTTTTTGCTCCCCCGGCTTAGGGGAAGTAAATGTTAAACTTTGTAAATATTTGAAACATTGGCATAGAATTTTCGTCTTTATATATGAGAAGTTGGTTTATAATTTGTTTGAATTAGCCCTTTACACAAAGAAAAACCGACATTTTTTATATATCCGCCCGTTTATGCCTGGATAAAATCAGGTTAAACGGGCTTTTTTTTACCATTCAATTACCGCACTGGCCCAGGTGAAGCCGCTTCCAAAAGCCGCGAGCACCACGAGATCTCCGGGTTTTATTTTTCCTTTTTCCCAAGCTTCGGTCAAGGCAATCGGAATGGAGGCAGCGGTAGTGTTGCCATATTTTTGGATGTTATTGAAAACCCGATCATCCGAAAGTCGGAGTTTTTTTTGGATAAATTGAGCTATTCGCAAATTCGCCTGATGAGGAATCAGCATATCGATATCTACCGTCGAAAGTCCATTGGCTTCCAATCCTTCTTGAATTACTTCCGCAAAACGTACTACCGCATTTTTAAAAACCAACTGACCGTTCATATAAGCAAAATAGGGAACCTCTTCTTCTGAATCTTTCTGCCGGCTTTCCTCGATTAACTCCGGAACCCAGTGCAAAGTGCTCGGCCCTTCCATCGTTAGTTCGAGGGCGTGCTTCCCTTCCGCATGCAAATGGGTGGATAAAATCCCTTGCCCATTGTGGTCGCTTCGTGTCAGTACGGCAGCTCCTGCGCCGTCGCCAAAGATCACGGAAACAGCTCGTCCACGATTGGAAAAATCCAACCCGCCACTGTGGTTTTCACTCCCGATGACCAAAATGTTTTTATACATTCCGGTTTTGATATACTGATCGGCGACAGAAAGTCCGTATATAAATCCACTACACTGATTACGCACATCCAGTGCCGGGCAGGTTTTGATATTCAGCATTTCCTGCACCTGAACACCACACCCGGGGAAATAATAATCGGGGCTGAGGGTGGCAAAAACAATCAAATCGATATCATCTTTCTCTATTTTTGCTCTTTCCAAGGCTATTTTTGCAGCTTCCACTCCCATGGTAGCAGTGGTTTCGCCACTCCCTTTTTTGATATGCCGCCGTTCTTCGATTCCCGTACGTTCTCGTATCCATTCATCAGAAGTATTCATGATTTTCGCCAAATCATCATTCGTGACAATGTTGTCGGGTAAATATTTCCCAAGCCCGGCAATTTTGGATTGATAGAGCATAAATATAGTTTTTGGGTTTTAAGTTTCTTTATCCTCAAAAGGCTTTGGAAATCCTTTCGGTTTTTTTCCTCAAAACGCCGGGTAAGTTACATAAATTAACCGAAAATAATACTTTCATTTTTGATAGCGTTCCACGGCAAATCAAGGGCATACGCATTTGCTTCAAAACTCCCTCGTCGGAAATCCTAAACTTGAAACTTTTATTTGTATTTTTGCGCTCCGTACAGACCAAACATCCAATAATGTCTCAAACCAAATACATTTTTGTGACCGGTGGTGTTTCTTCGTCTCTCGGGAAAGGAATCATTGCGGCCTCGCTGGCCAAACTCCTGCAGGCACGCGGTTACAAAACCACTATCCAAAAACTCGACCCTTACATCAATATTGATCCCGGCACCATGAACCCCTATGAGCACGGGGAATGTTTTGTTACTGAAGACGGAGCCGAAACCGATTTGGATTTGGGACATTATGAGCGTTTCCTAAATGTCAACACTTCTCAGGCCAATAATGTCACCACCGGCCGGATTTATCAAAGTGTCATCGAAAAAGAACGCAAAGGAGAATTTTTGGGAAAAACGGTTCAAGTGGTTCCCCATATCACCAACGAAATCAAAGAACGTGTCCAATTGTTGGGAAAAAGTGGAGATTATGATATCGTAATCACCGAAATCGGAGGAACAGTAGGAGATATTGAATCCTTACCCTATATCGAGGCCGTTCGACAAATGCGCTGGGAACTCGGCGAAAAAAATATGCTGGTCATTCATTTGACGCTGGTGCCTTATCTTTCCGCTGCGGGAGAATTAAAGACAAAACCCACACAACACAGTGTGAAAGCCCTGATGGAAAGTGGTGTTAGTGCAGACATTCTCGTATGCCGCACCGAACACAATTTGAGTGACGACCTCAAGACCAAACTCGCGCTTTTCTGCAATGTGCAAAAGGAAGCTGTTATCCAATCTATCGACGCTGCAACCATCTATGATGTGCCGGTGTTGATGCAGCAAGAAGGCCTGGACACCATTAGCTTGAAAAAATTGAATTTACCTCAAATCGGCGAACCGGATTTAAAACAATGGCATGAATTCCTGAAACGCCATAAAAACCCAAAAAGTGAAGTCACCATTGGATTGGTGGGAAAATATGTAGAACTTCAGGATTCCTATAAATCCATTTTGGAAAGCTTTATTCACGCCGGAGCCGAAAATGAAGTGCGCGTGAACATCGAAAGTATCCACTCCGAATTTATTGAAACTCCGCTGCATAAAAAGATTAGTCATTTAGATGGTATTTTGGTCGCCCCGGGATTTGGGGAACGTGGAGTGGAAGGAAAAATCGCCGCAGTGAAATATGCCCGAGAAAATAAATTGCCCTTTTTTGGAATCTGCCTCGGAATGCAAATGGCCATTATCGAATATGCTCGAAATGTTTTAGGAATGAAAAATGCCAACTCGACCGAAATGGACGAAGACACGGCATATCCCGTAATCGATTTGATGGAAGCCCAGAAAAACATCACAAACAAAGGCGGCACCATGCGACTAGGTTCGTGGGATTGTGAATTGAAAGACCACACCCTTATCAAAAAAATTTACGGAAAAAACCAAATTGCCGAAAGACACCGTCATCGGTATGAATACAATAATAAATACAAAGAAGCTTTGGAAAAAGCCGGAATGATCAGCTCCGGAATCAACCCCGAAACCGGTCTGGTGGAAACTATCGAACTACAGGATCATCCTTGGTTTGTGGGCGTGCAATATCATCCGGAATATAAAAGCACTGTGGCTAGTCCACATCCTCTATTTGTGGATTTTGTGAGGGCAACTAAAGAATTTGCCGAAAGAAAAAAACATCAAAACGAAAAGCAAAAATCTCCGCAAAGCGAGAGGACAGCATAAAAAGACTTCCCAGAAAAGAATAAATTAAACACCAGACCCTTTAATTCACAGGGAATTACTATGGAAAACAGGAAATTTGACATCAATTCCGTTATTGGCTTTTTATTGATAGGCGCTATTTTGCTTTGGTTGCTATATAATGAATCCAACACCCCCCAACCCGAAGCCGAAAAAACAACTACGGAACAGGTAGAATCGAAAGACACCTCAAATGAGTCAATCGCTCCTCCCAAGGAAGCAATTGTGGCGCAAAATGATTCTGCCCGAACAGTTCAAGCGCAAAAGGCACTCGGCACATTTGCTTATTCCGCAGGACTTCCTTCTGCTACAGAAAATATCACAAGGCTCGAAAATGATTTGTTGGTATTAAAAATTGCTAACAAAGGCGGGCAAATTGTAGAAGCAAAATTAAAAGATTTTAAAGCTCATGATTCTGTTCCCATCTATTTAATCAAAGATGGAAATGCTGCTTTCGGCTTAAAAATCCATACCCGCGACGGAAAAACCATCCATACGGAAGATATGTATTTTGCACCGGAACTTTCGGCAGATGGAACCCGACTTTCCATGAAGTTAAAAATTTCGGAAAACGATTATCTTGAATATATATACTCTCTCCGCCCGGGAGAATATATGCTGGATTTCAATATCCGCTCTCAGGGTTTGGAAAGTGCGATACAAACCTCCGAAGCAGCGGTTTTAACCTGGAAAATGAAAACTTTTTCGCATGAAAAAAGCGTTTCCTATGAAAACCGATATACCGAAATTGCTTATGCCTACGAAAACGGAAAAGATGATTACACCGGACAGCAATCTAAAGATGAACAAGAGGATAAAGAAATCGAATGGGTAGCCTTCAAACAACATTTTTTCACTTCCATTCTCTTGGCTGACGAAGCATTTGACAAAGGAATTTTCGTGTCGGAAAACCTAGTGAAAGACGATCAGGTGGATACGCTTTTCACGAAAGCTTTCTCGGCCACCATGCCGCTGAATTTAAAAGCCGGGGAGTTCAACAAGTCCATGAACTGGTATTTCGGTCCCGTGGATTATCAAATCTTGAAAGATTACGACCGCAATCTGGATGAAATGATTTCCTTAGGTTGGGGGATTTTTGGGTGGATCAATAAATTCTTGGTTATTCCCTTTTTCGATTTCCTTATAGGTATAATGCCTGCGGGAATAGCCATCATCTGCCTGACCATTCTCTTTAAACTTCTGTTGTCGCCTGTGCAATACAAGCAATATTTGTCCAAGGCAAAAATGAAAATCCTTCGTCCTGAAATTCAGGAGATACAAAAGAAATACAAAGATAATCCGATGAAGCGCCAACAGGAAACCATGGCTCTTCAAAACAAAGCCGGGGCGAGTCCGCTTGCCGGATGTTTGCCTGCCTTAATGCAGATTCCTATATTCTATGCTTTGTTTATGTTTTTCCCATCGGTTTTCGATTTGCGAAACGAAAAATTCTTGTGGGTGGACGACCTGTCGAGTTATGATGTGATTGCTCATTTGCCTTTCCCTATTCCCTTCTATGGAGATCATGTGAGCCTTCTTCCTATCCTGGCTTCTGTGGCTATTTTCTTTTCCATGAAATTGAATTCAGACGGCGATATGATGTCGCAACCTACTCAGGAAGGCATGCCGGATATGCGAAAAATGATGAAATGGATGATGTACCTCTCCCCTATTTTTATGTTGTTTTTCTTTAACAACTATGCCAGTGGATTGAGTTTGTACTATTTTATTTCCAATGTAATTACCATTGGAATTATCCTCGTGATCAAATATTATATCATCGACGAAGAGAAGGTTCATGCTAAGATTGAGGAGAAAAAGAAGAAACCAAAAAAACAAGGCAGATTTTCCAAGAAAATGCAGGAAATCATGGAGCAAGCCGAAGAGCAAAAACGCATGAGGGATCAGATGAAGAAAAAATAATTGTTAGAGTTAGGAATATCTCTCCAGTATCATAAACTTTATTTTTTGTAATTTTACATAGAAAAGGTTGTTGACCGCCTCGTCAGCAGCCTTTTCAGTTTACTTATAAAATAACTTCTCACTATCAAAAACGACAGTGCACATTCCCGTACTAAATTAAAACGGAACTGGATTTTAGCCGCTTTAATGATGACCATGGTATTGGCGGCTATGGACAACACTATTGTAGCTACGGCAATCCCCCAAATCGTTGGAGATTTAGGTGGTTTCTCGATGTTTGGATGGTTGTTTTCTATTTATTTACTGGTGCAAACCATTACCATTCCACTATACGGAAAACTCGCAGATTTATTTGGTAGAAAGCCCATTCTCATTTTTGGGATTATCGTTTTTTTGATAGGTTCAGTTGCCTGTGGCCTTGCATGGGATATGCTTTCCTTGATTATTTTCAGAGCAGTACAAGCCTTGGGTGCAGGTTCCATTATGGCCTCGGTAAACACAGTGGCCGGTGATATTTATTCGATTGAGGAACGCGCAAAAATTCAAGGTTGGCTATCGAGTGTATGGGGAGTTTCTGCTATTTTAGGTCCTGCAATTGGTGGTGCTTTTGCCGAATATGCCACCTGGAGATGGATATTCTTTATTAATATTCCTTTTGGAATAGCTTCCATTTTTTTGTTAGTAAAATTCCTGCACGAAGAGAAAATAGCACGCCGCCCAAAAATTGATTGGAAAGGTGCCATCGCGATGTTGATTACCGGGACATGCATCATGCTATGGCTGATGAAAGGCGGCAAAGCCTGGCCTTGGTTTTCTACCACCTCTATATTGCTGTTGGGAATAATCCTGCTTTTGATATGGATTAGCGTGCGTATAGAGAAAAAAGCCGGTGATCCCATTTTGCCCGGCTGGGTATGGAAAGAACCGGTTTTGGTGGGGGCAAATTTGGCCATTATCGGAATGGGGATAGTTATGATTGGCCCCAACATGTATTTGGCGGTATTTGCCCAATCGGTTACCGGAGTAAAAGCAATTGCTGCGGGATTTATTTTAGCAAGCATGAGTATTACCTGGCCGCTTTCTTCCTCTCTGGCCGGAAGTCTCTATTTACGCTTCGGATTCCGAAATACGGCTCTGTTGGGAATACTGTTTGTTATTTTGGGTTCAGTGGGCTTTCTTTTTGTTCCTTATCCCGGTCCGGTTTGGATGTTGGTGGGCACCCAGCTTTTATTGGGAGCAGGCTTTGGTTTAATTTCTACGCCACTCCTGGTAGGTGTTCAATCTACGGTGAGTTACCACGATCGGGGGGTAGTGACCGGCACCAATATGTTTTGTCGTTATTTTGGACAAAGTATCGGCGCGGCTTTACTCGCCGTAATTTTCAATTGGCTTATCCAACATAAAATGGAATCCGCTCCTCTTCATATTCTTGAAGCACTTCCCCATGTAAACAATATCGTGGATGCCATGCAATCTGCAGCTTTAAACTCAGAAGTAGCAGTTTTTCTACAGCAGGCTTTTTTTGAAGCCACCCAAGGGGTATATCTGGCTATGACCGTGGTGGGGGTTCTCACTTTATTCGTATTGGTGAAAACACCGGCACGCTTTGGGAAAATACGATGAAACTGCGGGTGAGAATTAATAATCTTCCCAGTCTTTACATAGGCCGGTCAATTTAATTATTTTTACCCAACATTATATAATATGGATAAGCTCACACGTCTTTCTGAAAATGCTCGAAGATTTTCAGGTTGCTATAGAGACGCAGAGATAACCACTAAATTCCTTTAACCATTCATAGCTTTAATTGTCATGGATTTAAAAGATCAACTCCAAAAACTATTTCCCGATCACGTTCCGGAAGAAAATTCTTCAGAAGAGAATAAAGCAAAAGAAATCCGGCTTCAGGACGAAGCTTTGTACTGTAAATATGAAAAACGAAAAGGCAAGCCGGTAACCATTATTACAAACTATAACGGTGCCGACAAAGATTTTAAAATTCTTGCCAAGGAGCTTAAAACCATTCTGGGAGTAGGGGGAACTGCCAAAAATGATGAAATACTTATCCAGGGAGATTATCGCAACCGCATTATGGAAATCCTCAAAGAAAAAGGCTTTTCGGTAAAACGGGTTGGCGGCTAATTATCCTATCACTCCTTATGCATAAAGGATTGTTTTGCCAATAATTCTTCTACGCTTTCCACATGATCATCGTCGGGAACGCAACAATCCACGGGACAAACCGCTGCACATTGGGGTTCTTCGTGAAATCCTTGACATTCGGTGCATTTATCCGGAACGATATAATAGAATTCATCGCTGATGGGTTCTCGGGCTTCATTGGCATCTACTTCCTTCCCGTTGGGGAGTACCACATTTCCTTCTAAATCGGTGCCATCTGCATATCGCCAATCGTCAGCACCTTCATAGATTGCAGTGTTTGGGCACTCCGGTTCGCAAGCACCGCAATTTATACATTCGTCTGTTATGATAATGGCCATTTCTCTTGTGTTTCCGTAACTTTGTGCAAAAATACGAACTCATTCGAACTTTCCACGTTAAAGCGGAAAAACCTGTCTTTCTTTCGCCTACAAAAGCCGAAATGAGTAGGAAACACGAGTATTGATAAGCAAATTCTGATGACAATCGAAAAACGTATTGAAGTTTTTACCCAACTGGGTCGATTTTTAAACCTGTTTGCAAAAGCCCGTAACGGGATTCCTGATGTAGCTCCCGAAGAAGAAAAACTTCATAGAAGCCTTTGGGAAAAAATCGAAAACGCCAAGCACCACAACGGCTGGTTTACCGAGGAAAATGTGCTGTTCTCTTTTCAACAATGGGCAAATGTGCTTAGCAAAGAAAACCTGACTAGGTGGGTTTCACAATATGATATTACCTCTTCCCAAAACCCGAAAACAGTTGCCATAATCATGGCAGGGAACATCCCCTTGGTGGGCTTTCATGATTTTTTATCGGTTTTGATTTCAGGGAACAAAGTTCTGGTCAAACAATCCTCTAACGACAATTTGTTTCTTCCTATCTTGGTCGAGTTTTTGCTTTCAAAAGCACCCGGATTTGAAGAACTTATCGAATTCACAGACGGAAAATTAGAAAACTTCGACGCGGTCATCGCCACCGGGAGCAATAACACCGCGCGCTATTTTGAATATTATTTTTCGCAAAAACCGCATATCATCCGAAAGAACCGAGTTTCCACTGCGGTGTTGAACGGCTCGGAAACGGAAGAAGAATTGAAATTGTTGGGCAAGGATATTTTTCGCTATTTCGGCTTGGGATGTCGAAATGTTTCCAAACTCTATGTCCCGGAAAACTACGATTTCGACCAATTTTTCAAGTCGATTTTTGATTGGAAAGATTTGATAAACCATTCAAAATACGCCAATAATTACGACTACAACAAAGCGGTCTATCTGATGAGCGATTTCAAAATCCTGGACAACGGTTTCGTTTTGCTGAAAGAAGATGAAAGCCTGCACTCCCCCATCGGCGTGATTTTTTATGAATATTATTCCGATAAGGACAAACTCAAAAGCCAAATCGAAGCCCGGTCAGATCAATTGCAATGTGTGGTTTCCAAGGGATTTGTTGAAAACAGCATCCCCTTTGGAAAAACCCAGCAACCAAAACTTTGGGACTATGCGGATGGAGTGGACGTGATGGAATTTTTAATAAAATCATAACAAAGAATCCGCTCAAAATCAATGCAAATCCGGTTAAATTTTAGCACCTTTGCATTCAACAATGCAAAATAGCAAATTTCATTTTTCACAGTAAAATATCTCAAATCTAATACCCCATATCTACCATGAAAAAACACAACTTTAGCGCCGGACCTTGTATATTGCCTCAAGAAGTATTCAAAGAATCCTCC
Organism: uncultured Flavobacteriaceae bacterium; assembly: GCA_964410335.1. GTDB lineage: Bacteria > Bacteroidota > Bacteroidia > Flavobacteriales > Flavobacteriaceae > DASSWG01. The sequence goes on along the minus strand of CAYPGZ010000034.1, from coordinate 3,381 downwards.
CAAGCCGTTTTGGATTTTAACAATTCAGGGCTATCCATTTTAGAGATTTCCCACCGCAGCAAAGATTTTGTGGATGTAATGGAAGAAGCACGTGCTTTGGCTCTCGAACATCTTCAACTGGAAGGCAAAGGCTATAAAGCTTTGTTTTTGCAAGGCGGGGCCAGTCTTCAATTTTTGATGGTTGCTTATAACCTTTTGCAAAAAAAAGCGGCTTATCTCAATACCGGGACTTGGGCATCAAAAGCCATAAAAGAAGCAAAATTGCTTGGCGAAGTGATCGAAGTGGCTTCTTCGGCGGACAAAAACTTTAAATATATCCCTAAAAAATACGACATCCCTTCGGATGTGGATTATTTCCACTGCACCAGCAACAATACTATTTTCGGCACACAAATGAAGCATTTTCCCGATACCGAAGTGCCGATGATCTGTGATATGAGTAGTGATATTTTCTCCCGAAAACTGGATTTTTCAAAATTCGATTTGATTTATGCAGGAGCACAAAAAAATATGGGTCCTGCAGGAACAACCTTGGTGGTGGTTAAAGAAGATATTTTAGGAAAAGTGGATCGGAAAATTCCTTCCATGTTGGATTATAAAATCCATATCGACAAGAGCAGTATGTTTAATACCCCATCGGTATTTGCGACCTATGTTTCCATGCTTACCCTGCGCTGGTTAAAAGCAAAAGGCGGGATTGAGGTCATGGAGGAAGAAAACGAGAAAAAAGCAAAATTGCTGTATTCAGAAATCGATATCAATCCCCTTTTTGAAGGATTTGCCGAGAAAGAAGACCGCTCGACGATGAACGCTACTTTCAATTTGAAGAACGACACCATGAAAGAAACTTTTGAAACCATGCTGAAAGAAGCCGGAATCAATGGTCTGAACGGACATCGAAGTGTGGGAGGATATCGCGCTTCAATGTACAATGCACTTTCTCTGGAAAGCGTTGGGGTTTTGGTGGAAGTAATGAGCGAATTGGAACGAAAAGCCTAACGGAGATATATTGAACTGATTACACGCATTTAAAAATAAAAAAATCATTCAAATGAAAATTTTAGCCAACGACGGAATTTCAAAAAGTGGAGTTGAAGCCTTGGAAAAAGCCGGTTTTGAAGTGATTCTAACCCATGTAGCCCAAAACCAATTAGCGGATTATATCAACAAAAATAATATTGACGTGGTTTTGGTGCGCAGTGCCACAAAAATCCGAAAGGATCTTATCGATACCTGTCCCGGTTTGCAAATGATTGGACGCGGTGGGGTTGGCATGGATAATATCGATGTGGAATACGCTCGCGAAAAAGGGATAAAAGTAATCAACACCCCCGCAGCTTCTTCTGCAAGTGTGGCCGAGTTGGTTTTTGCCCATTTATTCGGCGCAGTGCGTTCCTTACATTTTGCCAATCGTGAAATGCCTTTGGAAGGAGAATCTCGTTTTAAAGACCTGAAAAAAAGCTATTCCAAAGGAGTGGAGCTTCGCGGTAAGACCCTTGGAGTAATCGGATTAGGGAAAATTGGTCAAGAGGTGGCCAAAATTGCTTTGGGTATTGGCATGAAAGTGATAGGCTCCGGAAGGAATACCGAAACAGTTTCGGTAGAATTGAAATTTTATGACGGCAAAACTATCGATTTCAACATTCAAAAAATTCCCTTGGATGAAGTGCTTACTCAATCTGATTTTATAAGCTTGCACCTTCCTGCTCAAGAAAAATATATCATCGGAAAAAAGGAAATCGAAAAAATGAAAGAGGGAGCCGGTATCATCAATGCCGCGCGTGGTGGTGTTGTGGATGAGGCTGCGCTTGTGGAGGCACTCGAAAGCGGAAAACTTTCTTTCGCGGCCCTGGATGTTTTTGAAAAAGAACCCACACCCGAAGTTCAACTTTTGATGAATCCCAAGATTTCTCTGTCGCCACATATCGGCGGATCCACCGTGGAAGCTCAAGATCGAATTGGTACGGAACTCGCCCAACAGATTATCGAATTTTCTGAAGCCCAAAAGGCATAAGAATTTCCAACTATTTGCAGAGTAGCAGTTTATGACTTAATTTTAGGCTTATGAAAAACCTGTTTTATATCCTATTCGTATCAGCCTTTATTTTTTCATGCGGTTCCACACAGGAAAATGCCCTGTCTAAAAATAAAGCTGAAACAGACACGATTCGTATTGCCAACGACAGCCTGGATTTTGAATTGATCGTGTTTGATTCGGATTTTGAATCGTGGTTGGCCACTCAGCCTCCGATAGAGTTTTATGAGTTGGAATATCTGGAAAAAAAGAACCGTCATTATGTGATGCAATATAATATTCGGGCAAGAAACCCTGCACGTTACGGGAGACTTTACCCCCAGCCCATTAATTATGAATCAGATGTAGATTACGGTTTAGAGCTCAACTATATGTTGTATAACTACTTTGAATATTTTCAGGAAAAATATAACCAAAGACTCTAAGCATCGTATGTTTGCAACATGGAAAAGCTGAAGAAACGTTGGGGCTTAGAGTCCAATTGGCAAATCATTGTGGTGTTGTTTGTTTTTGCCATTACAGGATCCTCCTCCGCTTATTTGGGCAAACCCCTTCTGGAATTTTTTGAATTGGATCGCGAAACTTTCTCCAAAGGATTTTTCTTCGGGGGATTGGGATATTATTCCCTTCGTCTAATCGTTATTTTTCCTATTTATCAGGTGCTTTTGGTTGGATACGGGTGGTTGTTTGGTCAATTCCGTTTTTTTTGGAATTTTGAGAAGAAGATGCTGAAACGCATGGGATTGCGAAAACTCATACCCTGAAAATAAAAAAAGTGATTCAAAAAACTCATTTTTCATTTGGTATAATCGTAGTTAAGGCTTAATTTTGCAGTCGCTTAAAAGGAAATACGTTCTTTTTTTTATTTTGGAGAGATGGCAGAGTGGTAATGCAGCAGATTGCTAATCTGTCAACGCGAAAGCGTTGCCAGGGTTCGAATCCCTGTCTCTCCGCCATAATCGAGACCAAAGGTTTCGATAAACCGATTTAATGGCCGGAAAAAATGATCCGGCCATTATATTCAACTTGTGCAAGATTCACTAACTGCTTACTGAACCTTGCTAATTGAATCTTCGGGGTGTAGCGTAGCCCGGTTATCGCGCCTGCTTTGGGAGCAGGAGGCCGCAAGTTCGAATCTTGCCACCCCGACTTTTGGGCTTCCACCCAATAATAAAACCCTGCAGATCCTATGATTTGCAGGGTTTTATGTTTTTTATAGTTCACTTTGTTTTAAATGATTTTCAGCAAAAGTGTGAACTGTTTTTAGGCATATTCAGGAGTAGAGCATACGAATTAGGCACTTTCAGAAAACAACTGATTTCAGAAAATCCCAAAAAATTTTAGGA